>JAICOJ010000094.1 GCA_025930755.1 Gemmatimonadaceae bacterium
CGCTGCGCCGACGGCCACGCGTACACCCGAGCCGTACCGCTGCAGCGAATCGCGCGTCACGGTGTTCAGTAGCTGGAGCATCGCCCCGACTTCGATGTCGCCGATGCCGGTCGTCGTTCGCGTTCCGACCGGTTGCGCGTTCAACCCGAAGGCCGGGTCGGTCAGGATGCGTCGCAGGTCGGCGAGACCGGCAACGGCCGCAGCGACGGGTCCGCTCGACGTGATGTCGTTGATGTCGAATCCGGCGAACGACTGCGCGAACGCGCCAATGCGGTTCCGAATGACGACATCGAACGGGCTGTTGCTCACCGGAACGAAGGGCGATCCCGTTCGCGAGTAGAGCTCGCCCATGCCGCCGGCGAACGTGCTCGCATTGTCGGCGAGCTCCCGGGCCTCGGGAGTGCGCGCCTGGGCACACCGTGGGTCCGGATTGCCCGGATCGGCGCACGCCGCGATGAGCGCCTCGAGCGCGCCGACGGCGCTGGCGAATTGTGCCAGCAGCGCTTCGTTCTGAGCGCGCGCGTCATCGCTGTCCAGCGCCGGGTTGATCCCGATGTTGCCTTCGTTCACCGCCGGGTTGGGGCTGAATACGACGCCCGAGAGTGTTCGGACGATCGGCACCATGATCCCAAACGACAGCCGCGCGCCGATGCCGATCTCCGCGGACAGCGGAACGCTGAAGATGCTCGCGTCATGATCTACACGGAGCCGACCGAGCGACACGGCGATGTCGGGGGTCGGCCCGAGCGCTTCGAGACGCTCCCGGACTGGCCCCAGGATCGAGAGCCGCGTGGCGTCGAGTGACTCCGTCGACAGATCCGCCGCCAGTGGCTCGGTCTCGCCGTCCGCGCGATAGCGTTGATCGAAGCGCGTCCACGTTGGCGCGATCCCGATCCGCACCATCCCTCGCGAGAGCACGAGCGCATCCTCACCGAACCACGGGCTGCCCTGCGCGCGGGCCAGGTCCGCGAGCAGCGACACCGCGAGGACGGCAAAGGCGAGTCGGTGGACGGCGGTCACGTGTCGGTGGAAGGGAGGTAAGTCATTACCACGCAAGATGAAACAGCGCGAGCCGCCGTTGACGGAACGCCGGGGAGGCTACCATCCTTCGCACTCCGTTGTCAACTCGAACGTCACTCAATGTCACGCCTTCCCGCGCCCGACGTCGCCTGGCAGCTCACCGGCAACCACTGGCTCGCCCTGCCATGCATCGACCCGAGCGATGGATCGTTGCGCGCGTTGAGTGTTCTGCATCGCGGTGCACGCGCCGCGGTCGAGATCGCCGGCGCGCCGGAGTTCCTGCGTGGGGACGGGGCACCGCTGCTGCGCCCGACGCTGCGGGTCGACGGTGCCGAGAAGGCGTTAGGCGCCGGAGGGTTGGCGTGGGAGCGAGCCCTGGAGTGGATTCCGACGTTCACGGCGACCATCGATTCGCTGCTCGTACGCGGAACGGTGTTCGCGCCCCATGGGCGCGACGCCGACGTCGCCGGCGCGGTGTTCGCACTCGCGATCGACAATCGGGGGCCCGCGCCCGCGCGCGTCGAAGTCACGTTCGAGGGTGCGCTCGGGCATCGACAGCTCCGTGTGCGCTCACCGCGCGCAGCCGACGACGCCCACATCGTCACCATGGCCGCCGACGGTGTCGTCCTCCTCGAGGGGGCAGCCCTCCCGGGACTGGCGGCGGTCGCGATCGCCGCCGGCGGAGAGGCGCAGGTGAGCGTCGGCGATGGACGCTTTGCGATCCGGCAGGAGATGACGATTCCCCCCTCCGGCCGCGCGCACGCTGCCGTCTATCTCGCCGTGGGTCCCGAGCGGGACGGCGCCTGCGCTACCGTCGCCGTTATGCGCCGGCGGGGATGGAGCGAGCTGCTGGCGGCGACGCGCGATGCCTTACGCTCGCTCGAGCAGACCGTGGGGCACGAGGGCATTGATCGGCTCGTCAACAACAACCTGCTCTTCGCCTATTTCTATGGGGTCGGCCGCGCGATCGATGATGGCCATCTTTATCTCGTACGCTCACGGGCGCCGTGGAACGGGCGCGGGGTGACCGTTCGCGACTGGGAGGCGCTCTCGTGGACGCTCCCGGCCATCCTGCTCGCCGACGCTCCGCTGGCGCGCGAGCTTCTCTTGCGCGCGTGCGAAGTGCTCGGGTATGTGCCTGGCGAGGGGCTGCACTACTTCGACGGGACGATGTTCGAGCCGGGATTCACCCTCGAGGGACTCGCGGCGTACGCGCTGGCGACCGACCGCTACATTCGCGCGACGAACGACGATCAAATCGTCGAGGAGCCGATTCTCGCCGAAACGCTGTACGTGTCCTCGGAGGACCTCACGATGCGGCGCGACGCGGAGGTCCCGCTGTACTCGACGGAGATTCTCCCCTCCGGGGTGGCGGCGCCGCTCCCGTACACGCTCCATGGCAACGCCGTCGTCGCGCAGATGCTCAATGTGCTCCGGAGGACCCTCGACGAAGAAACCGCCAATCGGCTCGAGGAGCCCGACGCGGTGCGCGCGGCGCTGATGCGTCACTTCGTCATGGACAAGGGTGGCAAACCGGGGCTCGCGAGCGCGATCGATCTCGAGGGGCACACCGCCGACGCCGACGATCCGATCGCCTCCGCATACTGGCTACCGCTGTACGACGCCTTCCAGCGCGACGACTCACTTTACCGTCGCACGGTTCGCGGCGTTGCCTCGGCCCCGGAGCATCTCGCGCATCAGTGCGCGCGCCTCATGGGGCCTGATGCCGCTGACGTGCTGCGATGGCTTCGTCGCGCGCCGCTCGATCACGGTCTGGCCGCGGAGATCGTAGACGCCGATGGTCGCGCCACCGCCAACGGCGGCGACGCCACGCTGTCGGGATTGCTTGCGTGGTCGGTCTGGTACGCCGTGCATGCGCTCGGACTTCGGCCGTGATCGCGGCCGTGCTTGTCGCCCGTGTGGGGCAGCGATAGCTTCCGAGTCGTTGCGGGAATAGCTCAGTTGGTAGAGCACAACCTTGCCAAGGTTGGGGTCGCGGGTTCGAGTCCCGTTTCCCGCTCTGGCGCCGCGCTGCGCGCGGCACGGGAACTGGTGGTGAGGGGTCAGGGATCAGGGGGTGTCAGGGTCAAGGGTTGAGGAGCTGTGGTGCAATGCTCTCCAAACCCATTCCCCGGCACCCCCTGATTCCTGATCCCTGATGACCACTTCCCGATCTTCTGCCCGGGTGGCGAAACCGGTAGACGCGGGGGACTTAAAATCCCCTGGGGGCAACCCCATGTCGGTTCGAGTCCGGCCCCGGGCATCTCGTATCGCGCGTGTCGCCCGACCTGGAGACTAGCGAGGCACGTTCCAAGCCCCGCTCCAGCTGGCTAACGCACCTCCGGCGCAGCCGCGCGGCAATCGACCCCTCTTCCTCGAGTGTGGTCCACGAGTTGCCAAACCTATGTTTGCGGGGCACCTCGGTCCTTCGGTAACCATGGTGTCGTGCCCTGCGCACCCGCCCTCTCAAGGGCAGTCAACTTCAGGAGGGGCTGGATATGAGAACTACGATGCTCCGCGTGGCGCTTGCCGGGATGGTCTTACTCCCAGGTGTGGCGCTCACGCAGAACCGCCCAGACCGTGAGCGCGTCGATACCACTTTCACGACCGCGGTCGACGCGAACTTCGCGGGATGCACGGAAAGCGTCCGCGTGGTGGGGACGCTCGTCACCACCATCAAGGCGGGTGAATCCGCGAGTGGTCAGGTGCACAATGTTACTCGTGCTCGGCTGACGGATGTCAGTGCGGTGGGAGTCACGTCCGGAACCGAGTACAAGGTCCAACAGATGCAAACCGCGCAGCGCTCCTACGAGTTCGGCGGTGCTGAGCGGCACACCGCTCACGCGCACGAGCGCATCAGGGTTATTGGACCGGGTCCGGGAAACGATTTCCTCGTGACGGTAAGGTGGCAGTACCGGCAGGACCGGGATGGGAACGTTGTGGTCGACGACCTTCAGGTGGAGTCGGGCTGCAAGAAATAGCGAATGATCAAGTGCCAGGCTTCACATGCGAAAGGGGCGGCGCCACGCTGGCGCCGCCCCTCGTCATTGCGATCCCGCGAACAATTACGGCTTCGTCGTCGCAGGCTCGATGCGCGCCGACGGCTGCGGGCCGGCGATACGAAGGCTCTCCTCGAACATCGCCTTCTCCGTCGGTTGCATGAGGTCGAAATGCCGAACGTTGAGCTCGAGCGTGCGCTGCCAGTACGCCACGGCCTCGGCGTGGCGGCCCATCTCCGCGGCGCTGATCGCCATCCAGCTCCAGGCCGACGGGTTGTTCGGATACCGCTCCACGAGCGCGCGGAACTCGGCGAAGGCCTCTTCACGCTCACCAAGGGTGCGGAGCGCGTACGCGATGTGCCACGTCACCGACGGGTCGGAGGCGTCGATCGCGCGTGCATCACGAAAGTGCATCAACGCATCGGCCGTGCGCTTCAGCCGCGCGAGCACCATGCCGGCGCCGTAGTGTGCTTCGAAGTTGCCCGGGTCGAGCCGGATCGCGTGCTCGAGCTCTGCGAGGGCCTCGGCGTCCTGGCCAAGGGCCACGTGCGACGCAGCAAGACGTGTGTGCAGCTTGGGCTCACCGGGATTGTCCGCGATCGCATCGCGGCACGCGTTCCGTCCAGCTTTTCCGGCCTCGGCTTCGAGGCAGGGCGCCGTCGCGTCGAGGCGGGGGATGGCGCGCGGGTGACACGCGGCGCTCAACAGAATGAGCGATGCGCAGGCGAGTCTCGACCGCATGGGGTACTCCTTCGCTGCAGGTACGGCTTGCGATGGAGGGGACAGCATGACCGCGGGGTCGGTCACTCCGCCTCGCACCACTCCTTAGACGGGCTGAGTGGGGTCACCGCAACGCGAAGAAAAGCCGACGAGCGAAGGCGCTGGAGCAGCGCTGGAGAAGCGCTGGAAAGGCGCTGGGTTCAGCGCTAGTCCAGCGCCCCCAGCGCTATTTCCATCGCCGTTGGCGCCTCAAAACACCCACCTCAATCCCGCCTGCACTTGCCGCGGGTCTCCGAGCCCGCTGCGAATCGTCCCGTCGAAATTGAACAGGAGCGATGTCGGCGCCGGGTCACGGAAGTTGTCGGTGTTCGTCACGTTGAACACTTCCACGATTGCCTCGAGCGCTCCCGTTCCAACCTTGAACGGCCGCGAGATGCGGACGTCCCACGAGAAGAACTCGTTGTCTTTACGCAGGGTGTTGCGCTGCAGAACCGTTCCGTTCGCGCAGATACGTTCGGCCGGCGACGCGGCCGTCTGGCCGGATGGTTGATTGCCCACGCATCGCTCGGAGATCGGCTGCGCCGAGTAATAGCTGATGCGGTTATTGAAGATGAGCTCCCAGGGTGCGCGTGCGAGCAGCCACGCGTTCACGCGATGCCGCTGGTCGCGGTCGGAGTAGCCCCACTCGGCGTCGAGCGCGTCGGCGCGCGCATACCGGAAGGTGAACGGGTCGCGCTCGTTGTCGTCGTCGGAGCGGTCCCACGAGAGCGTATAATTCACCTGCATGTCGAAGCGCGCGCCAACGCGCCCCTTCAGCCCCGCGGTGACTCCATGGTACCGCGATTTGGCGGAGCTTTCGAGGACCGTCAGCACGTCGATGCCATTCAACGTGTCCGCGGGGCCGGTCGGAGCACCCGCGATGGCCGGCAGGCCCGTACGCCACGGCGCGCCGAACACCGCGTCATTGCGGTTGATGAAGCGATTGAGGAAATCCGTTCGCGTGTAGTTGTACGTAATCGAGGGTGCCCAGCCCTCGGCAATCTCGAACTCGTAGCCCGCGCTCGCCGCAAACGTGCGCGGATTGCGAAAATCCTTATCGGTGATCGTGATGCCGGGATGGTCGGGACGGACCCCTGCGGTGCTCAACAACGAGTCGTAGCGCGGGGGCCGAATCCCAAACCCGTTGAAGAAGCTCGCCCGGAAAATGGTTTGTCCGACGGACCCGTTGCTGGTCCGCGTGCTGGCGAGGATGAGGCTCGGCACGCGTGCGTAATAGAGTCCCGCGCTGCCGCGCAGGACCTTCCGCCCATCGCCGTCGAGGTCCCACGCGACGCCAAGCCGCGGTTGGAACATCGTCCAGTCCGACGGAATCGTTCCGTCGGAGGCGAACATCTGCCCGGCCTTGGTCCGTCCGATGAACGGGGCGTAGAACACCTCCGATGGAGGCGTGATCGGGTCCGGCTCGATCTGCGCCTCCCACCGAACGCCGTAGTTCACCGTCAGATTCGGCTGTGGCTTCCACGTGTCCTGCAGAAACACCGCCAGCTCATGCTGCGGAATCTTCTGCGTTCCTGCCTGCTCGGCCGTCGTGTACGGGGGAACCGGAGCGAACTGCAGATAGAGCAGCAGTGGACCTCCGATCTCGGAGCCCGCGGGGCACGCGACCCCGACTCCCGAGGCGACGATGTTCCCGTCGGGATCCATGCACTGCACGAAGGCGGGATCCCGCAGGTATTCGAGGAAGCCGTCCACGCCGTTGAAGATGAACCGCCCATTCGCAAAGCCGATGAAGGTCTGCGTCTCCTCGGTGCGGTTCCATTCGACGCCCGCCTTGAACAGGTGGTTGCCGCGCGACCACGAGATGTTGTCGAGGATCTGGATGCGGGTGTCGTACGCCTCGACGGGAATGAAGAACGGCATCCCGAACCGATAGCCGGCGGCAAAGTCCATCCCGGTGTCGGGGAAGGGGCGACCGCTCGACATCTGCGGCCCGCCGTAGGGGCGCGGCCGGTCTTCACGCGCAAGCTGGAAACGAAACTCGTTCGACACCGAGTTCCCGAACTGCGATCCCAGGAAGCCGTTCACGGCATGCGAGTAATCCTTCTCGACCGCGTTCGCGCTCCGCCCCCACGTATCGACGTCGAAGGTGCCGTTCACCTGCTCCGAATTGGCGTAATTGTATTTCAGGGACACTTGGTGTTGCGGGTTGACGCGCCAGTCGAGCTTCGCCATGAGCGCGTTCGCGTCGTTCGTGCGCGCGATCGCTCCGTAATCGCCACGCAACCCGCCTCCAAAGGCGGTGTCCATCCACGCGCGAAGCCGTGCATCGGCGAATCGCAGCGGGTTCGTCTGCTTGGTCTGATCGAAGATCTGTTGATCGTAGGCCACGAAAAAGAACAGCCGATCACGCTGGATGGGGCCGCCAAGGGTGAAGCCGAACTGGTGCTGCCGGAAATCGGGGTTGCCGCCGCCACGCGCGAAATCGGACGAGAGCGCATCGGACTTTCCGTAGTAATGCACGGACCCGGCGAGCTCGTTCGTTCCGGATTTCGTGATGACGTTGACGAAGCCTCCGCTGGAGCGCCCGAACTCCGCATTCGCGCCGTTGGAGATCACGACCATCTCCTGCACCGCGTCGAGATTGAACGTGAACGCCGGCCGCTGCCCGCCACGCTGCTCGCCGAAGAACGGATTGTTGAAGTCGGCGCCATCCACGGAGACATTGTTGTGGATACCACGCTGGCCACCGACGCTCAGCTCATCGCCATCCGGCCCCTGGACGATCGCGACGTTCGGCGTGAGCAGGGTGAGGTTGAGATAGTTGCGACCGTTGTTGGGCAGCCCTTCGATCGCCTCACGCGAGATGCGCGTGGCGGCTTCCGTTTGCGTGACGTCGACGATCGGTGCCTCGCCCGTCACCGACACCGTCGCCAGCTCCACCGCGCGGGGCTGCAGCGTCATGCGGAGATCGACGCTCTCGCCTAACCGCACGACGATCCCCGGCCGCTGCGCCTCGGCGTAACCGAGCGCGCGCGCCGTCAGGGTGTAGACCCCGAGCGGAAGGAGCGTCGCCACGAAGCTGCCACGATCGTTCGTCTGCAGCGTTCGCTCGAAGTTCGTCGCGACGTTGCGGAGTGAGATCACCGCTCCGATCACCGGAGCCCCGGCGGAATCCACCACCGTTCCGCGAACGATTCCCGTCGTGGCCTGTGCCTGAGCCGCCAGGGGATCGGCCCCCACGCCGAGTGTCATTGCCGCAGCGAGCATCAGCAGCAGGAAGGACCAGGAAACGCGACGGCTCATGAGCCACCTCATGGTTCGGGTGACCAGCAGATGATCCGAGCCCGCGCGGCCCGGCCGGCGGACGCGAGAAGATGGGATGGCGGGACGTGCTGCGCCAGCATGCTTGTCGGACATCCGGCAGACTCACAAATTGGCGATTCCTCTTGACCACGGTGCCGCATGTCACAGCGAGCACGCTCTCCCGGGAGCGCACTGCGAAACGCATGGTCGCGACTCTCGCCGCTCCCCGGTGGGCGATGGCTCTTCGGTCGTCTGCTGTCGCGAATGGTACCATACACCGGCACCATCCGGCCGCGGTTTCTCGAGATCGCGCCCGGCATCGCCCGCGTGGCGATGCGCGATCGCCGATCCGTACGCAATCATCTGCAGTCCGTGCACGCGATCGCGCTCGCGAACCTCGCCGAGGTCGCCAGCGGTGTGGCGATGATCGTCGCGCTGCCGGACGACGTGCGCGGAATTCCGATTCGGCTCTCGATCGATTTCGTGAAGAAAGCCCGCGGGGAGCTCGTCGCCGAATGTCGGTGCAAAGTACCGGCGGTCTACACGCCCATCGAGATCGATCTGCATCCGGAGATCCGTGACGCGAGCGGCGACGTCGTTGCCCGAGCATCGGTCCGATGGCGGCTCGCCCCCGTCGCATCGGCAATGTCTCCCGTGGCGGCTGTCGTCGAATGAGAGCGGCCTAACCTGAAACAGGTGATTGCATTTCACGGCACGCGGGTACAGAATTGCACGGTCGGAAGCCATGACGACTCTCTCTCTCCTCTCCCTCCTGCTCGGCGGCGGGCTGCTTCTGCTCTCGCACCGCATGGAGAGCGATGCGCGCGCGCACGACTCGATCATCGGAGCGCTGTCGCCGTTCTCGGTGACGCGCGCGGCGTGCGCATGTCTCGTCGCGTTCGGTGGCGTCGGCATCATCCTGTCGCTCGCGATCCCGTCGGTGGATGGACTGGCCGCGCGTCTCTCCGCCGCCGCTGGACTCGCGGCCGCGGTGCTGGTGCTCGTTCTGGCGCCCCGTCCCGCGGTCGCGTCGCGACCCGTCGTCCAGGCGCCGGCCGCTCGCGCGGAGCCGGTCGAGGATGAAGAAGGGCTCGTCGGAATGACGGGAACCTTCGTCGCGCCGCCGTCAGCGCGCGCGCTGGGTCGCGTGATGATCCGCCGCGGTGAGCGGACGGTCGCGTTCGCCGCACGGCCTGTGGTCGGCGCCACCGGCCCCGATCAGTGGGATTCGGTCGTCATCGTGGACGTCTACCACGGCACGGCGCTCGTCGCTCCGGTCGAGCGCGAGGGACCGCGAGTCTAGTTTTTCGGAGGATGACAAACGCCGCTCTGCGAGCTGGGCAGAGCGGCGTTCGTGCATCAGGTCGTCGGAATCAGAACGGAACCTGATCCGTGGTTCCAGTCGCCGCGGCCGGCGGCGCGTCGGCGGAGGGCTCGCCAGGCGCGGTGCGCGGCGGCCAAACCACGCCGTCGCAGCTACGATCACGGCACTTGAAGTCCGGCGCGCGCGGGTTGCGCTTGCCGATGCGGTTGTCCCACATCCGTCCTCCGCACTTGGGGCAGGGCGGGACGTCGGTCGCGATCAGTCCGCGCGTGAAGGGAAGGGAGGTGGTCGTCTCGCGTTTCTCCTCCCGGCGCTCGTAGACGGTGCGCGGATCCTCGAGCGGTTTCGCATACTTGCCGTCTCCCTCCATCGGGACCCAGTTCTGCCCGAAGGAATACAGCTCGTTGCCGATGCCGAAGCGCACCGCCGCACGCTTGAAGGCGTCGGTCGAGGCCTGTTTGTAGTCCTTTCCCGTGCCGACGTCTTCGCGCACTACGCCAAGGATCTGCAGCCGGGCCTTGAAGGCGAAGGGAGCGGCGTCGCCCGAGTCGTCGCCACCGGTGGCGGTAGGGAGCAGCTCGAGGGTCAGGTTCCACTCGCCCGGAACCACGGCATCCAAGCGCTCGCGAACGGTGTTGGCCTCGATGTACGCGACGAATCGCGCATGGAACTTCCCGTCCCGTGCAATGGGTCGCCCATCCTGCCGCCAGGCAATGGCCTGGGGATCGACCGGCGCCGCAAGGCGACGCCAGATATCGAGCGTGGGCTCCGTCTGGGTCTCATGTCGTGCGATCATCTCTCATCCACCCTATCGAGTTCGTATGGTCCGTTGAGTCGTTGTCCGTCCGTTTTTCCTGTCGCTCTGTTGCGCGGCCTTCACGGCGGGACAGTCCCGGCCATGGACGCAGTACCATCCATGGCGGTCGAAGAACACCAGGTGCTGGACCCCCGGATCGTTGGGCAGCCGGTCGACCAGGTAGAGCTGAGTGACGGTCGTCCCGGTTCCGCATCGCTTCTGGGGATCAAGTTCGCGAATGCGCATGAGTCGTCGTGTGCGCGCCTCCTGGGTGAGCGTTGAGTTGACTTCCGAAATGGCCATTTCGGTACTTGTTCGGGTGCCGAATTATACAGGGCAGATTCGCTGCTGTCAACGGGGATACCGATGCGGCTATGCGCTTGTAAGCGACTCAGGGGCAACGGGTTATTCAGGCCGTCGAGGGTGTCCACGTCATCGAGGTGATCGAGGGAAAGTCACGTCGATCACCTCGACGACCTCGACATCCTCGACCACCTTTGGCTCCATGCGGATAGGAATCGTCGGCCTGGGTGCCATCGGCGGGTCGCTCGCCCTGGCTTGGCGGGATCACGCCTCGGTCCTGGGCTGGGCCCGCGATCCTGCCGATCGCGAGGCGGCCCGCACGGCGGGCATAACGGTTGTCGGCGGAAATGAATCCGCCTGGCCAACTGAAATGACGCGCACCGCGATACTCGTGCTCGCGGTTCCCGTGCACGAGGTGGCGCCCGTCGTTCACGGCCTGCTTGCGCGGCTGCCTGACGAGTGCCTCATGCTGCATGTCTCCAGCTTGCAACGTCGCGAAGCGCTCGGCCTCAGCGAGGCCGACTTCCGCCGGATCCTCGGGACGCACCCCATCGCGGGATCCGAGCGGTCCGGCTTCGGGGCGGCGGATGCGGCGATGTTTCGCGGGGCGACCGTGCGCGCGGAATCCCGCGCGACGGCAGGTGACCGCGCCCGAATCGACGCCTTGTGGCGTGCCGCTGGGGCCGCGCGCATCGTTTGGGAGGACGCCGAGGCGCACGACGCGCTCATGTCGTGGGTCAGTCACCTCTCCCAGCTCACCGCGACTGCGCTGGCCGCGGTGCTGGCGCAGCAGGGCATCGCCGCTCACGAGCTCGGCCCCGGGGCGCGGGACGCGACGCGCCTGGCCGCGAGCGATTATGCCATGTGGGCTCCGATACTCGACAAGGCACCGCGCGAGACCGTCGCTGCCGTCCGCCGCCTCACGAGCGCGCTTCAGCGGTTAGGCGATGCCCTCGAGGGCCATGAGCTGGACGCGCTCGAGGAGGCATGGCAGGACGCGCGCTCCTGGCGGACGCGGGCAGAGGATGGCCGATGAAGGTAGCCGGAAGCATCCGCGTCCCGGGGGACAAGTCGCTGTCACACCGAGCCCTGATCCTCTCGGCCCTCGCCGACGGTCGCTCGCGCGTGCGGGCGTTGCTCGAGTCGCACGATGTGCGATCGACCGCGGCGGCCCTGACCGCGTTAGGCGTCTCGATCGCGGGGCGCGACGGGGAGACACTCATTGATGGACGAGGGCGGCGGGGTCTTCGTCCGCCGGCGCTCGATCTCGACTGCGGAAACAGCGGCACCACCGCGCGTCTCCTCGCCGGCGTCGTGGCGGGTCACCCTTTCCGCGCGCGTTTCATCGGGGATGCCAGCCTGTCTCGTCGTCCGATGAGGCGTATCAAGCAGCCGTTGGAGGCCATGGGTGCCACGGTCGAGCTCGAGCGTGGCGACGGGCTGCCGATGGCGGTCCACGGCGCCGACCTCCACTCGGTGGTGTGGACGAACCCGGTGGCCAGCGCTCAAACAAAAAGCGCGATACTCCTCGGCGCTCTTGTCGCCGGGGTACGGGCCGAGGTGAGCGAGCCTGCCCCGACGCGCGATCATACCGAAAGGCTTCTCGGCGCCATGGGCGCGTCGGTGAACACCGACGGTGACCGAGTGGTCATCGAGCCCGTCGCGGGACTCGCGCCGCTCGACTTCGATGTGCCCGGAGACCCCTCCTCCGCGGCGTTCCTGGTGGCGTTGGCATTGCTGGCCGATGGCGGCGAGATCGAGCTCCCCAACGTCGCCCTCAACGCGCGCCGAGTCGGATTCTTCGAGATCGCGCGCCGGATGGGTGGAGCCATATCCTCGATCGTTGAGCGTGACGCCGCCGGGGAGCCGGTCGGCACGATTCGCGCGACGCCGTCACCACTTCGCGGAACGATCGTCGCGGGGTCGGATGTGCCCGCGATGATCGACGAGCTGGTGCTCCTCGCTTGTGTCGCGGCTCGTGCCGAGGGCGTCACGACGGTACAAGGTGCACAGGAGCTTCGGGTGAAGGAGAGTGATCGAATCGCCACCGTAGTGCAGAATCTCCGGGCAGTTGGAGCCCGAGCGGAGGAAACGCCGGATGGATTCGTCGTGGAGGGATCGCGCGGACCGTTGCGCGGCCATGTGCGCACGCATGGTGACCACCGCGTTGCCATGGCGTTCGGCGTGCTCGCCAGCCTTCCCGGGAACGACGTCCAGATCGATGACCGCACGTGTGTGGCGGTGTCGTATCCAGGATTCTGGGATGACGTGAAGCGCGTGACGCGATGAGATCGGCGACGCCACCATTCGCTCCCCGGGTTCGGGAACCCGGAGAGACCGCCGTCATTGCGATCGACGGGCCGGCGGCGTCGGGAAAGTCGTCGACAGCGCACTGGGTGGCCGAGCGATTGGGGTTTCGTCACATCGATTCGGGCGCGCTGTACCGGGCGGCCACCGCGGCCGCCATGCGCCGACAGCCGGCCGGCGGCTGGGCGGAGGGGTTCGTGCTCGAAGCGGCTGCCGACGTTAGGCTCCTCCCGAACCGGACGTCGTTCATTGCCGCGATTGGCGGCGAGCCGATCGACGCGGAGATTCGCGATGCGGGGGTCACCCAGTACGTGTCGCTCGTGGCGAGAATGCCCGGCGTGCGCGCATGGGTGAACGAGCTCGTGCGGGACGCCGCGAAGGGCTCGGACGTGGTCGTCGATGGGCGGGACATCGGGACCGTCGTCTTTCCCGGGGCGGATCTCAAGGTCTTTCTGGTCGCGGACCCGTGGGAGCGGGCCCGGCGCCGGTTGACCCAGCGGCTGGAGCGCGCGCCGACGGACGACGAGATCGCCGAGGAGACCGAGCGGCTGGTCCAGCGCGACTCGCGCGACGCGACGCAGACCGTTCAGGCCGCCGACGCGGTCCTGATCGACACCACGTATCTGACGCAGGAGGAGCAGGTCGAGCGGATCGTGACGCTGGCGCGGGTCGTCCTGAGACGCGAGGCCTGAGACGAACGAGGAACGAGGAACGAGGAAGTGCCATTGGGGTCGAGCGCACCGGAGCATCCCAGCGACTTCCTCGTTCCTCGTTCCTCCTTCGGGACGTTTCGCTCGCTCTTGCCTCAATTCTGTGGCATATCTACATTTAACGGCTCCCGTTCCGCGCCTGGCGTGCCCGCTCATCGCGGGTGCGTGACGCGGACATCCCATGACCCCTGACTCGTCGCGGCGAGCCTAAACTCCGCGTCTTCGAAGGAGAGCGCCGCTTCGGTATGCCCCAGCTCGACACCAAGACCACTACACCTGAATTGACCGAGAAGGAACGCAAGAACAAGGTGGCGCAGCATAACCAGCTGCGCCCGCTCGCTCGCCGCGCCGACCTCTGGGAGGAAGAGGAGTACTCCTCGGAGGAATACGAGCGCATGATGGAGATGTACAACGGCACCCTCGCGTCGATCGAAGAGGGCGAGATCGTCAAGAGCCGTGTACTCGAGATTCGTGACAACATGGTGGTCCTCGACATCGGCTTCAAATCCGAGGGCACCGTTCCACGTGAAGAATTCAAGGACCTTCCGGACCTCAAGCCGGGCGACGAGGTCGAGGTCCTTCTCGAGCATCTGGAAGACCAGGAAGGCTCCGTCGTTCTGTCGAAGAAGAAGGCGGACTTCATGCGCGTGTGGGAGCGCATCCGTCTCGCCTACGAGAACGATCAGCCGGTGGAGGGGACGCTCGTCAAGAAGATCAAGGGTGGTGTCGTCGTCGACCTGATGGGCGTCGACGCATTCCTCCCGGGCTCGCAGATCGCGCTGCGTCGCGTGCCGAACATCGACGAGCTGCTGGGACAGAAGTACGAGTTCAAGATCATCAAGCTCAACAAGCGCCGTCGCAACATCGTCGTCTCGCGCCGAGTGATCCTCGAGGTCGAGCGGGCCGGCAAGCGCGAGAAGCTGATGAAGGAGCTGCAGAAGGATCAGGTGCGGAAGGGCGTCGTCAAGAACATCACCGACTTCGGCGCGTTCATCGATCTCGGCGGCGTCGAC
>JAICOJ010000084.1 GCA_025930755.1 Gemmatimonadaceae bacterium
CCCGAGGACGTCTGCGAGGTGTGCGGTTCGGTAGATGTGGTGTGGTTGCGGTGCAAGCTGATGTGCAGGAACTGCGGGTCGATCGTGAAGTCGTGCTCAGATCTGAGTGCTGAGTGAACGGCGACGATGACAGATTCAGAATACAAGTGCAGAAGCGACCAAGGGGACGAATGCCTGCCCTGGGTGGCTCATCTGAATTCTGAGTTCGGTATTCTCAATGCTGTCATCTTTGCGCTCTCGCAGCCTCCTCCAACAACGATCTCAGCCGCCCGGGGTCGGAGGTCGGCTCCGAGCAGAGATATTGGCGGCACACGTACCCCGTCGCCCTCCCCTCTCTGGCGACCCGGTCCTCGAGCAATGCGACGCCCGCACCGTCCCCGGGGGCGCCGCCGGCCAGCACGAGCGACGGGAGGTACTGGCGCGCCACCTCGGCAGTGAGCGCACGGAAGTCCTCGCGCGTCGGGTCGCCGACGATCGCGACTTCGGTCGCGCCATGAATCGCGAGATCGGCGGCGCCTAACAGGTGGCCGAACGCGGCGCCGTGCTGCGCCAGCGGGCCGGCGAGCGTCTCGAGGACCCACGTCGCGCGGCGCTGCAGGTCGGCATCGCGAAAGAGCTCGGCGAGCCGCAGGAGCAGCTCGACCGCCAGCGACGTTCCGGCCGGCGTCGCGTTGTCGGTGACCTCCCGTGGCCTCGTGATCAGCCGCTCGTGGTCGTGCGCGGTGTCGAAGAAGATGTTCGTGCTCTCATCCCAGAAGGACGCGACCATCGAGTCGCCGAGCAGGCGGGCCCGCGTGAGCCAGCTCGCATCGAGCGTGAGCTCGTAGAGGGAGAGGAACGCCAGTGCCACCGCCGCGTGATCCTCGAGGAAGCCGGCGATACGTGCCCGGCCCTCCTTCCAGGAGCGAAATACCGTGTCGTCCCGAACCATCTCGCGTGCGAGAAAATCACCGGAGCGAAGCGCGACCTCACGCCAGTCGTCCCGACCGAAGGCGCGTGCGCCATCAGCCAGTGCGCGCAGCATGAGACCGTTCCACGATGCGAGGACCTTCTCATCTCGCCCGGGCCACACACGCCCTGCCCGGTGCGCAGAGAGCTTCGCGCGTGCGCGATGAATCACGTTCTCGAGCTGCGAGAGCTCGACACCCTCCCGCGCGGCGACCGCCGATGGCTCGTTCGGCACGTGAAGGATGTTGTGTCCCTCGAAGTTGCCGCCCGCGCTTGCTCCCCAGAATCTGGAAACGAGGCCGGCGTCTTCCCCGACGACCTCCTCGAGCTCGGCGGCGCTCCACACGTAGAACTTGCCTTCCTCCCCCTCACTGTCGGCATCGAGCGAGGAATAGAATCCGCCCTCGGGCGACAGCATGTCCCGAATGGCCCAGTCGATCGTCTCCTCGGTTACGCGACGGGTCTCCGCATCGCCCGTTGCCTGCCAGAGGTGAACTCCGAGACGTGCGAGGAGGGCATTGTCGTACAGCATTTTCTCGAAGTGCGGCACGAGCCACACCGCGTCGACGGCATACCGATGGAAGCCACCACCGACCTGGTCGTAGATTCCACCGCGTGCCATTCGTCGATACGAGTGCGCGGTGATCTCGAGCGCGTGCGAGTCACCGGTGCGACGCCAGTAGCGGAGTGAAAAATCCAGCGCCATCGCCTGTGGGAACTTGGGTGCGCCCTCGAATCCACCCTGTCGTGCATCATACCGCTGCGCGATCGAGCGCCAGGCCCGCTCCAGCAATGCGGGGCCGAGTGCTCCGGTGCTGCGCGGGGCCGTCGTGGCGGCGACGTAGATGCTCTTCAGCTGTTCGCCCGAGCGCAGGACCTCCGCGCGGCGGCTCCGATAGGCATCGGCCACACCGGCCAGCACACGGCGAAAGGACGGCATTCCCATGCGATCCTCGGGCGGGAAGTACGTTCCCCCGAAGAAGGGAACGCCCTCGGGCGTGAGGAACATCGTCATCGGCCAGCCGCCGTGTCCCGTCATCGCCTGCACGGCACTCATGTAGATGCCATCGAGGTCGGGGCGCTCCTCCCGATCGACCTTGATGTTCACGAAGTGCTCGTTCATGACGCGGGCGGTGGCGTCGTCCTCGAAGGACTCGCGCTCCATCACGTGGCACCAGTGACACGCGGCGTACCCGATGCTCAGGAGAATCGGCTTGTCCTCTCGCCGCGCGCGCGCGAGTGCCTCCTCACCCCACGGATACCAGTCGACGGGGTTGTGGGCATGCTGGAGGAGGTACGGGCTGGTTTCGCTGGCGAGACGATTCATGAGATCCTGGATCGCGGACTGCGGATTGCGGGCTGATCACGTGCCCGGGCGATTGTTCGTCAGATCTACGTCTTCATCGCATTCCGCGTTCCTCATCGAGCAACTAGCTTCATTTCGTGCTTCTCTGGATCGCTCTCGGAGGCGCGGCGGGGACCGTCGCGCGCTACGGCGTCGGTCTCGCCGCGGACCGATTCACGGCGACGTGGCCGGCAGGAACACTCATCGTGAACATCGTCGGGTCGTTCATGCTGGGACTGTTCACGTTCTGGCTTCGAACGCCCCCATTCGATCCCGCGCTGCGCGCGGCGCTGACGATCGGCCTGTGCGGCGGCTTCACGACATTCTCGACGTTCAGCTACGAGACGGTCGTGCTCGCAGAGAGCGGTGGAATGGCGCGAGCCCTCACCTACGTCGGGCTCAGCGTTGGACTCTCCGTTCTTGGAATGATGGCCGGCGTCGCCGCTGCTCGCGCGTTCGCTGCCTGACACGATCCGCAATCCGCACTCCGCCATCGGACCACTCCATGCCCCTCGCGCCTGAGCTCGACCGCTTTCTCGCTGACAACGACGCTCGCATCCACGACGAGCTGTTCGAGTTTCTTCGAATCCCGAG
Source organism: Gemmatimonadaceae bacterium (assembly GCA_025930755.1). Taxonomy (GTDB): domain Bacteria; phylum Gemmatimonadota; class Gemmatimonadetes; order Gemmatimonadales; family Gemmatimonadaceae; genus JAICNG01. Next base: position 2,888 of record JAICOJ010000084.1, read on the forward strand.
TGTGAGCGCACGATCCGAGCACCGGCAGGACACGGTGCGCGCCGCGGAATGGCTCGCCGCGCGAATGCGCGACGTCGGCCTCACGACCGAGGTCGTCCCGACTGATGGACATCCCATCGTGATCGGTGAATGGCGTAAGGCCGGCGACGGTGCGCCCACCGTGCTCATCTACGGACATTACGATGTGCAGCCCGCCGAGCCGCTCGAGCTCTGGGAGTCGCCGCCGTTCGAGCCGACGGTGCGCCATGGCCGCATCTATGCGCGCGGCGCGGTCGACGACAAGGGACAGCTGTACCTCCACGTCAAGGCGCTCGAGGCACACCTCCGCACCCGCGGCACGCTGCCCATCAACGTGGTCGTGCTCGCCGAGGGCGAGGAGGAGATCGGCAGCCCGAATCTGGCCAACTTCGTCGAGACGCAGGCCAAGCGGCTTGGCTGCGATGCGGTAGTGATCAGCGATTCGTCGATGTTCGCGCCCGGTCTGCCGTCGATCCTTTCGTCGCTTCGCGGCCTGACCTATCTCCAGATCGACGTGCAGGGAGCGGCTGTCGATCTCCACTCGGGGTCATACGGTGGCGCCGTGATCAACCCTGCCACGGCGCTCGCGCGCATCATCGCAACCTTTCACGATGAGCACCTGCGGGTTGCCATTCCGGGCTTCTACGACAAGGTGCGCGAATGGACCCCCGACGCTCGGAAGCGCATCCAGGCGCTCCCGTTCGACGAAGGCAAATTCCGCGACGAGGTCGGCGCGCCATCGCTCGGCGGCGAGGACGGGCAGTCGACACTCGAGCGGATCTGGACGCGCCCCACCTGCGAGATCAACGGACTGCTGAGCGGCTACACGGGCGAGGGCGCGAAGACCGTGTTGCCGGCCGCGGCGATGGCGAAGGTCAGTTGCCGCCTCGTCCCCGACCAGGATCCTGACGACATCGCCACGCTCGTGCGCGCGCACGTCGAGCGGGTCGCGCCCCCCGGCGTCACCGTCACCATTCGGGCGCTCCATGGCGGTCGGCCATGGCGGGCGGACCTCCAGGGACCCCTCTACGACGCCGCCCGGCGGGCACTGACGGCCGCGTTTGGGAAGGAGCCCGTCATTGTCGGCGAAGGGGGATCGATCCCCGTCGTCGGCGATTTCGAGCGCATCCTCGGCGCGCCGGTTCTGCTCGTCGGGTTTGGACTCCCAGGAGAGAATGCCCACGCTCCCAATGAATGGATGAGCGAGGAGAACTTCGTGAAGGGCACTCGCGCGATCGCCGCGCTGTGGGACGAAATGGCGGTCCCGCGGAACCCGAGCTGACGCCTTAACCACCCCTGCGAGCGCACGATCGGGGGCTTGACGCGGGGATTAATTTAGGATATCCTAAATCTGGCATTACCTGTTACTAATTCTGCCTTTCGGGCCGTCTATCAGGTGGTCGAATCGCTGCTCTGAGTTTCATACCTGCAAGCGACAACGCGCGTGCGTAGTGCGTTGCGCATCGGATTCATATGTCCAAGGATTCTCGCCTCTCGCGTCGCGCCCTGCTGAAGGCGGGCGCGCTCGGCACCGTGGCCGCCGGCGGCGCGGCCGCGCTTCGCACCCTGCATGGCGTCGCGGAAGCCCAGCAACGCGTCGATACCACCGGGGGACGCGCAGTCGTGCATGGCTCGCACGACGCCATGATCGCCGTCGGTGAGCTCACCCCGGGCCAGTTCGATCCCACCGCCTTTCTCACGCATTTCGATTACGGGACCGTCTCGCGCATGCCTAACGGGCAGACACTGCGCGAGTACACGATCGTCGCCGAGGATCGGGAAATCGAGGTTGCGCCCGGGGTCTTCTATCCCGCGTGGACGTACAACGGTCAGGTTCCCGGGCCGACCATTCGATGCACCGAGGGCGATCGCGTCCGCATCCACTTCACGAACAAGGGCGCTCACATTCACTCGATCCACTTTCACGGGATTCATCCCGCGAACATGGATGGCGCCTTCGAGATGATTCCGCCGGGCGAGGGATACGTCTACGAGTTCGACGCCGAGCCGTTCGGGCTCCACCTCTATCATTGCCACACCGTTCCGATCAAGCGCCACATCCACAAGGGATTGTACGGCGCGTTCATTATCGATCCGAAAGAGGGCCGGCCGGCGGCGAACGAGCTGGTGATGGTGATGAACGGATTCGATACGAACTTCGACAACGAGAACGAAGTGTACGCCGTGAACACGGTCGCCTTTCACTACCAGAAGTATCCGATTCCGGTCACACTCGGCGAGCTGACACGAGTGTATCTGATCAACATCACCGAGTTCGATTTGCTCAACTCGCTGCACATTCACGGAAACATGTTCCGGTTGTACCGCACCGGGACGAGCCTGACGAGCTCCGAGTTGACCGACATCGTGACGCTGGGGCAGGGGGAGCGGGCCGTGCTCGAGTTCACCTACAAGTTCCCCGGCCAGTTCATGTTCCACGCGCACCAGAGCGAGTTCGCCGAGCTCGGCTGGAGTGGCATCTTCCGCGTGGAGGAGCCCACTCGTGTCTGACGAACGGCAAGGTGCGAGAACCGCCCGAGGCGCGAGAAGCGCTGAAGGCGACGCAATCACGTACAGCGCCGCCAGCGCCCCGAGCGCCCCGAGCGCCCCTGGCGCCCCTGGCGCTTCGAAACACCGCCTCCTCCTCGGCCTCGCGCCCCTCGTACTCCTCGCGCTTCTCGTTTTCGCATTTCTCAAGGTCGGGCCGCTCGGTGTCTTCCGCGCCGCATTTCCGCCGGTCGAGGAGCTGACGATCGAGCGTGTGACGCTGCCGAAGGCGGGAGAGATGGTGGTCCACGTCGTCAACGGTGGCCCCGAAGCAGTGACCGTCGCGCAAGTGCTCGTCGACGACGCCTCGTGGCTCCATTACATCGATGGCGAGCGTACCATTGGCCGCCTCGAGAGTCGGACGATCCGGATCCCCTACCCGTGGGTCGAGGGGGAGCCCCACGTCGTCCGTCTCATCACCAGCACTGGGCTCACGTTCGATACCACGATCGACGTCGCGACGACGACGCCGAGCGCCGACGCTCGATACCTCACGACGTTTGCGCTGCTGGGCGTGTACGTCGGCGTCATCCCGGTGTTCCTGGGTCTGCTGTGGTTTCCGTTTCTGCGGACGGCGAGCCGCCGCTGGCTCGACTTCTTCCTGTCTCTCACCGTCGGGTTGCTGATCTTCCTCGGTGTCGACGCATTCGCCGAGGCACTCGACACGTCAGCGCGTGTCGCGGGAGCGTTTCAGGGTCTCGGCGTCGTCCTGTTAGGCGTCCTCGGGACTCCCCTGGCGCTGGCCGCGATCGGCCATCGCAAGCGCGGGGCCGGCAAGGCATCCTCCGCCTTCCACGTCGCGCTGCTGATCGCCATCGGCATTGGCTTGCACAACCTCGGCGAGGGGCTCGCGATCGGCGCCGCGTACTCCACCGGGGCGATTGCCCTGGGCACGTTCCTCATCATTGGGTTCCTGCTGCATAACACCACCGAGGGGCTCGGGATACTTGCGCCCATCGCGACGGAGCGTCCGAGCATAGCGCGTCTCGCCATGCTGGGAGCGATCGCCGGAGTGCCAACGGTCCTGGGCGCCTGGATCGGCGCGTTCACATACTCACCGCTGTGGACGACCTTGTTCTTCGCCGTCGGCGCGGGTGCGATCGTGCAGGTCGTGTGGGAGCTGATCAAGCTGTTCGCGCGTCGTTCCGAAGGTGGCCTCACCGCGCCGCTGAACGTTGCCGGCCTAATGGCGGGGCTGCTGATCATGTACGTCACCGGTCTCCTCGTCCCCGCATGAGACTTCGCGCCGTCGCGACCGTGGCGATGTGCACCCTCGCATCGGCTCTGCACGCGCAGGTGGCAGGCCCGAGCGCTGCCGCGCGGCCGCCGGTTCGCGACAACAGCTTTCTCGTCGAGGAGGCGTACAATCAGGAGGCACGCGTGGTACAGCACGTGAGCGTGCTTTCCGTGACGCGCGACGGGGACGGCTGGGAGTACGGGTTTACGCAGGAGTGGCCCGTGCGGAGCCAGCGGCATCAGCTGAGTGTCACGGTGCCGATCGTGAACGCGGCCGAGGCAACGGGCGTCGGCGACGTCGCGCTGAACTATCGCTACCAGCTTGCCTTCGACGACGCGAGCGGCGATGCGGTGGCGCCGCGGCTGAGTCTCGTCCTGCCAACGGGCGATGTGGAGCAGGGTCGCGGGACGTCGTCGTTAGGGCTTCAGGTAAACCTCCCAGTGAGCTGGGGATGGCACCGCGCTCTCGTCACCCACTGGAACGTCGGAGGCGCATGGACGCCGTCAGCGCGCGCGCCATTGGGAGGAAGAGTCTCGACACGCGACGTCACCGCGGCCGCCAGCGCAATCTGGCTGGCGAGGCGGGCGGTGAACGTGATGCTCGAGTTCGCCTGGGCTCGTGAGGAGATCGCCGTGGCAGCCAACACGCGCCTGGCCGAGGAATCGGCCTGGATCTCCCCCGGCCTGCGCGCCGCAATCGATTTCCCGAGCGGCCTGCAGATCGTACCCGGAATCGCTTTCCCGATCGGCATCGGGCCCAGCGACGGCGCCAATCGTGTGCTGATGTATCTGAGCTTCGAGCACGGATTCTGACGGGAGCTCGGGGTCAGGGGGTGTCAGGGGAGAAGGGATCGGGAGTGCCGGCAGCCGGTCTCCTGCAGCCCACTCCCCGACACCCCCTGATCCCTGACTCCTGACCCTAACTCCTAGAAGCGCCACTCCCGGATCACGAACGCGCCGAGGATGTTCTTTCGTGGCGGATCCTCCTGCGCGGCGAGCGTGGGCTCGCGGACGAGGTACCGCGGGATGTAGCTCATCTCCAGCCGCAGCCCCTTCGGCATTCGGTGTACGAACCGAATCCCGAACGGGTTCTTGTGCGCCGGCTGTGCCTGAATCGCCACGAACGTGCGGCTCCGATTGATGTACTTGCCCGCCTCGATCTCCGTGAGGCTCAAGGAGCTGATCACGCTGTTCGACGACAGCTCCGCCGGCACGTCCGCAGGCGTCAGCCGGAACTCGTCGGTCCCTAACGAGCGCGCCGCGTCCTGCTCCAGCTCGTTGGTGAGTACGTCGAGCGCGGTTCCCGCGAGCTGCCGCGTGGCGATGCTGGCGACCGCGCCCGCGAGCTCCCCGCTCCCCGAGGACTGCCCGGAGAGCGCCGAGCCTTGCACCTGCAACAGCGACGATGAGGAGCGGCCGAAAGCGAGATAGCTCAACAGGTCCGACTGTGAAATCGGTGGCTGGGCCGTGCTCTCGAGCGTGAGCTTGGGGCTGCGGAGCGTCCCGCCGATGATCACCTGAATGTCCAGCGCGCCGGTGCCCACGAGCGACACCTCGTGAACGGCGGTGATCTGGAGCAGCGGGTTCAGCTCGGGATCGCCGATGAAGGTCGCCGATCCGCGATTGATGACGAACCGCCGTCCCATGAACTCGTACGTGCCCTGGTCGGCATTGACCACGCCCTCGAGCGTGAGCGCCTGCTTGCTGCGGTCGACGTGGATGGTCAGCGCGCCGTAGCGCTCGGGCGTGTACACCTCCACGTTCGCCTCGGGCGAGCGCACCCACGTGTCTCGCGACACGTTGAGCGTGACATCGACGCGCAGGTTATCCATGAGCGGTGACTGGCCCGGCAACACCTCGCGGTCGGAAATGACGGAGGTGTCCACCACCGCGAATACCGCCGGATCGTCGGCGTTGATGACGTCCTTTCCATCCGACTTCGGGATGTAGAAGACCCCGTTGCGGATGTTCGCGGTGCCGGTGACGTACACCGCGTCGAAGGGCCCCTCAATGCCGATGTTCGCGTCGGCATTGATGCGCCCCTGGTCATTATCCAGGACGCGCGCGTTGGTCGCGACCAGGCGCAGGTCGAACGAGGGGCGCGTGAGCTCATCGACGCCAATGCCACCCCGGACGCGGATGGGCCCGTTGGCATACCCAACGAGTGAATCGATGACGACCGTATCCCCGCTGAGCCGCATCAGACCGTTGATGTCCCGCATCGTCACACCGAGCGGCACGATACGGAACGACGCGAAGTCGAGCGCCATCAGTCCGGTCAACTCCGGCGCGCGCGGCGTGCCGCGAGCCGTGAGCACACCGACCAGCTCCCCGCGCACTTCGCTGATGGCATCGGTGAATTTCGGGAGCACATCCAGCGGCAACGAGTCGGCGCGAAGCTCGAACTCGAGGGGCCGGTCGAGCAGTCGCGGCCCGGTCACTCCGGCCAGCGCCAGGTTCACCGGAATGACGCCTTCGGCGACCGCGACCGGCGTCCCGGTGCCGCGCAGGACCTCGGCCTGGGCGTCGAGGACTTCATCGGCGTACGTGAACCGGGCGCGCAGGTCGGGGACGACCGCTCCCCGATACGAGGCGCCGGTGACGCCTAACGCCGCTCGCAGTCGCGGGTCGCGTGTGGTTCCTTCCACCCGGGCCACGACTTGCAGCACGCCCGTGGCCTCGATGTCCGACTGCAGCAGCTCGACGACGTGCGACACCTCGAGGCCCGACACCTCGATGTCGAGGCGCGCCGACCCCTCGGTGGGCACCAGGCCGTTCACGTAGATGCGACCCGTGGTTCCCTGGCGAAGATCGAGTGCGAGAATCTGGAGGCCGGGCCCGCCCCACCGGATCGTGCTCGGTCGCGCCGACACCCAGGTCGCGGTGTCGAACCGCAAAGCGAGGCGGTCGAGGTGCAGCTCGCGGTGGTCCGTGTGCAGCGCGAAATTGCCGCGCACCCGATAGTCGTGCGATTCGTGCTGATGGATCGCGACATCGATCTTGCCCGTGGTTCCGCGCGTGGTAAGCCGCACCTCCACGCTGTCGAGGGCAAACCCCGCTGCCTGCACGGTGTCCAGCGAAAGCCCGGCCGCCAGGGTTGCGTCTGGCGTCCGGGCGGCGAGCCAGCCGTATTCCACGCGACCGCGCCGGAGTGTGTTGCCGCTGATCGCGAGGTTCTCGACCGCCGCCCTGCCGCGCAGATCGAAGCGCTGGAGACTGCCCCGGATCGTGCCCGCCGCGGCGAGGCTGCCGGCGAGCGAGTCACGACGGACCCGCGGGATCGAATCGACCTTGAGCGTGGGCGCAGGGGTGCCGATCGCCGCGCGCTCCACTTCGGTTGCGCGAGCGACCACTGCCGAATCTTCCCGCGCCTGCTTGATCGCCTTCATCCTGCGACCGGGGCGAGGATCGACCCAGGTCGTGTCCTGGGCCGGCAGCCAGCGTGCGAGACCGGAGATCGAATCGACCGTGACCCGGTAGGAGAGCTCGCCCGTTCGCTCCGGGACCAGGCCGAACGTTCCACGGATGTCGGCCCGTGCGAAGGAGGTGTTGACGGTGACTGGCTGTATCGTGGCCATGCCCTCGGCGATTGCCACGCGCACGCGCGCCGAATCGAACGACACGCTGTCGATGGCCGAGCCGCGCAGGTCCGCGGCGATGGTCGCGCGCATCGTTCGCGTATCACTGCCAGTGCCGCGAATGCTGGCGACGCCGCTCAGCGACGTGCGGGGCAGGGCCGAGGCGACCGTCTGCAGATTGAACACCGTGAGCGTCGCCTTGGCGTCGTAGCTGGGGGTCCCCTGGACGTCGAGCCGGGCGACCGTGAGCAGCTCGCCGCCGTCCGGGAGGCGCAGGTCCGCGCGAACCGAGAGGTCATTCAGCGACCCGCGTGCCCGGATGGGGCCGACAGCACTCCCCTGCAGGCCTAACGCGGGCGCGAATCGACCGATGGTCACCAGCGACAGCGGCTGCGCCCGCAGGTCGAGGTCCATCCAGGTGGTGCCGCGCATGGCGACCACCCCGCGCCCGGTGAGACGCGATCGGGCGCCCCGGTCCACGTGCTGCAGATCCATGGTCGCCGTTAGGCGCGTCGTCGTCGAGCCATCGAGCATGGCCGTGCCGGTCACGACCCCCCCGATCGGCAAATCGGGAACGGCGATCCGCGCGAGATCGACCTGCACCGGATCGAGCCGCAGGCGCAGCCCACGCGCGCGGACGTCCCCGCCGCCAACGCCGACCAGCCCTCGCGCGACGACACGGCTCCGTCCGTTGACCGCGTCGTCGAACGTGACGTCGCCGTCGACCGTCATCGCGCTCGTCGTGCCGTCGAGCGAGGCCCGGCCCCCGACCGCGCCCCGGCGCGGGATGTCGAGCCCCGGCACGAGCTGCTCGATGAGGCGCGTGTCGACGCTCGCGAACGTCAGGTGCGTGTCGTGGAAGCGCGCGTCGCTCTCGGTGAGCGTGAGGCCGAAATCGCCCCCGATGCGCGCGGTGCCGGAGCGAATGTCGGCGTTGCGCGCGACGTAATCGCTGGGACCCTCATCGCGCATCACCATCTGGAAGTCGAGCGTCCCGCTGCCTTGCGAGGGCAGGCGCGGATAGAGCCAGCGGAGATCGGCCAGCGCGACGGGCGCACCGCGCAGGTCGAGGCGCAGCTCCTGGGTGTCGATGCCGTAGCGGCCGTCGCCGGACACCTGCGACCCCGGAAGCACGATCTTCACGTCGTCGAACCGCAGCGTGTCGCGGATGACGTAGAACGTCCCCTCGACATCGCGAATTTCCGCGACCGGCGGACGAAACACGGCCGCGATCCCGCTGAGCGCCGTGACCTCGATGGCGATCCCGCTCGAGTCCGGATCCTCCAGCCGAAGCCGCGGCATGACCGTGTTGATCTGGCGGAAGTCCATGACTTGCTGGAAGCCCTTCCGCGCTCGAACGACGTGCTGCCGCGTACCACCCTCGAGCGCCGCCGCGATCACGCGCTCGCGAGCCGGCCCCACGGAGTCGCCGTCAGGCTTCCAGGGCGTGCGGACGATGAAGCGGCCGCCGACGACTTCCACATCATTGAACGCGACCCAATCCCCAAAGCCGGGACCCTCGTCAGGCGCGTCGGGCGTCGTGTCCTCGGGGAAGATCGACTCGAAGTTCCAGTCCTCGTCCTCGAGCTTGTCGAAGATGACCAGCGGACGCACGAGACGAAGGCTGTGCAGCTCGATGCGCTTCCGCGCGAAGGCGATGAGGTGGTAATCGGCGATGACGGTGTCGGCGCTGACGAAGGGGCGGCCGGCGGTATCCGCGATCGAGAAATCCGTCATCACCACGCCGTCGAGCAGGTTGCCACCGATCCCGCCGATGCGCACCTGTCCGTGCACCATCTCGGAGAGCGTCTGGAGCGTGAAGCGCCGGACACGCTCGCGGCCGAAGTCGGTCATCGTGAAGAGGAACACGCCGACGACGGTGAGCACCGCGATCGCACCGATGACGATGCCGACTCCCACGAGGACGCGCTTCATGTCAAAATGCCTGGCCAATGGATAGGTGCAGCGTCAACCGATCGAGGGCCTGCCGCCACCACCCCTTTCCGGAGTCCTCGAGCGGGTCGTAGGCCTTCGTCTGGTCCAGGTCGACGATGGTGCGGCGACCGCTGTCGTCGACCACCTCGGTGATGATGGGCAGATTCTCGGCGAGCCGCGGCTTGATGCCGAGATCGACGCGAATCGGTCCGACAGGCGTCGTGTAGCGAAAGCCGAAGCCGGGGGTAATCGCGCTCGTCCCACGGGTGAGCGTCCCGACATCACCTTCCCCCACGACCGCGGCGTCGACGAACAGCGCCATGTCGAGTGAGCGCCAGACGCCGAAGCGATACTCGACACTCCCCTCGAGCAGCGTGCTCCCCCCCACGGGGCGCGGCTCGAAGTTGCTGGAGGAGAGCGTCGCCGCCGCGTCGCAGTCACTCGCGAGCAGGTCTTCGCGCGTGCAGAGCGCCGGAGTGGTGTCGTTCGGGGGATTCACCAGCTTGCCGGGATCGATGGTCAGCACGCGCGGTCCGAGCTGATTTTCGCCGTAGCCGCGAACCGACTGCGCGCCACCGGCGTAGAACCGTTTGCGCGGGTGGAGAATGGAGCTCGTCGTGGACGCCGTCCCCGTGAGCGCTTCGGCCGCGCTTTCGAGCGGCTTGACCCAGCCACCGCGCACCCGCCAGGCGAGCACGGCATGGCGGCCGAACGCCTTGTACCGGCGATACTCTCCCGACACGCGGTTGTAGCGATAGTCGGACATCGTGAACGCCGACGCGTGCTCGACGTCCGCGCGCGCGAAATAGCCTCGGCTCGGGTCGAGCGGGTCGTCGCCCCGATCGGTGACGAACGAAAGCGCGAGCGGCGAGAGCTTCTGTCGGTCACGGAGCGCGCCAATGTCGTCCGGGTCGCAGATCCCGAAGTTCTCGCAGAAGTACACATCGCTCGCTTCCACGCGCGTCAACTCGAACCGATAGGTGAGACTCGCCGGCGCACGCGAGGCGAGCATGCGCGTGAACGTCGCGCTTGCGCCAAGGCCCTTCTCGACGAAAATCGCCGGCGCGCTGCGCCGATGCGTAAAGGCGCTCAGGCCCAGCGTGTTGCGCGGAGACTGGAACCAGGGCTGGGTGAAGTCCGCGCTCGCCTGCCAGGTGGGCGAGAAGTATTGATCGGCATCGCGATCCGACACGGGTCGCCGCAACACTTCCTGAAACGGGAACTGTGCGTTCAGTGAATTGGCCAACAGGTTCCCGACCGCGCCCCGGAAATCGAGGCGACGCGCGCCGCCGAGCCAGTTGTATCTCGTGAGGCGACCCTCCACCTGCCCGAACTCGATGGTGTTGAACCCCGCGCTCGCGCGAATCTCGCGCAGCGGCGCCTCCTGGACGGTGATCTCGATGTGCTTCACGCTGTCGCCCTGGGGCGGCACGATGATCACCGCGCGGCGGAAGAGGTTCGACTCGTAGAGATTGCGCTGGCTCGTGATGAGCTCCTGCCGCTTGTACAACTCGCCTTCCTCGAGCGTCAACGAGTTGCGAATGGTGCGCTCGGTGACGCGCTCGTTGCCGCTGATCGAGATCTGCCCGATGGTCGTTGCCCATTTCGGATCGACGCTCGCGCGAATGGTCGCGATCTTGGCGGCGGTATCGACGACGATCGTGTCGACGCGCGCGTCCGCGTCCCCGTATCCCTTGTCCCAGAGGGTGCTCTTCAGGAACGCGATGCTGGAGTCGAGCGCGATGAGGTTGAGCGGATGGCCGGCGCGCAGCTTCATGGCGTTGCGCACCTCGTTATCGCTGAGCACCTCACCCGGGCGCTCGACCCGGATCGAGCTCACGCGCGTCGCCGGGCCTTCAGTGACCTTGAACTCGACACGCACACCGCCGCCCTTCGGCGTGATTACGGTATCGACCTGCGCATCCCGCCATCCGCGCTTCCAGTAGAACACACGGATGCGCAGCATGTCGCGGCGCAGCTCGGTGCGGTCGAGGTAATGCCGGTCCTTGAAGAGGCTCCAGTTGCTGACGAGGCAGAAAGGAGTGAGGAGAAGACTGCGGCACCGCGTCTTTTCGGTCTCGATGCTCTCTTCGAGCTCGTCCTTGCTGACGGCGTCGACGCCCGTCCAGTCGAGATCCTTGACCTCGGGTGCCTCGCGCTCGTCGCGGTCCTGCGCCCCAAGCCCGGGTGCACCGGGGAGGCAGGCGAGCGAGATGATCAGGCTTGCCAGGGCGAGGCGAGTCATGGGGACCTGGAAGTGCAAGGGGAAGGCCAGTCCCCCTGGGGCTGGAAGGCGCTGGAATAGCGCGGAAAAGCAAAAGCGCCGGGGGCGGGCTACCCCCGGCGCTTTTCCAGCGCTCCCGGCGCTTTCCCCGCGCTCCCGGCGCTTTCCCAGCGCCCTGTAGACCCTACAGCCCCGCTAACAGCGCATCATTCCCCGCCGTTCCCGCGATGCGCTTGATCAGCCACTCCATCGCCGACTGCGGGGGCATTTGCTGGAGACCCCGACGCAGGGTGTACACGTTGTCCAGCTGATCGGGGCGGAACAGCTTCTCCTCGCGGCGCGTGCCGCTCGTCGCGATGTCGATCGCCGGGAAGATGCGCTTCTCGGCGAGCGAGCGGTCGAGCTTGATCTCGGAGTTACCTGTTCCCTTGAACTCCTCGAAGATCACGTCGTCCATGCGCGAGCCCGTCTCGACGAGCGCGGTCGCGATGATCGTCAGTGACCCGCCGCCGTGCTGCGGTGCCACCGAGCGTGCCGATCCGAAGAACGCCTTCGGTCGTGCCATCGCCGTCGCGTCGAGACCACCCGACAGCGTACGCCCCGTGCCGCGCTCCACGGTGTTGTGGGCACGCGCGAGTCGTGTGAGCGAATCGAGCACGATGACGACGTCCTTGCCGTTCTCCACCTGCCGGCGTGCGTGCTCCAGGGTCATCTCCGCGACATCGACGTGTCGCTCCGCCGGCTGATCGAAGCTCGACGCGATCACCTCGCCGCGTCCCCACTCGATCATCTCGCTCACTTCCTCGGGTCGCTCATCGACGAGAAGGACGAGCAGCGTTGCGGTGGGATGGTTGATGGCGACGCCTTCGGTGATGGCCTGAAGAAGCATCGTCTTGCCGGCGCGGGCAGGCGCAACGATCAGCGCGCGCTGGCCGAACCCGATCGGCGCAATGAGATCGATCGCGCGGCGGGTCAGCTCGGGGCCGCCCTTGGCGGGCTTTCCCGTCTCGAGCACGAGCTTGCGCTCCGGATACGACGCGACCAGTGAGGAGAATTCCGGCCGTCGGAGCGCCGAGGCGGGATCTTCGCCGTTGATCGTTCGCACTTCGGCGACCGCCATGCGTCCGCGATGGTCGCGACCGACCGTCGCCTGCACCATGTCCCCACGGCGAAGCCCGAGCTGCCTGACGAGATGCGGCGGCACGAAGGCGTCGTTGGGGGTGGGAAGGTAGCTCTCCCCGGCGCGG
>JAICOJ010000220.1 GCA_025930755.1 Gemmatimonadaceae bacterium
CGGACGTTGGGAGACGCAGCACGGACACGGTCGATGATCGCCTGGATGTTGGCCCGCATGGAATCGACCGAGAGACCGCGGAGGCCGTCGTTCGCGCCCGTCTCGAGCACGAATACGTCGACGGGCTGACGGACGAGCCAGTCGATCCGTCGGAGCGCTCCCGCTGACGTCTCGCCGCTGTACCCTGCGTTGTCGACGTGGTATGGAAGGCCGAGGGAGTCGATTCGCCGCGCGATGAGCGCGGGATACGCTTCCTCGGCCTCGAGGCCGAGGCCGGCAGTGAGACTCGTCCCGACGAACAGGAGACGCCCGGGAGCGGCGGGTATAGAGTCGACGGACGCGGAATCACCGGCCCGCGTCGCAGAATCGCTATTTTCATCGCCACGACACGCACCGAGGACAAGCAGCGCGGCGGTCACCCTCACGAAGAGTTGCATGCTCGAAGCTCGAGGTCTCACGAAGTCCTACGAAAGTGGCGCGCAGACGTTGACCGTCCTTCGCGATGTGAACTTTACCATCCCCGATGGAGAATTCGTCGCCATCATCGGACCATCGGGCAGCGGCAAGACGACGCTCCTGGGCCTGCTGGCGGGGCTCGATGTGCCCAGCGCGGGCACGGTGATCCTCGACGGGGCCGACCTCGCGGCGCTCGGCGAAGACGCGCGCGCACGGCTGCGCGGCGAGAAAGTTGGCTTCGTGTTTCAGAGCTTTCAATTGATTCCGACGCTCACCGCGCTCGAGAACGTGCAGGTGCCCCTCGAGCTCCGTGGGGACCGACACGCCAGGGACCGGGCTCGCGACCTGCTCGCGCGCGTTGGCCTCGGTGAGCGGACGCACCATTATCCGGTACAGCTCTCGGGTGGGGAGCAGCAGCGTGTCGCCATCGCCCGCGCGTTCTCCAACTCACCCAAGGTGCTGTTCGCGGACGAGCCGACCGGGAACCTCGACGCGGCGACGGGCGGCCGCATCGTCGAGCTGCTGGAGTCGCTCAATCGCGAGGACGGTACGACGCTCGTCCTCGTGACCCACGATCCGGCCATTGCCGGGCGTGCACGCCGCGTCGTCCGGCTGCGGGACGGCGCCGTCATCTCCGACGCGGAGGCCGCATGAGCCTCGCCTGGCGCCAACTCGCGGCCTTCGCGTGGCGCGACTCGCGCGCCGTTCGCCGCCGCCTCGCGCTGTTCATGTCGGCGATCTCGATCGGCGTAGCGGCGCTCGTGGCGATCGATTCCTACGCCGCGAACGTGACAGCCGCCGTCCACGAGCAGTCGCGGGCGCTCCTGGGTGGCGACCTGACCGTGCGATCACGATCCGAGTTCACGCCCGCGGTCGATACGGTGCTCGACTCTCTGCGGAACACCGGATCCCGCATCGCGCGGATCACCTCGTTCGCCTCCATGGCGGTGGTTCGCGGCCGGCCCGGAACCCGACTCGTGCAGGTGCGCGCTGTCGAGCCCGGATTCCCCTTCTACGGCACGATCGACACGCGGCCCGCGAATCAATGGGCCACACTGCACGACCGCCCCAACGTCCTCGTCGACCCATCGCTGCTCATCGCCCTCGACGCGCGGGTGGGCGACTCGCTCCAGCTCGGTTTCGCCACGTTCACCATCGCGGGAACTCTGGAGAACGTGCCCGGCGACGCCGGCATTGCTTCCGCGTTCGGGCCCCGCGTCTTCATTCCCGCCGCCCAGCTCGCCACCACCGGGCTTCTCGTGTTCGGCAGCCGCGCGGAGTACGAAGCGATGATCGCGGTGCCGCCGGGAACGGACGTCGATCAGCTCGCGAAGGACGTGCGGGCCGAGCTCGACAGCACGCGGACGCGTGTACGCACGGCGGCTGACACGGAACGCAACCTCACTGACGGCGTGACCCAGCTGCATCGATTCCTCGGCATCGTGGGCCTCGTCGCACTGCTCCTCGGGGGGATTGGCGTCGCCAGCGCCATCCACGCCTACGTCTCCGAGAAGATCGATACGGTGGCGATCCTGCGGTGCCTGGGCGCGACGACAGCCCAGGTCATCACCATCTACGCCGCGACTGCCGCCGCCATGGGCCTGCTCGGCGCGTTAGGCGGCGTGATCCTCGGGGTGCTCACGCAGTTCGCGTTGCCGGGCGTGCTCGGGGATTTCATGCCGGTGGACGTGCGGCCGACGCTGGCGCCGAGCGCACTGGTCGCCGGACTCGTCACCGGGGTGTGGGTCGCACTGATCTTCGCGCTCCGTCCCCTGCTCGCCATACGGCACGTGTCGCCGCTGCAGGCCCTGCGACGCACGGTGAGCGAGCTGCCTCGCGGCCGGTGGTGGCGCGACATCCCTCGCCTCCTCGCCACGGCGGCGCTCGTCGTCAGCCTCGTGATCATCACCCGGGCTCGCGCCGGCGACTGGGAAGAAACGCTGGGGATGTTGGCGGCGATCGGAGGAGCGCTGCTCGTCCTCGTCCTCGCCGCCATCGGGCTCACCTGGCTGGCGCGGCGCGTCGTGCGCGACGACTGGCCGTTCGTCGTGCGCCATGGAATCTCCAGCCTCTATCGGCCCGGCAGCCAGACCCGCCCGATCATCCTCGCGCTGGGGTTTGGCGCGTTTCTCATCAGCACGCTCTACGTCACGCAGGCGAACCTCATCCGCCACCTTACGCTGAGTGGCGAGGCGACTCGAGCCAACGTGGCATTCTTCGACGTTCAGGCGGACCAGATCGAGCGCGTAGATTCGATCGTGAGACAACAGGGGCATCCCATCCTCCAGCGGGTGCCGATCGTGCCGATGCGCATTGCGCAGGTCGGGCCCCGCAGCGTGGGCGACCTCATCGCGGACACGACCGATCGGGTGTCGGGATGGGCCGTGCGGCGCGAGTATCGCTCGAGCTGGCGCGACACGCTGGTGGGCTCCGAGCGCATCGTGGACGGACGGTGGTTCACACCCGACCCGCCGGGCTCGCGCGAGCTCCCCGAGGTCTCACTCGAGCGAGAGATCGCGACCGAGCTCGAGGTCGCCGTCGGCGACACGATCGTGTGGGACGTTCAAGGCGTGCGGATCCCGACGCGCCTCACGAGTGTGCGCGAAGTCAACTGGGCGCGCTTCGAGCCGAATTTCTTCGCGGTGTTCGAGCCCGGCGCCCTCGAGGGAGCGCCGGCGTCGCACGTGGTGCTCTCCGGCATCGCCGACGCAACCGCCCGCGCGCGGCTGCAGCGTGCGGTGGTGGACGTGTATCCCAATGTCTCGAGTCTCGATCTCGCCACGATTCAGGATTCCGTCGAGCGCATTCTCGACAAAGTGGCGGTGGCGGTGCGGTTCATGGCGCTGTTCAGCCTCGCCACGGGCGCGCTGGTGCTCTTCTCGGCCGTCGCGGCGACGCGTCGTCGGCGCGTGCGCGAAGCCGTGCTGCTGCGCACGTTAGGTGCGACTCGGCAGCAGATCCGGCGGATGATGCTCACCGAGTACGCCGTCCTCGGTGCGCTCGGCGCCGCCACCGGGATGCTGTTGTCGATCGGCGGCGCCTGGGGCATCGTCCACTACATGTTCGAGCTTCCCTTCGCCCTCGCCTCCGGTGCCTCGCTGGCGATCGCCGGCGGCATGATGCTGCTGACCGTCGTGCTCGGCCTCACGAGTGGGCGGCGGGTCATGGCGGAGACGCCGATGGCGGCGCTGCGGGAAGCCTGACTGCAACTGCGAACTGCGAACTGGAACCCTCGGGAAGCTACAGCCGCCAATCGTAGCATCCCGAGGGTTCCCGTTCGCAGTTCGCAGTTCGCAGTTCGCAGTTCGCAGTTCGCAGCTCTACTTCTCGATCTTCCAGAAATCTATCCCCCCGCCTGCTGCCCGACGTCCACCGTCGCGATCGTCTTGTAGGTCGCGAGGTCGATCATTTCCACCGTGCCCGGCTCGGAGCCGATGCCCTCGACGGAAATGAACGCATAAC
>JAICOJ010000189.1 GCA_025930755.1 Gemmatimonadaceae bacterium
GCCCGCCGTGCTCGTCCCCAAGCTCGTCACGACGCTCCGCGCGTACGACCGCACACAGTTCTCTGCTGATCTGACGGCCGGCGTCATCGTCGGCATCGTAGCGCTCCCCCTCGCGATCGCGTTCGCCATCGCCAGCGGCGTGGCCCCCGAGCGCGGACTGTATACCGCCATCGTCGCCGGCTTCATCATCTCGGCGCTGGGCGGGTCGCGAGTCCAGATCGGTGGGCCCACCGGCGCCTTCATCGTCATCGTCTACGGAATCGTTCAACAGTACGGCTATGGCGGACTCGCCATCGCGACGATCATGGCCGGAATGATGTTGATCGTGCTGGGAGTGGCGCGGCTGGGAACGGCCATCAAGTTCATTCCCTACCCGGTCATCACCGGCTTCACGAGCGCGATAGCGCTCATCATCTTCTCCAGCCAGGTGAAGGATTTTCTGGGGCTTCGCATGGGCGACGTCCCCGCGGAATTCGTCGACAAGTGGCGGGCCTTCGCCGAAGCGATCGGGACGATCAATCCGTGGGCGCTCGTGCTCAGCGCAACGGCGCTCGCGATCATCCTCCTCTGGCCCAGGGTCACGCAGCGCATCCCGGGTGCGTTCGTCGCGCTGATCGGCACGACCGTGCTGGCGCGCCTGCTCGACCTGCCGGTGGAGACGATCGGCAGCCGATTCGGCCAGATCCCCTCGGGGCTGCCCACGCCGTCGATCCCGGACATGAATCCGGCGCTGATCGCGAGTCTCGTCGGCCCGGCGTTCACGATCGCGCTGCTCGCGGCGATCGAGTCGCTGCTGTCCGCGGTGGTCGCGGATGGCATGATCGGCGGCCGGCATCGCTCGAACATGGAACTGGTGGCGCAGGGCGTCGCGAACATCGCGTCCCCCCTGTTCGGCGGGATCCCGGCGACGGGCGCGATCGCGCGCACGGCGACGAACGTCAAGAACGGCGGGCGGACGCCGGTCGCCGGGATCGTGCACGCGATCACGCTGCTGCTCATCACGCTCTTCTTCGGTCGGTGGGCGGCGCTCATTCCCATGGCGGCGCTCGCGGCGATTCTCGTCGTCGTCGCCTATCACATGAGTGAGTGGCGGACCTTCCGCACCGAGCTCCGCTCGCCGAAGAGTGACGTGGCGGTGCTGCTCACGACGTTCCTTCTCACCGTGCTCGTGGACCTGACCGTGGCGATCGAGGTCGGCATCGTGCTCGCGGCCCTCCTGTTCATGCGTCGCATGGCGGAGGTCACCAACGTCAGCGTGATCACGCGGGAGCTCGACGACGAGGGCGATCTGTACTCGACCGACGCGAACGCGGTGCGCCGGCGGGCGATCCCCGCGGGCGTCGAGGTCTACGAGATCAACGGCCCCTTCTTCTTCGGGGCCGCCGAGCAGTTCAAGGACACGCTGGGTCGCGTCGCGCGGAAGCCGAAGGTGCTGATCATCCGCATGCGGAACGTCCCCGCGATCGACTCCACGGGTATCCGTGCGCTCGCCGACGTGACGCGACGCACCCGCAAGGACGGGACGCTCGTGCTGCTCTCCGACGTACACGCGCAGCCGCTGGTGGCGCTCGGCCGCTCGGATCTCCTCGACGAGATCGGCGACGACAACATCTTCGGCAACCTGGACGACGCGCTCAATCGGGCGCGTGCGGAGGTGGGGGAGGAGCCGCAGCCGCCGCCTCCCGGCGCCACGGCGACCGTTAGGCGCGAGACGCCGATCGGCGGGGTGCCGCAGGCGAACGAGTGAGTCGCCTCCGTGCCGGCCGCTGCGGTCGGCAGGCGCCGCAGGTCTGTGGGGGAAGCCGCACGTCGCCGATGTGACCGGGAGCGTGACGTGATCACGCTCCCGGTTGCGCACTGAGTGGACGTGGGTACCTCACGCCATCCGTCCGTCGAGACGAGGGAAGCTCGCGTTCAAGGCAGCACGCGGAAGAGCGCCAGCATCCCGGCGGTGATGTGGTCGTTGACATGGCAGTGATACAACCACAACCCCGGATTGTCGGGGACCATGTCCGCGACCTTCATGCTTGCTGGCAGCAGCTCGATGATGTCGGTGCGCATCCCCATCCACAGGAGCGACTGGCCGTGCCAGTGAGGGGTGTGCAGATCAACCTCCGTTCCCATGCCAAGGAGGTACCACCGCACTCGCTCACCGCGACGCATCGTCATGGCCTGATTGCCATTCACGAGTGGAAAGTTGGCCCACAGGAATCCATTGATCGCGTGCTTGAGGTTGCTCTCCTCGAAATCCTCACCCGGCACGACGCCCGCGCGCGCCATGTTGTCGCCGATGTACCAGCTCTGGTTCTCGTCATAGATCATGAACATGTTGATGAACTCGCGGTCGACGTCCTTCGGGACGCCGTCCGGTTTTCCTCTCCCTGCCCGGGTGATGATCATCGGACCGATCAGGCCGCTGTTCGCATCTTTTGGCTCGTCCACGTGCGAGTGATACATCCAGAGAATCGAGCTTCCGTCCGCCGGCCCGGGGCCCGCTCGTTCCGGCACGACCCAGATGTAGGTGTGCTCTCCATTGGGCGGAACGGCATCGCCATTGGTCACGCCGTCGTCATCGGCGTATGGCGCTCCCTCGGAATCCTTTTCGTAGAACACGCCGTGCGGATGCACGCTGTACGGACGGTCTGTCCGGTTTCTGAAGAAGATTCTGATCGTGTCGCCGACTTGCCCCCTCACAAGTGGACCGAGGGCGCCGAGGTGCGCCCACTCGCCGGGACGGGGCTTGAGGGTCGTGAACGTGGCGTCGGTGTACTCACGATAGAGGGCCTTCTTGTACACGTTGCCGATGTGCCGAGGGGATGGCACGGCGAAGATGCTTTCTTCCGAGGTGTAGGGCGCTCCTGAAATCGGGTTGACCGCCTGGTTGGCCGCGAAATCCCAATCGACGGTGTCCGCGGCGATGTAATACGAGCGCATCTGGAAGGGGGCCGCCGCAACGTGAATAGCGTCCGAGTCTCCGGCGGTGGGGAGTACATCGGCGCATCCCATGGTCGCGAGCGACAGGATAACGAGCGTCGCGCCCGCAGCGCGAACGGATGGGTGCGAGTCCATGAAGGCCTCCTTCGCGCGAGCCGCCACCGTTTCGTGCCGAAGCCGTCGAATCAGGGCTTGTCCGCGAGCTGTCAGGGTATGCGGCGCTCCACACGATGAGGCGCCGCCGCCGCCGATCATGCCATCGCCTCCCGAACCGCTTCGGAGCCCGGGCGCAGTGCACCTAACGTCGGAGGGGAACCCGGTGCGGTGAAGCGGCGGCGTCCTGAACTTCTGTCAGGGCTTGGAGGAGAGTCGTGGCAAGGGATTCCCCGACGTTCCGCAGCCGCGCACACTCATCCGTCCAGCAGTACTCGCAACAGATAGAGCGGTGCGATACCGCTCACGAGGGCAACCAGGTGGACCGCATTGTGTCGCAGCCCGTGGACGAGGTGATCGGCACGCTGGCCACCCGCCCATCACCCTTTACGGGTGCGCATCATTCCGCAACAGCCTGCCGACCAGCACCGCTGCCGGATAGTTCACGTCCTCCTCGCTTTGCGCGTGCAGCATGAGCTGCTGCGCAAAGCGCACCCACTCCTCCGATCCCGCGGCGAGCGCCTCGGTCCGCAGCTTCTCGACCGCGGCCGCAATCGACTTGTGCTCCTCCAGCATTCTCGGGAGCTCGCGCTCGAGGGAATCGGTCATCGCGACGAGTAACTTGGCGTCGCCCGGTGGCTGACCGGCGGCGAGGCGCCGCAACGCCCCCAAGGGCCGCAACGCGATCTGTTCTTCGCGGACGAAGTGCGGATGCAGCACGGTGGCGAGCGCCCGCGCAGCAGCACCGACCGCGTCGTTCCGCTGCATCGCGAGCTCGAGCTGCGTATGCAGCTCCTGGTGCTCCGCCTGCACGGACTTCGGTATGTCGGTGCGGGACGGGTGGTGCTTCGCGTGAGGATCCTGCGCAATGGCGCCGAGCGGCATGAGCAGGGCCAGGCCAAGAAGAGATGATGCGAGCTTCATAGAAGCCTCCTCGTCAGGAAGCAGCGGCACGCTGCTGTGTCTATCGTTCCGTGCTCCGAACCGTCACGCGCGCTCGATCGCTTCGAGCGCTCGCTCGAGCCGACTCCGTGCCTCTCGCGCAATCGGCCGGACCACCTCGTTCCCCGTGAGCGCGAGCGCCTCCATCGGATCCATGGCGGCCACCACGCTGTGCCCCGGCTCGTCGGCCTCGTACACCACGACGTTGCACGGCAACAGCAGCCCAATGTCGCGCTCGGCGGCGAGGGCGCGATGCGCGAGGGAGGGATTGCACGCGCCGAGAATCAGGTAGGGGGACACGTCGACGTCGAGCTTCTTCTTCAGGGTAGCCTTGATATCGATTTCAGTCAGCACTCCGAAACCTTCCTTCGCGAGTGCGTGGCGGACGCGCTCGACCGCGACGTCATAGGGGACGTCGAGGCTGATGCCGATTCCGTAGGGCGTCGTCTGGGCAGGCATTGTCTCTCCTTGTGTTTCGTTCATGTGGCCACGCGCGCCTTCACGCGGACGCCGGCATCGACGGGGTCGCTACGCGCGATGACCGGAACGGCAAGGGCCGCCGCCATGTGTCCGACTCTCGTCAATCACGGCGTGGATGCATCAGAAGCAGGGGCCAGGAGCCCCCGCGCAGCACCTTGTCAGCCGTGCTGCCGAGCACGAAGCGCGCGGCCCCGTGCCGATGCGTACACATGGCGATCAGGTCCGCTTGAACGTCGTGCGCGACCGCGAGAATCCCATGGGCCGAGTTGTCGCTGAGGTGCACCTTCGACTCGACGCGCAGCCCGGTCGAGGCGAGCTCCCTTCCCCGCTTCTCGACGTACTCCCGCGCGTGCTGCAGTTCGGCGGTGGTGGCGTCGTCATCCGGGCTCCCGGCCGCACCGGCGAACGTGTACGGATGCACCGGCATGAGCACCGGGGCCATGATGCGAACGAGCGTGTAGCGCGCGTGGCCGAGGCTTCCCAGGCTCGTCGCGTGTTCGAGCGCCGTTTCGGCGGACGGCGTGCCGTCGAGTGGCACGAGGACGTGCGAATACAGGGGATGCTCGTCGAGCCGGAGGGGATGATCATCCGGGCGCACCATGAGCACGGGCACCGAGTCCTGCCTGACGACGGCGTCGGCCACGCTGCCCAGCCAGAGGCGGCTCACGCCGGTGTGCCCATGCGTCGTCATGACGATGAGATCGACGCCGGCGCTGGCGGCATATCGGCGAATGACGTCCGCGACCCGCCCCTCCCGCGTTTCGACGACCGGCGTAACCCCGACCTCCCGGACGCGCCGAGCGATGCTCTCGAAGTATTGCGCTTCGTCCTGGAGCAGCGCGTCGGCCCACCAGTCGACGTATTGGAAGGCGAGCGGCGGTGACAGCGTGCGCAC
>JAICOJ010000159.1 GCA_025930755.1 Gemmatimonadaceae bacterium
AATCACTCCGGAGACAGCGACAGCACGGGGGCGATCGCGGGGAACATCCTCGGCGCCATTCATGGCGAGGAAGCGTTGTCGCGGGTGGCGCTGGGTGACGTCGAGCTCCGCGACGAGGTTATCCGGCTGGCGGACGATCTGTTCGACGCGTGGACGAATCAGCCGGGTTGGGTCGAGCGTTACTGCGCGAGATAGGGAACAGCGGACGTTTTTTTGCCGCGTCCTCTGCGGAAAAAAACAAACCGTTCAATCCAGATCATTGCGTCGGCGGCTGGAGGAGCGCTTCCAGTCGCCCGAGGAACTGGGCCTGCGCCGGGTTGATCTTCGTCTTCGCTTCAGCGATCGGGAAGAATGCGGCGCGGTCGATCTCCGGGAAGGTTTGCCATCGTCCCGATCGTGGTGGCCATTCCCGCTGGAAGGTGTTGCTCGTTATGGCGGTGGGATCGAGATCACCCTCGACGGCCCAGGCGACGACGGTCTTGCCGCCTTTCTGCAGGACTTCGCCGAGCGGAAAGAACTCGCCCTCGGGCCTGGTGCCGGTCTCTTCCTCGAATTCGCGCCGGGCGGCGGCGAGCTGGTCTTCGTCCTGATCGACGAGTCCTTTGGGGATGGTCCACGCGCCGAGGTCCTTGTTGGTGAAGAAGGGACCACCGGGGTGGGCGAGAAGGACCTCGAGATGGCCCGCGCGGAGGCGGTACATCAGGAGGCCAGCACTCAGCTTGGCCATGCTGTCAGGGGGCGAGACTGAAGAACGAGGAACGAGGAAATAGCGACTGGAAGCTCCGGTTCGCGCTTCCTCGTTCCCCGTCCATTCCGTTCCCCGTTTGGCTTAGAAAACCTCTCCCCGGTCTTCCCGCTGGCGGGCGCGGATCGACTCGTCGAGCTGGTCAGCGTCGAACGCGGCGGCCTCGTTAGGATTGCTGGCCCGCGCCTCCTCGTTTGCCTGAACATCCGGCGAACCGCTGGGCGATGTCACGCTCTGTTCTCCAGCCTGCTCGGCCTTCGCGGCGCGGCCGCGCCGGCGGTCGGGCGCGCCTTTTCGTCTTTCCTCGGCCATGAGATCCTCCCCTATTTGTGATGGATAGCCGCAATTGCCAGGCCCGTGCGTTCGGCGGGCTGCCTTCCAAACCTTTCAGGGTTTCGCGGCCACGAATGGATGTGACACCTTCTGTCCAGCGCCTCTCACCGATTGTCGATGTGCGGCATCCAACGCGCGAAACGGCGAGGCAATCGCCTCTGTCGGAGGATGATGCATTCACACGGTTCTACCATGAGCATGCGCCGCGTGTCTACATGCTCGCGCTGCGCCTGTGCGGAGATACGAACGACGCCGCTGAGGTGCTGGCGGAGACATTCGTCAGTGCCTGGCGCGGACTGCCGCGCTTTCGCGGAGAGTCGAGCGCGCATACCTGGCTGCACACGATCGCCGTTCGCACCTGGCGCGGCGTTCTGCGACGGCGGGGCCGCGGTCACCCCACGGTGGCGCTCGATGACGATGAGTCGACCGCCGATTCCGCCTATGGAATTGCCGCGCAATACGACGATCCCGGCCATCGCATCGACATCGAGACGGCGGTCGCAGCACTGCCCGAGGGGGCGCGGGAGATCCTCATTCTCTTCGCCATCGAAGGGTATTCGCATGCCGAGATCGCGGAGATGCTCGGGATCAAGGTCGGCACGGTGAAGGCCCAGGTGCATCGCGCACGGAAACTTCTGCTGGAGCGTCTCGATCGATGAACATCTCACAGCCATCGCATCCCGAACCGCTTCTGCTGGAGGCATACGTCGACGGCACCACGGCGGTCGACGAGCGGCAGGTCGTCGCGCAGCACATCGAGCGCTGTGCCGAGTGTGCCGCTCATGTCCAGCGCGTGCGCTCGCTCGCCGATGAGCTGCGGTCACTTCCGACGACGGCGCGTAGCGTTCCGCCGATCGAAGCGGACGTGAGGAGCCGCCTTGCCGCGCGCGCACAGGGCGCTGGATGGAAGGTCGCGTCGCCCTTGATGGCCGCGGCAGCCGCGGCGGTGATCTTCGGCGCGGGGGTGGCCGTAGGGTCAGCCACCCGTGGCGCACCTGAGGCGACCTCCCCACCGCCGACCGATCTTCGACCCGCGCTCGACGTGCAGCAGGCGGGCACATCCTTCATCGCGGCACTCGTCAGGCTCAACGCGGCCGAGGGAGGGAATGACGCCCCCGCGGTCTGGGGACGCGAGGTTGCGCTGGCGACGCTGTACGGTGCGGCTGCCGAAGCCGTCGCGCCACTCGGTGCCGACGCCGATGCGTCGGAGCTGCTCGAGCTCACGCGCGCGATGCGCGATCGAGTCGCACGGTCGTCATCGCCGGAGAGGATGCCATGAATCGAAGAGTACTTCACCGCATCGTCTGCGTTACGCTTGCCGCCCTCGCGGTCCGGGAAGCGCATGCGCAGGGTGCGTGTTCAGAGAATCGGGCGATGGCGGGGACGATCGGCATCACGCGATTCGAGTGTGTCGGGAGATCGTGCAGCGTCAGCGGCCGCGATGGGCGTGGCGGGTACGCCCACGATTTCGCGGTCGAGCCACGGGTAGGAGCGATCGACGCCGCGTTTGCTCCCGCCCGGCAGCTCCGCGTGGGGGATGTCGTGCTGGCGATCGACGACGTTCCGATCACCACGCGCGAGGGCGGCAGGCGGCTCGCCAATCTCGCCGTCGGCGACACGGTTCGCCTTCGAATACGGCGCGAAGGCCAGGAGTCCGAGCTGGCGCTCGTCCCGGTGCTCGGGTGCAACACGCCGTCGCTGACCGTGCGCATTCCATGACAGACAGCCTTTTTCCCGCAGAGGGCGGCACCCTTTTTTTTACCGCAGAGGACGCAGAGGACGCGGAGGAACGTCAACTGCGAAAGCCTTTGGAAAAGCTCCTGCAGTTGCAGTTCTCCGCGTCCTCTGCGTCCTCTGCGGTAAGATAAGACCGTTGCGGTAAGACCGTTACTTGTGAATCACGATGCTGCCGCCGCCAAGCAGGGTAGCGACGTGCGAGCCGTCGTCTTCTCCCATCTTGTTGTCGTACACGACCGCGCCTGACGAAAGCTCCCAGATCTTGATCCGGAACGCGTCGGCCTCACCACTGCCGGGGCTGTCGCCGTCCACGGCGGTGATCATGAAGCCGTAGCTGCCGCCGCCGTTTATCGTGCCCACGCCCTTGTACCTGGCATGTGCGCCCGAGACGACGAGCCACTCGTAGCTCGTGCTCTTGAAGCTCAACGCGCCCGCTTGGAACTGAAACTCCGTGTTCCCGCTCGGGACGCTGGCGCCCGGCTTGTACTTGGCCACGAAGCCGAAGCTCGCCTTCCCGGTGAACGACGGCTCGGGCGCGTAGGCGCCCGCCGGCGAGGCGATCCATCCGCCGCCGGTCACGAAGCTGCCGTATGGATCGTAGACGACCACGAACGCTGGCACCGTGCTCGCGCTCGAGAGCGAGCCGACGCCGCCGTCGTCATCGGTGACTCGGGCGACGATCGTGTAGACGCCGGGCTGCGCGAAGGTCACGGTCGCGCTCAGGGACCCGGCGCTCACCGAGCCGGCCACGTCTGGTCCACCGACTCCCAGCTCGAAGCTCCCGGTGTGGGTGTCGGCCACGCCGGGGTCGGTGAACGTGGCGCCTAACGTCACCGGCGTGTTGACTGCGATCGGGCCAACAGGCAACGACATCGACGTCACCGTCGGTGACACGTTCGTCACGGTGACCGTCCCCGAGTACTCCGACACGCCGCCATCCTTGTCCATGACTTTTGCCTTGACCGAGATGTCGCCGTCGTCGCTCGTCGGGCACAAGGCGGAGGGTGCGTCGCTCAGTTGACCGTAGCCGGCGCCGCAGTCGAACGCGAAGGCCAGCCCACCGGCCAGGTCAGCGGCGACGTCGCTCGCGTTGCTCAGCGTCAGCACGAACGGAAGGCCCTCGGTCAACGGGCCGCTGTTGGTGAAGACCGCGGTCGGCGCGACGTTCGTGACCGTCACGATGATACCGTATTCGGTGTACAGCTCGTCGATTGTCGCGTCGATGACCTTGGCGCGCAGCGGCAGGGACCCATCGTCCATGGTCGGACACGCGGCGCTCGAGGTCGACCCCATGGGACCATAGCCGTCGCCACAGTTGAACGCGTAACGAACATCGGGGCGCGAGGGTGACGTCAGCGACATCGTCACGCTGCTTCCCTCCGTCACGGTGGCTGGCGCGTCGAACGTCGCGGTCGGTCGGACGTGGGCCACCCTCGCCGTGGTCGTCGCGGAGCTGCTTGCACCCTCGGCGTCGGTCACGGTCAGCGTCACCGTGTACGTTCCGCCATTCGCGTACGTGTGCTGGACCGTCGCGCCGCTTCCGGCGGTGCCGTCGCCGAAGTCCCAGGCGTAGGTCGCGATGTTGTTGTCGGGATCGGTGGAGCCGGATGCGTCGAACGTGATCGGCGAGCTCTGGACACCCTCGTACGGACCGCCCGCATTCGCCACCGGAGGCGAGTTCGTCTCCAGCTCCATGATGTCGACGCACCAGCCACCGCTGACGGAGCTGTTGCCCCCGCCGAGGACGACGCCGTCACGGAGGAAGAGGCTCCACGTCCCGTTAGGGCTGGTGCTTCCAAAGGCAGCGAGCGCGGCACCGTACGGCTCGAGAGGCGCGGGAGAAGGCATGGCGTCCAACCCGCCACTGTTGAGCGGCTTGTACGTCCCGCTCGGGAGGACCGGGACGGTGGTTTCGGTGGCGAATTGGAGTGTGGCGTCGTCGTCGAACGTCACCGTAGCGTTCTGGAAGTCGCTCGCTCCCCCGACGTCCGACATCAGCATGACCTTCTGGCCACCGGGGCCGACCAGGAGCGCGTCCAGATCCTTGAGAAGCGCCGTGGTGAATCCCTTGAGAGTCACGGTGACCTTGAACGGTCCCGCGATGGCGCTGGAAACCGTGATCGTCGACGGATACAGGCTTGCGCGAGCGGCGTCGAAGATCGTCATCGGCGTCACGTTGCAATAACTCTCGGACGTGCCGGGCTGGTTGAGCACATTCACCGTCGCGGTCGCGTCATCGACCGCGCCCTCGGCGTCCGTCACGCGGAGCGACGCCGTGTATGTGCCCATGACGGCGTACGTGTGCTCGGGCGTGGGGCCGGTACCCGTCGTGCCGTCGCCGAAATTCCAGGCGTACGAGACGATGTCGTTTCCCTCGTCGGTTGACAGCGAGCCGTCGAAGGCGATCGGCGCACCTTCGATCACGGAGTAGGGCCCGCCTGCGTTCGCGACCGGAATGGAGTTGAGCGGAGTGATGCTGATGCACCAGCCGCCGGAGATGGTGCCGGTGCCGCCGCTTCCGAGCATGTCGTCGCGGATGAAGAGCTTCCAGGTCCCGTTAGGGTTCGCATTGCCGAAGACGGCCAGTGTCGTCCCGTACGGCTCCAACGGTGCGGGACTCGGCATTCCGTCGATCGTGCCGAAGTTCGACGGCCGGAACGTCCCGGCGATGACGGTATTCCCTCCCGGTCCAGTTACGGGGATCTGTGTGGGTGCGTAGTCGTCGAAGGTGACGACCGAATTGAAGAAGCGGCCGGAGCCGCCGACATCCGACATCAGCATGACGGTCTGTCCCGCCGGGCCCTCGAGCAGGACATCGAGACCCATGATGCCGAGAACGTTGCCCTGGTTCAGGGTAGCGGTGACCTTGATGAAGCTCCCGGTCACGGCGGTCGACACGTCGATCGTCGATGGGTAGGGGGTGGCGCGCACGTTGTCGGCAATGCCGATGGATGCGGGGTTGCAGAAGGTCACCGGATCGGCGGCGGTGGCCGAGACGGCGAGGTGAGGCCGAGCTTCAGGGGATTCGGGCGCGGTGGGGTCATCGGTGCACGAGGTGGCGAGAGCGAGCGCGAGGAGGCTTGGCCAGAGCAGGTGGGGGCGACGCATGGGACATCTCCTGTTGGGTGACTTCCCGAACTGGGGTCGCGCCCAACCTGGCCGACCGGCATCGGCGCGTTCTCGCCAGGCTATCGCCCCGCTCTCGCCACCCCCCGGGACTGGAGGGAACAGCCAAGGGAAGGTGGCTACGGCTGGGCGCGGCGGTGCCTCAGGCGGCCTGAATAGGGAAGGAAGTCGCGCGGGAAGAGGAGAATCCCGCGATCGGTGGAGCGCACGACGAGTCGCATGCCCGCTTCGAGCTTCCAGTGGCGGACGATGTAGCGTGGGATGGTGACGCTGAGGGAACCGCCTTCGCGGCGCAGGCGCACGGAGAAGCGAGCGACCAGGCGCGAGCTCTTCGGTCGTTGCAGCATGACCGAATTGTGGCTTTGCGATGTCGAAGGTATGTCATCGCGGCCCCGCGCGTTGAATCGGATTTTGTCCGGCGTGTGCCGTTGATGATGCAGTCGGGATTTTCCTGACCTTCGAGCTTGCGGAAGACAATCGGGTTTTGTCCGACCGGCCCGCTTGCTAGATGAAATCGGATTTAGTCCGACTTAAGCGGAAAGGGCTCACCAAGGGGTGCCGTCCGCAACCGGACGCCCGGTTGATTCGCCGCGCCACCTCCGCCAACCTTCGCGGAACTGCGTCAGGAGCCCGGTCGTGCTCGCAACCCAAGTGCGCCAGAAAGACAGCGTCTACTACTTCGTCTCCTACCCCGGGGATGACCTCCTCGACAAGGTCCAGTTCATCAGCCGCTATTACGGCGAAGGCGAGCAGATCGCCCCCGAGGAACCCACCGAGGGGGACGAGATCGCCGGATTCATCGCCCGCATCGAGCGCTCGGACAAGGCGTTTCAACGCCAGCTCTCCAGAGCCAAGGTTCGCGCGATCACGAACTTCTACGAGACCGCGGTCAGCCAGCCGCCGATTCCCGGCGCCGTCCTGCTCTTCACTGGCGAGCGGCTCGACTTCGAGCCCGTCGGTCGGTTCGAGAACGTCGGCAATCTCGAGGAGCCGCGGGGGAAGTTCCTGATCATCGACGGCCAGCACCGTCTCGCCGCACTGCACTTCTACCGGTCCGAGCGGCCGGAGGAAGCGGC
>JAICOJ010000244.1 GCA_025930755.1 Gemmatimonadaceae bacterium
CCCGCGACGTCGCTGATGAGATCCTCCGTGTACTCACATCCCACGCTGAACCGCACGAACCCCTCGCTGATCGCGTCACCTCCCCACCGCGCGCGCCGCTCGGCGCTCGAGTGCACGCCTCCGAAGCTCGTCGCTTCTCGTACGAGCGTGAGCGCGCTCAAGAACGACTCTGCACGCTCGCGCGTACCGAGGTCGAAGCTCACGACGGACCCGAACGCCAGCATTTGCTCGCGCGCGATCGCGTGCCCGGGATGCCTCGCCAAGCCCGGATAGTACACGTCCTCCACGTCGGACCGATTCGAGAGAAAGTTGGCCAGCTGCTGCGCCGAGCCGCATTGCTGCGTCAAGCGCAACGGCAGCGTCGCGAGCGAGCGATGCGCGAGCCACACCTCCATCGGTCCCGGAACCGCCCCGTGCTGCGTTCGCCAGGTCCGCACCGCGGTCGCCTTCTCGGCGTCGCGGGTAGCGACATGGCCTAACACGAGATCGCTGTGACCCGTCAGCGCTTTCGTGTCCGAGGCGACCACGAGGGTCGCACCAAGGTCGAGCGGTCGCTGAAGGTACGCGGTGGCGGTGGTGTTATCGACGACGACCTGCACACCCTCGGCTCTTGCCGCCTCCACCAGCACGCGGATGTCGCAGACATCGAGCTGTGGATTGGTCGGTGTCTCGATCAGAAGCAGCTTTGCACCCTGGAGCCGATCTGCTTGCGCATTGTCGCGCGTTGGCGCCAGGCGAACCTCGACGCCGAGCTTCTCGAGCCAGTTGGATGCGAGCAGCCGGGTGGTGTAGTAGCTATCGGAGGGCAGAACGACGGCATCACCGGGCCCGAGCGTCGTGCCAAAAACGGCGCTCATGGCGGCCATCCCGGAGGCAAACGCGACCGAATGCCCTCCTTCGAGGACGCCGAGCGCCGTTTCCCATGCCGTCCACGTTGGATTCTGGAAGCGGCCGTACGTGAGCGCGTGTCCGGCGGGATCCCCGCGCGCCGTGTACGTAGAGGAAAACTGCGGCCCACCCAACGATGGACCCTCGAGCTCCGGGCCGCGGTAGCCCGCGTGGAGGATGGCTGTGTCTCGATGCACGATTGGTGGCACCTTCTACTGGTGGTGATGCTGCTGGCGTAAATGATCCTCGTGACGCGACGCTTCGCTGTCAAATGGTCGGTTCGCGGTTTTCTCAGTGCCTCTGTGCCTCTGTGGTGAATGCTGTTAACCTCTTCCGCGATGACCTCTCCCGACTACGTCGCCGGCCTCCTCGATCGGCTCCAATCTGCGCTAGGCCCCGATTACGTCCTCGACCGTGAGATCGGCCGAGGCGGCATGGCGACGGTGTTCCTCGCCAACGACACCGCCCTCGGGCGCAAGGTCGCCATCAAGGTGCTCTCCGACGATCGAGCGTCCGGAATCAACGTCGATCGATTCCGCCGCGAGATTCAGTTCACCGCCAGGCTCCACCACCCTCACATCGTCCCGATCTACGGCGCGGGAAAGGCCGCCGATGTGCTCTACTATACGATGCCCTTCGTGCCTGGCGAATCGCTCCGGGATCGCCTCCAGCGCGAGGGGCGTCTGCCGGCCGACGTCGCGGTGCAGATCGCGTGTGAGGTGGCCAACGCGCTCGACTACGCGCATCGGCAGGGGGTCATCCACCGCGACATCAAGCCGGAAAACATCCTGCTGCACGACGGCCATGCGCTCGTGGCCGACTTCGGCATTGCGAGGGCGTTCGGCGACGCCCTGTCGTCGACAGCCATCACGCTCATCGGGACCGTTCTCGGCACACCGGCCTACATGAGCCCGGAGCAAGTGACGGGCGAGAACGTCGACGCGAGAAGCGATGTCTATTCGCTGGGCTGCGTGTTGTACGAGATGCTGGCCGGCCAGCCGCCATTCACCGGCGGGACCTTTCAGCGTATCGCAGCGCAGCACCTGGTCGATCCACCGCCTCGCGTGCGCGACGCGGCCCCGTCGGTTCCCGAGCTCGTGGAGCGGGTGATACTCAAGGCGCTGACGAAATCGGCGGAAGACCGCTTCGCCACGCCTGCCGCGTTCGCGCGCGCGCTCGCCGGCAACGAGCCCGTTCCGAGAATCACGACATCGGTCGCCGTCCTGCCATTCGAGAATCTGTCGCGCGATCCATCTCAGGATTTCTTCTCCGACGGAATGACCGAAGCCCTGATCACGGATCTCGCGAAGGCGGGGGCATTCAAGGTGATCTCCCGTACATCGGTCATGCCGTACAAGAGCTCGGGGAAGCCGATGCCACAGATCGCGCGCGAGCTCGGCGTGGACGCTCTCGTCGAAGGGTCGGTGCTCCACGCCGGCGCTCGCGTGCGAATCACCGCCCAGCTGATCGATGGCGCCACCGACGCCCACCTCTGGGCCGAGACGTTCGACCGAGATCTCACCGATATCTTCGCCCTCCAGAGCGAGGTGGCGCGCGCCATCGTCGCCAGAGTCACGGGGAAGCTCACCGCGGGCCAGCGGAAGCGGATCATCACTCGCGAAAGCGTCGACCCCGAGGCGTACGCGGCGTATCTGCGCGGACGCTTTCACTGGTACCGGTTCACTCCCGGCGATCTCGACACGGCGCTCCACTACTTCGCGCGCGCACTCGAGCGGGCCCCGGAGTACGCGCTCCCCTACTCCGGGATCGCCGAGGTGTGGGGTGGGCGCGCCGCGTTAGGCGTGACCGCGCCGCACGACGCCTGGCCACAGGCGCGCGACATGGCCCTCAGGGCCATCGAGCTCGATGACACGCTCGCTGCCGGCCACAACACCCTGGGCGCGGTCAAGAGCTGGTACGACTGGGACTGGGAGGGCGCGGAGGCGGACTTCCTTCGCGCGATCGAGCTCAACCCGAGCTACGCCGACGCTCGCATCTTCTACGGCCTTCTGTTGACGGCGCTGAAGCGCTTCGACGACGCGCGCCACGAGTTCGGCAGAGGCATCGAGCTCGACCCGCTGAATCCGTTCTTCGCCGGCCTCCATGGGTGGCATCTCGCGTGGACTGGCCACTGGGATGAAGCCGCCGCCGAGTTCCGTCGCGCGCTCGCGGCGGTGCCTAACTATCCCCAGCCCCGCTGGGGGCTGATGATCATGGC
>JAICOJ010000192.1 GCA_025930755.1 Gemmatimonadaceae bacterium
CCGCTCCGCCGTGTCGGCCTCGCCGGTGCGCTTTCCCTCCTGCGCGAGAAGAACTGGATGAAGCGCGACGCCCTGGTGAAGCAGCGGCTCGGGCTCGAGGGCGAGTACTGGACGCGGGCAGCCCGGCTGCTGCGGAGGAAGTGACAACTGCGAACTGCGTACTGCGTACTGCGTACTGCGTACTGCGAACTGCGAACTGCGTACTAAAACCCTCGGGAGGCTACGGAGGCCAATCGTGGCTTCCCGAAGGTTTTAGTACGCAGTACGCAGTACGCAGTACGCAGTTGTCACTTCATCCGAACCGCGCCATCCTCCCCGATCGTCCAGGCGGGATTGAACGCGACCTCCCACAAGTGTCCGTCGGGATCGGCGAAGTAGCCTGAATATCCGCCCCACTGGGTGTCCTCGGCGGACTTGAGGATCGCCGCGCCGGCTGCGGCCGCCTCGGCGAGGACGGCCTCGACATCTTCACGAGAGCGGACGTTGTGTGCGAGCGCGAGGCCGCCGAATGTCGACTCATCATCCTCGATCTGCGCATCAGCCGCGAGGTCGCGGCGGCTCCAGAGGGCGATGATCGGACCGCCGGTCTCGTAGAACACGACATCATCGCTGGCGAAGCCTGGCTTCCACCCCAGTCCAGCTTCGTAGAACCGGCGAGCGCGACGAAGGTCGGCGACGCCGAGCGTCACCAGGCTCATGCGTTGTTCCATAAGGCGCCTCGGACTGATCGTTCTGCACCGGCCGCCAGGCTGGCGAACCGGAATGCGGGAGGGATAAGCTAGCGTCTTCTCGCTCCGTCGCCCAATGCGCCCCTTCACCATCGCTCATCCGAACGCGCGCAGCGGTCCTCTCCGGCTGACGACGACGTTTGTGCTCGCCGGCCTGGTCGGATGCGCCGCGAGCGTGTCCCCGGCGCCATCTCCGACGACCTCCGCTCGCGTAGAGGCGTTCGTCGACAGCCTCCAGGCGCGGACCTTCGCCTACTTCTGGGAGACGACGAATTCCCGCAACGGGCTCGCTCCTGATCGGTGGCCCAACCCCCCGTTCGCGAGCATCGCGGCCGTCGGGTTCGCGCTGACCGCGTATCCAATCGGCGTCGAACGCAGATGGGTGACGCGTGCCGAGGCCGCGGTGCGAACGCTGACGACGCTGCGGTTCATGTGGGGCCTGCCGCAGGGGACCGATGCCACAGGGCTCGCGGGAGATCGGGGATTCTTCTATCACTTCCTCGACATGGAGACCGGGCTTCGCTATCGCAACACGGAGCTCTCCACCATCGATACGGGCCTGCTGCTCGCCGGCGTGCTGGTCGTCCAGCAATACTTCGACGGCACCGACGCGCGGGAGATCGCCATTCGCGCCTACGCCGATTCGCTCTATCGACGCGTGGAGTGGCCGTATTTCCTGCGCGATCAGCGACCCCTGATCACGATGGCCTGGCGTCCCGAGCGCGGATTCGGTCCTGCGGCGTATCGTGGCTACGACGAGGCGATGATCCTCTATGTGCTCGCGTTAGGCTCGCCCACCCACCCCATCGAGCCGGAGGCGTGGCGCGCGTTCACCAGCACGTATGAATGGGCGGACTTCCAGGGATTCACGCACGTCAACTTCCCGCCACTGTTCGGCCACCAGTACTCGCACATCTTCATCGATTTCCGCGGGATCGTCGACGCGTACATGCGCGACCGCGGCATCGATTACTTCGAGAACTCCGCTCGCGCGACGCGCTCGCAGCGCCAGTACGCCATCGCCAACCCGGGCCGATGGGCCGATTACAGCGGCGACATCTGGGGCCTGACCGCCTCCGACGGTCCGGCGGACACGACGATCGTGATCGACGGGGTCTCGCGGCGCTTTCACCGGTACTGGGCTCGCGGTGCCGCTGCGCCTTACATCAACGATGACGGGACCATCGCCCCCACGGCGGCCGGGGGGTCCATTCCCTTCGCTCCCGATATCACGACACGCGCTCTCGTCGCGATGCGAGAACGGTACGGCGACGATCTCTACACGCGGTATGGATTTCTCGATGCCTTCAATCCGACGTTGAAGGATGCGACGCTCCGCCTGCTTCGCGGCCGCATTGTTGCCGGCAAAGGCTGGTTCGATGACAACTACATCGGGATCGATCAGGGCCCCATCGTGGCGATGATCGAGAACCATCGCTCCGGACTCCTGTGGGAGCTCATGAAGAAGAACCCGTACATCGTTCGTGGACTCTGCCGCGCGGGCTTCACCGGCGGCTGGATCGAAGGGAGATGCAACTGATGATGGCACGACTCTCGATCGTGGGCGCCGCCCTGATTCTCTCCGTGGCATCGGCGGCGGCACAAGCCACGACGTCACGGGCGGCGCGCTTCGTGGATTCCCTCCTCGCGCGCATGACGCTCGAGGAAAAGCTCGGGCAGCTCACGCAGCTTCCCGGACGGTGGGGAGATACCGGCCCGGTCGTTCCGGAGGGTGGTGAGGGCGAGATCCGCCGCGGCCAGGTCGGTTCGTTCCTCGGCGTGTTCGGCGCGGGCTACACCCGCCGAATGCAGGAGGTCGCACTCCAGTCGCGACACAAGATCCCGCTCCTGTTCGCGCACGATGTCATCCACGGATTCCGTACGATCTTTCCCGTCTCGATCGCCGAGGCGGCATCATGGGATCCGCAGGCGGTCGAGCATGCCGCGCGCATCGCGGCGATCGAAGCAACCGCGGCCGGCCTGCACTGGACCTTCGCGCCGATGGTCGACATCGCGCGCGACGCACGCTGGGGCCGCATTGTCGAGGGCGCCGGCGAGGATCCTTATCTCGGTTCGATCATGGCCGCCGCGCGCGTGCGGGGCTTCCAGGGCACCGACCTGAGCGCGCCGAACACGATGCTGGCGACCGCCAAGCACTTCGTCGGGTACGGCGCGGCGGAAGGCGGTCGCGATTACAACATCGCCGACATCCCCGAGGTCACCCTGCGCGACATCTATCTACCGCCCTTTCATGCCGCGATCGATGCAGGCGCGGGGTCGGTGATGGCGTCGTTCAATGAAGTCGCGGGCGAGCCGGTGCACGCCAGCGAGCGGCTCATCGATGGTCTGCTGCGCGCCGAGTGGGGATGGAATGGCGTGCTGGTGAGTGACTACACGGGCGTGCTGGAGCTCATCCCGCATGGGGTGGCCGCGGACTCGGCCTCCGCGGGTGCGCTCGCGCTCCGTGCGGGCGTCGACGTCGACATGGTGAGCCGCATCTACCTGAACAAGCTGGCGCCACTGGTGCGATCGGGACGGGTCGCCATGCGCGATGTAAACGCCGCGGTCCGACGCGTCCTGCGCGCCAAATACGACCTTGGACTCTTCGCCGATCCATTTCGGTACAGCGACACGACGCGGGAGCGCCAGACGCTCCTGGCCGCCGAGCATCGGGCGGCGGCGCGCGCGCTGGCGCGCAAGGCGATCGTGCTGCTTCGGAACGAAGGACGCGCGCTTCCGCTATCGAAATCGTTAGGTACCATCGCCGTCATCGGCTCGCTCGCCACCGATGCGCGGTCGTCGATCGGCAACTGGTCGGCGGCGGGACGTGCCGAAGAGGGTGTGACGGTGCTGGAGGGGATTCGCCGCGCCGTGCCGTCGGCCCGGGTGGTCCATGCCCGCGGCGCGGACTCGGCGACCGCGGATACGAGCGGATTCGCGGAAGCGGTGCGCGTGGCGCGGGACGCCGACGTCGTGGTGCTCGTGGTCGGCGAGCATCAGGAGCAGAGTGCGGAAGCGAACAATCGCGCGTTCCTCGGCTTGCCTGGCGCGCAGGAAGGTCTCGTGCGCGCGGTGCGTGGAGCGGGGAAGCCCGTCGTCGTCGTGCTGATGGGCGGACGCCCGCTGGCGATCTCGTCGTTTGCCGACAGCGTGCCCGCGATCATGCATGCCTGGTATCTCGGCACGGAGATGGGGAACGCCGTCGCGGACGTGCTGTTCGGTGACGCCAATCCCTCGGGGAAGCTGCCGGTGA
This sequence comes from Gemmatimonadaceae bacterium, assembly GCA_025930755.1. GTDB lineage: Bacteria > Gemmatimonadota > Gemmatimonadetes > Gemmatimonadales > Gemmatimonadaceae > JAICNG01. The sequence continues at coordinate 3,982 of JAICOJ010000192.1, forward strand.
CGATTCCCCGGACGGTCGGACAGGTGCCGCTGTACTACAACCACCGGAATACGGGACGCCCGCCCGTGGCGAATCAGAAGTACACCTCGAAATACATCGACGTGCCGTGGACACCGTTGTATCCCTTTGGCCACGGGTTGAGCTACACGACCTTCGCGTATCGCAACCTGCGCCTCAGCGCGGCGGCGATGCGACCGAGCGATACGCTGATCGTCAGCGTCGACGTCACGAACACCGGTGACCGGGTGGGAGACGAGATCGTGCAGCTGTACATCCGCGACGAGGTCGGGACGCTCACGCGCCCGGTGAAGGAGCTGCGCGGCTTCCGTCGCATCACGCTGCAGCCCGGCGAGACGCAATCGGTGTCATTCGCGCTGGGGTCCAAGGATCTCGCCTTCCACGACGCGGCGCTCGATCTCGTCGTGGAGCCGGGATTCTTTCGCGTCTACGTGGGCTCGAGCTCCGAGCGCGTGGAGGAAGCGCGCTTCGAGCTGGTCGATCCGCGACGATGTGGAAAGCGCGTGCTGCGTCGTGAGGTTCCGAGATTCACGTGGCCGGCGAAGAGCAGAATGGGGGCAGTGATATGCCGATGAGAGCTTCGAGCTGTGAACTGCGAGCTGCGAGTCTGATCGTGTGGTTGGCGATCTGCCTGGTGGCGCCCTTGCAGGCGCAGGTGCGGGGGGCGCAGCAGCCGCGCAACGTCATCTTCATTCTCAGCGACGACCATCGGCACGACTTCATGAGCTTCGTGAAGGGCGCGCCGCCGTTTCTTCGCACGCCGAACATCGATCGTATGGCGGCACGCGGGTCGTACGTGCCCAACGCCTTCGTGACGACGGCACTGTGCTCACCCAGTCGGGCGTCGATTCTCACCGGCCGGTATGCGCACCGGCATGGGGTGGTCGACAATACCTCGCCGATTCCCAAAGGGACGATGTTCTTTCCCGAGCTGCTGCAGCGGGCGGGCTATCGCACGGCGTACATCGGCAAGTGGCACATGGGCGAGGATGCGGAGAGCGACATGCCGCGCCCCGGCTTCGATCGCTGGGTGAGCTTCCGCGGGCAGGGCGTCTACGTCGATCCCACGCTCAACATCGACGGCACGCGTCGGCAGGTGCGCGGCTACACCACGGACATTCTCACGGAGCAGGCGCTCGACTGGCTGCGCGGGGTGCGTCGCTCGGATCCGAGCAAGCCGTTCTTTCTCTACCTCGCGCACAAGGCGGTGCATGCGGAGTTCATTCCCCCG
>JAICOJ010000215.1 GCA_025930755.1 Gemmatimonadaceae bacterium
CGCGCGCTGCGTGGAATGCGTTTCGTGGTCAGCACGAGGCCTTGTACGAGAATCTCGACCGGCAGGCCGAGCTCGTCACCCAGATGGAGCAGCTCGTGGAGGAGCTCGACACCCCTGCGGCCGACGAATGATTGGGCTCGGGTGCATGCGGCTGTCGACCGCCGCCGACCGGGATGACGAGCGCGGAATCGCCGTCATTCGAGCCGCCCTCGACGCGGGCGCGACGCTCCTGGACACCGCGGACGCGTACTGCCTCGACGAGGGGGACGTCGGCCATAACGAGCGCCTGATCGCCCGAGCGCTGGCCGGGTGGGCGGGCGATCGGTCGCGTATCATCGTGGCGACGAAAGGCGGCATGCGCCGTCCCAGGGGCGCGTGGGTGGGCGACGGCCGGGCGAAGCACCTGCGCGAAGCGTGCGAAGCGAGCCGTGCCGCGTTAGGCGTCGCGACGATCGCTCTCTATCAGCTTCACGCCGTCGATCCAAGGACACCCCTCGAGACCAGCGTTCGCGCGCTGGCGCGGCTTCGGGACGACGGCAGCATCCGCGACGTCGGACTCTGCAACGTCACCGTCAGCCAGATCCAGGCGGCGCAATCGGTCGTGTCGATCGCCTCGGTGCAGGTCAGCCTCTCACCGCTCGACGACGAGAGTCTGCGCAACGGGGTCGCCGAATACTGCCGCGACAACGGCATTCGCCTCATCGCGTACCGCCCCCTCGGCGGCGAGCGCGTGAAGCAGCTCGCGCGCGATCCCCTGCTCGCGCGCATCGCCGCGAAGCACGGGGCGTCCAACGAAGAGACTGCACTCGCGTGGCTGATGAGCTTCGAAAGCGCGATCGTGCCAATCCCGGGAGCCACGCGAATCAAAACGGCGTCCTCGCTCGCACGCGCGCTCGGCGTGCTGCTCGACGACGAGGACCGGCTCGCGCTCGACGAACGCTTTTCGGGCCGGCTACTCCGCGTGCCGCGCGCACAGCGGCGGCCGGCCGATGACGCCGGCGGCGAGGTCGTGATCGTGATGGGGATGCCCGGAGCCGGAAAGAGCGCCGTCGCTCGCGACCTGGAGGCCGACGGATACGCAAGGCTCAATCGAGATGACCTCGGTGGATCGTTGGCGGACCTCGCCCCGCGTCTGGACGACCTGCTCGCCGATGGCCGTGGGCGCGTGGTACTCGACAATACCTACCCGACGCGCAAATCGCGGAACGAGGTGATCGAGACGGCGTGGCAACGCGGCGTGCCGGTGCGATGCATCTGGCTCACGACCGACGTCGCCAATGCGCAGATCAACAGCATCCATCGCATGCTCGAGGTGCACGGAGCGCTTCCCACGCCTGACGAGATCCGCGAGCGCGTCAGAAAGGACCCGCGGTATCTGCTCCCCGACGCGCAGTTCCGATACGAGCGGACTCTCGAGCCCCCGACGCTCGACGAGGGGTTCGTCTCCGTCGACAGCCGCGCGTTCGTTCGAGAGCCGCGTCCAGGCGGCTCACGCGCTCTGATCTTCGACTTCGACGGCCTCGTGGGACGCGGCGCGCCGGTGTCGCGCCCGGATGACGTCACGATCGCGCCGACGCGTCGCGACATCCTGGCGCGACAACAGAGCGAGGGCTGGCTCCTCTTCGTCCACGCGTGGCGCCCACAGCTCACGCGCAACGAGACGACACCGGCGGACGTCGACGCATGCTTCGCGAGAATGCGCGAGCTGCTCGGCGACGTCGCGATCGCATGCTGTCCTCACGACGCTGGCCCGCCCGTGTGCTGGTGCCGAAAGCCCATTCCCGGCTCCGTGCTCGACTTCGCGTGGCGCCGCGGTGTCGCGCTCGATCGATCGGTCGTGGTCGGGACGTCCGCCGCGGACCGGACGATGGCCGAGCGCATCGGTGCGCGCTTCGAGCCGAGCGCAGCGTTCTTCGGCTGACGGTCAGGGGTTCCCCCACCTCCTCCCACCTTTCGCCGACAGACAAGACGCGACTCGCTCGCAATCGTTGTGTCGATCCACAGATCCGCGGAATCCACAACGAGGAGGGCGCCATGACGCCCGTGAAGATTCGGACACAAAAGGCGCTGCTCGCCTGCGGCATTCTCTCCGCCGCGCTGTACGCCGCGACCGACGTTCTCGGGGGAATGCGGTACGAGGGGTACAGCTTCACGTCTCAGGCGATCAGCGAGCTGATGGCGACCGGGGCGCCGTCGGAGGCATTCGTCGACCCGCTGTTCATCGGATACGGTGTGCTCGCCCTGGCATTCGGCATCGGCGTGTTTCGCGAAGCAGCCGGTCGAAATCGCGCCCTGCGGATGACGGCGGCGCTGCTCATTGGATATGCCGTCATCGGCTTCAGCGGGCCCACGCTGTTCGAGATGCGCCCGCGGGGCACGAGCGGGGCCGGAAGCGACCTGCCGCATATCGTCCTCACCGCCGCGCTCGTCGTGATGATGCTTGGCGCGATCGGCTTCGGCGCCTTCGCGCTCGGCAAGCGCTTCCGCATCTATTCGCTCGCGACATTGCTGACGGTGATGGTGTTCGGCGCGTTGGCGGCACCGTACGGAGCTCGCCTGGCCGCGGGTCAGCCCACGCCCGGCTTTGGGATCATCGAGCGCGTCAACGTCTACGCGACCCTGCTATGGATGGCGGCGTTGGCCATCGCCCTCCTGCGGCGTTCGCGGTACGGCGGTGCGACTCGAGCTTCCGCGACAGCCACTCCCGTCCAGGGATATGTCGCCCCAGGCTTCGAGGAAGTGCGCGCCGAGTTCGAGCGCAACTTCGCCAGCCGCGGCGAGATCGGAGCCGCCGTCGCGGCGTACTGGCGCGGCGAGAAGGTCGTCGATCTGTGGGGCGGCCGCCGAACGCCCACGACCTCTGCGCCGTGGAGGGAAGACACGATGGTCGTGGTCATGTCCACGACCAAGGGTCTCGCGGCGATGACGCTGGCAGTGGCCAACGCGCGCGGGTGGCTGGACTACGATGCGCCAGTCGCGCGCTACTGGCCGGAGTTCGCGCAGCAGGGCAAGGGCGCGATCACGGTGCGCCAGCTCCTCGGCCATGAGGCTGGACTCGCTCTGCTCGACGAGAAGCTGACCGTCGAGAAGCTCCGCGACCACGATTACGTCGCACGCGTGCTGGCGCGGCAGAAGCCGGCGTGGCCCGCGGGGACGCGGCACGGCTACCACGCGATGACCATCGGGTTGTACATGCAGGAGCTCATCCGCCGCGTTGACCCGTCGCACCGCACGCTGGGCCGCTTCTTCCACGAGGAGATCGCCGAGCCGCTGGGGCTCGAGTTCTACATTGGGCTTCCGCGGGAGATTCCCGCCGAGCGAATCGCCGTTCTCAGGCTGTTGTCTCCGGGACGTGGGCTCATGGCAATCCGCTACATGCCGTTCGCCACCTTGATGAGGATGCTCGTGCCGGGGTCGCTGCTCCGCCGGTCGCTAATGGTGGTCGAGCTCGACATGAACGACCGGCGCTCCCTCGAGGTCGAGGTGCCGGCGGGCAACGGCGTGGGCACTGCACGGGCGATCGCGCGAGCCTATTCCGCCTTCGCCGAAGGCGGAGGCGCGATCGGCATCACCGCCGAGACGTTCGCGGAAGTCACAACCCCCGCCGAGTTCGCCAGGCCGAAGGACGAGGTCCTGGGTCTCCCGAGCTATTACTCGCTCGGCTTCCTGCGGCCCGGACCTGACGACAGCTTCGGCTCGAGGCGGGCGTTCGGTTTCCTGGGCGCGGGCGGGTCATTCGGCTTCGGCGATCCAGAGGCGCGGCTCGGCTACGCGTACGTGATGAACAACATGGACTTCTACATCCAGGGCGATCCCCGCGAGGTCGCGCTGCGGAACGCGGTGTTCGCCGCGATCGGGCGGCTCGCTGACCGGCCTGCTGCCCATGCGTCGGCTGGCGATCCTGTCGCGCGAGAGGGGGTGGCGCAACCGTCGGCGGTGTAGCCCGGGACGCCTCGCCCTCGGCGACGGTTGCGGGCGGGCGCTTCCAGACGCACTGTCACGGTCTGGGAGTCCGTTCGTGCGCCGCGGTATGGACGCGGCGCAGCGACGTTAGGCGACCGACAATTCGAGGGAGGCAACCATGGCGCGGGTGCTCGTCATCGGCGGAACACTCTTCATCGGCCGGGCGCTCGTGGATCAGTTGCTCGAGCGCGGCGATGAGGTCGTCATCATGCATCGGGGGA
>JAICOJ010000001.1 GCA_025930755.1 Gemmatimonadaceae bacterium
GCTGGTGGCCGAAGTGGAGAAGTCACGCGGCCCGTACAAGGTGAGCGTGATGGCGGAGCGCGCCGCGGTCGTGGCGCTGGAGCACGATCAGGGATGGATCGCCGACCGGGTGGTCGACGCCTGTGAGAGCCGGGAGCGGCTTGCAGAACGCTTGCGGGCGCTTGGTCTCACGCCGCTGCCGTCGCGAGCGAACTTCGTGCTGGTTCCGGTCGTGAACGCGCCGGGCGTCGCGAGCGACATGCGCGCGCGGGGCGTTGCCGTCAGGGCCTTTCAGCGGTTGGCGCTCGTCGGCGATGCGTTGCGCATCACCGCCGGTCCAGCACCCATGATGGACCAGGCGCTCGTCGCGCTCGAGGAGGCGCTCCGATGCGCGTGACCATTCTGGACTACGGCGCGGGAAACCTGCACTCTCTTGCCAAGGCGCTCGACGATGGCACGTCGGCGGTGCGGGTCGACGCCGATCCGATCGGGGCGCTGAATACCGATGTGCTCGTTCTTCCCGGAGTCGGTGCCTTCGGCCACGCTGCCTCACGACTGGCACCTGCGCGGGCGGCGATTCGCGACGCGATTCAGGAGGGACTCCCGTGTGTTGGGATCTGCCTCGGCATGCAGCTGCTCTTCAGTGAGAGCGATGAGGGCGACGGCGCCGGCCTGGATGTGATCGACGGACGCGTCACGCGCCTTCGCGCTCGCCGCGTCCCCCACATTGGCTGGGCAATGATCGACGAGTCGAGCGATTCGGCCTTCACACGCGCGCCGCTGGACGTCGCCTACTACGCGAACGGATTCGCATGCCGGCCCGCGCGGCCCGACGTCGTGCGCGCCTGGAGCGTGCACGAGAACGACCGCTTTCCGGCGATGGTGCGCGCGGGAAGCGCCGTCGGAGTGCAGTTTCATCCGGAGAAGAGCTCGCGTGCAGGGGTGGCATTTCTACGGGCATTGGTTCGGGACGCTGGGGCATGATCGCGATTCCGGCAGTGGACCTGCGCGGTGGCGCCTGCGTGCAGCTGGTGGGAGGCTCGTATGACCACGAGCGGCTCCGCTTCGACGATCCGATCGGTGTCGCGCGCGGCTGGGCACGAATCGGCTTCTCGCGGCTGCACCTCGTCGATCTCGACGCGGCAACGGGGCGTGGATCGAACGACGATCTGGTCGCCGAGCTGCTGCGTGATCGTGAGGCGAGCATTCAGGTGGGCGGCGGCGTGCGGAGTGGAGACGATATCGAGCGCCTGCTCACGCAGGGCGCCGACCGGGTGGTGGTGGGGACGCGCGCCATCGAGGAGCCCGGGTGGATCGACGCGATGTCGTCGCTCTTCCCCGGTGAGCTCGTCGTCGCCGCCGATGTGCGCGATCGCCGCGTCGTCACGCGCGGATGGGAGCGCACGCTCGCCCGCAACGTGATCGACGTCGTGGAGGAGCTGAATGCCCTCCCGCTCGCCGCCATCATGGTGACGGCGGTGCATCGCGAGGGGCAGCTCGCGGGGACCGACCTTTTTCTCATGGAAGATGTGGCGGACGCCAGTGAGCACCCCGTATACGCCTCGGGGGGCATCACGACGTACGCTGATCTGCGTGCGCTCGAGGATCGCGGGCTTGCTGGCGCCATTGTCGGCATGGCGCTGTATACGGGCGTACTCGACGCCCGGCTCATCGCCGAAGAGTTCGCGGAGGAGTTCGTCGAATGACCGTCCTCACGAGGGAGACGCGGGAGACCCGCGTGCGCGTCGAGATCAGGCCGGGGCCGGGGGAAGGCACGATCGATACGAGCGTGCGCTTTCTCGATCACATGCTCGCCACGCTCGCGCGTTACTCCGGGCTGGAGCTGTCGGTCAGTGCGCGGGGAGATCTCCCCCATCATCTCATCGAGGACACGGCCATCGCTCTTGGCGCCGCGCTCGAGCAGTTTCGGCCCGCGCGCATTGCGCGATATGGTGACAGAACGATTCCCATGGACGACGCACTGGTGCACGCGTGCATCGACCTCGGGGGTCGGCCCTTCTATCGCGGCCCGCTGCCGAGCACGCTCTACGATCACTGGATGCGCTCCTTCGCCGACCATGCGCGCGCGACGGTGCACCTGCGCGTGCTGCGTGGACGCGACCGCCATCATGTGATCGAGGCCGCGTTCAAGGCGCTCGGTCTCGCGCTGCGCGAGGCGCTCGTCGTGAACGAGGGCGGCATGAGCACGAAGGGAGATGTCTCGTGGAAGGATCAGCTCCTGCAAACGCCGGAGTCGTAATGCTCACCCGACTCATTGTCTGCCTGGACATGCGTGATGGGCGCGTCGTGAAGGGCGTTCAGTTCGAGGGATTGCGTGACGTCGGTGATCCGGTCGAGTTGGCGGCGCGCTATGAGATCGAGGGGGCAGATGAAGTGGTCTTCCTCGACATTTCGGCGAGCGTCGAGGGGCGGGCGACCCTTCTCGGGACGGTGCGTCGCGCCGCCGACGTGTTGTTCGTGCCGTTGACGGTGGGCGGAGGTGTGCGGAGCGTCGACGACGTGGCCCAGGTGCTTCGCGCCGGGGCGGACAAGGTGAGCATCAACACGGCCGCGATCGCACGTCCGGCCCTGATCACCGAATGTGCCGAGCGTTTCGGCTCACAGTGCGTCGTGGCGAGCATCGATGCGCGAAAAGCGGGTGACCGGTGGCGGGTCTGGACGCACGGCGGCAGCGTCCGCACCGAGCTCGACGCGATCGAATGGGCGCGAGAGTGTGTCGCCCGCGGGGCAGGGGAGATTCTCCTCACGAGCATCGATCGCGACGGCGCGCGGCGGGGCTACGATCTCGCGCTGACCCGCGCGGTGGTGGACCACGTGTCGGTTCCGGTGATTGCGTCAGGGGGCGCCGGCTCCGCGGAGCATGTGCGCGATGCGGTCCTCGAGGGTGGTGCCGACGCGGTGCTGGTCGCCGGCATCCTGCACGACGGGCTGACGACGGTGCGCGAGCTCAAGGATGTCCTCGTGCGCGCACACATTCCCGTGCGGGCGGTCGCATGACGCACGTGACGACACAGCGGGCGCTGCTCGACGCGGTGCACGAGGCGGCGCGCGTCGCGGGCGACGTCGCGATGCGGCACTATCGGACGTCGCTGGCGATCGAATCGAAGTCGGATGGGTCCCCGGTCACGATCGCCGATCGTGAAGCGGAGGCCGCGGTGCGCGAGTGGATCACTCGTCGCTTCCCCGAGGACGGGATCGAGGGTGAAGAGCTGGGGGTGCTGCGGCCCGACGCGCAGCGTCGCTGGGTCATTGATCCCATCGATGGGACGAAGACGTTCGTGCGCGGCGTGCCGCTGTGGGGAACGCTGGTGGCGATCGTCGAGGGAATGGACGTGCTGGCCGGCGCCGCGTTTTTTCCGGCGGTCGATGAGATGGTCGTCGCCGCGCGCGGGGAGGGGATGTGGTGGAACGACGCCCGGTGCTGCGTGTCGCGCATCGATCGGCTGGAACGGGCGACCATCCTCACGACCGATGAGCGGTTCCGCGATGACGACGCCAAGCGCAGCGCATGGCGGCGCTTGACTGATCGCGCGCTGGTGAGCCGCACGTGGGGCGACTGTTACGGCTACCTGCTCGTGGCGACTGGCCGCGCCGAGGTGATGGTCGATGGCTCGATGCGGGCGTGGGACGCGGCGGCGCTCGCACCGATCATCGAGGAGGCAGGTGGCGTCTTCACCGATTGGACGGGCGCCCGCACCGCGTTCGGTGGCAATGCGATCGCGACCAACGCGGCGCTTGCGGTCGAGACCCGAGGGCTGCTGCTCCGTTCATGACGCTGACCCTTCCGGTGCTCGACTTCTCCAAGGGCGACGGCGTCGTCATCGTGGTGACGCAGGACGCCCGAACCGGTGCCGTTCTCATGGTCGCGCAGGCCGACCGTGAAGCGCTCGAGCGCACGGTCGCGACCGGGGAGATGCACTACCGCTCGCGCACGCGCGGGCTGTGGCACAAGGGAGCGACGAGCGGGAACGTGCAACGCGTCGTCTCGCTTCACGCTGACTGCGATGGCGATGCCGTGCTTGCGCGTGTCGTCCCCGCGGGCCCTGCGTGTCACACGGGCGCCGGAACGTGCTTCGGGGTGAATGAGGCGCCGAGATCCGGCAACACCGTGCTCGACCGTCTCGACCGAACGATCGCGGCTCGCGCCGCCATGACCGACGACGACCGAGAGAGCTACACCCGTCGGCTTCTCGTCGATCGCAACCTGCGACTCAAGAAGCTCGGTGAAGAGTGCGCCGAGCTGCTGACGGCGTGCGCCGACGGGGACCGCGACCGCGCCGTCGAAGAAGGGGCGGATCTCGTCTATCACACGCTCGTCGCGCTTCGTGCCCTGGGCGCCTCGCTCGACGATGTGTGCTCGGAACTGGCGCGACGGGAGCGACCCTGACGCGGGCGCGGCCTCGCGCGGGCCACCGCCGGCCCCTGTCGCGCGGCGGCTCCTTTTTCGGCCGGCTTCTCGCTGTCCTCCTGACCTGTTGGCTGGTCGTCGCCGCGATCATTGCTCCCGCCATTCCGGGAGGATGGACGGCGATGGCGCTCGCGATGCTCGTGCTCACCGGGCTTCCGCTCGCGGCGTTCCTCCGGCGCCAGCGGCGGCGTGAGACTCCGGGAGTGCTCGTCAGGCTCTTCGTCTACCGTCCGTTCTGGTACGCGCAGCTTCTCGTGCTGCTGGCTGGCGCGGCAGGCCTCGCCGGACTCGTGCTCGGCGCGCCCTTCGACGCCAGCGGAGCCCTGGCGCGATGGATGGTGGCAGGGGCTGGCGTGGTGTACGCGTTGGGGGTGTTTGCCGGATGGATCGGATCGCGCTGGCTGCACGTACGGCGGCTCACCGCGAGCTTCCCCCGCCTGCCATCCGCGCTCGAAGGTTTGAGGATCGTTCAGCTCTCCGACCTCCACATCGGGCCGCAGACCTCGCGCCGCTTTCTCGAGCGCGTGCGCTCGGCGGTGGCGGCCGTGGGCGGCGACCTCATCGCGGTCACCGGCGATCTCGTGGATGATCACGCGCTGGACAGCGCGCATTATGCCAGCGCGTTAGGTGAGCTCGCCGCCCCGCTCGGTGTCTTTGTCGTGCCCGGCAATCATGACGTCTACGCCAACTGGCCGGCTGTGCGTGCCGAGCTGGCACGTCTGCCGGTGACGATTCTCGTGAACGAGTCGCGCGTGGTGCAGCGCGGCGACGCATCGTTCGCGGTCGCCGGAACGGGCGATCCGGCCGGCCGCTGGATCCCCGCGTCGGACGCCGCGCCCGACATCGACGCCGCCCTTCGCGATGTCGCCCCCGCCACCTTCACCATCGCGCTTGCCCACAACCCCTCGCTCTGGCCCGCGCTCGCCGACCGCGGCGTCGACCTCACGCTGAGTGGGCACACCCACTGGGGCCAGCTCGCGCTCCCCGCCTTCAAGTGGAGCCTGGCCGGTCTCTTCGTCGATCATGCCATGGGGGTGGTTACGCGCGACGCCTCGCTGCTGTACATCCACCCGGGCACGGGATTCTGGGGAATTCCGTTCCGAATCGGCGCGCGTCCGGAGGTCACCATCATCGAGCTCAGACGCGGCGCGCACGTGGAGCTTGGTCCCGTCAGCGGATGACGACACCCGGTCCAACACGCTACGATCGTATGACGTACCGCCGGTGCGGCCGCAGCGGCCTCGAGCTGCCGGCGGTCTCACTCGGCCTGTGGCACAATTTCGGGAGCGTCGATCCGCCTGACGAGGCGCGCGCCATGATCCGGCGAGCGTTCGACCTCGGGATCACCCATTTCGACCTCGCCAACAACTACGGGCCAGACCCGGGCACGGCCGAGGAGACGTTCGGCCGCGTCCTGCGCCGCGACCTCGCGAATCACCGTGATGAGCTCATCATCTCGACCAAGGCTGGCTGGCGCATGTGGCCCGGGCCGTATGGCGATCACGGCTCGCGAAAGTATCTGCTTGCCAGTCTCGACCAGAGCCTCGCGCGAATGCAGCTCGACTACGTCGACATCTTCTACCATCACCGTCCCGATCCCGAGACGCCGGTGGAAGAAAGCATGCTCGCGCTCGACCAGGCGGTGCGACTGGGCAAGGCGCTGTACGTGGGCATCTCGGCGTACGATCCGCAGCAGACGCGGGATGCGATGAAGATTCTTCGCGAGCTGCGCACGCCGTGCATCATCCATCAGCCGCGCTACAGCATGCTCGACCGCCGCATCGAGGACGGCCTGCTCGAGGTCCTCGCCGACGAGGGACTGGGCTGCATCGTCTTTTCCCCGCTGGCGCAGGGGCTGTTGACGAACCGATATCTGCGCGACATTCCCGCCGGCTCGCGGGCGAGCAAGGAGCACGGAGCACTCAGGCCGGATGCGATCACCGATGAGCGTCGCGCGCAGCTCGTGAAGCTTACCGAGGTGGCCACCGCTCGAGGCCAGAGCCTTGCACAGCTCGCCATCGCATGGGTGCTGCGCCACGACACCGTGACGTCGGCGCTCATCGGAGCCAGCCGGGTGTCGCAGATCGACGACGGGGTGGCAGCGCTCGACCAGCTGGCGTGGTCGGACGACGAGCTGCGCGCGATAGATCAAATACTCGCCGCGAAGGAACCAGGTCCTGCTTCCAGGAGCGTTGCACAACGTGCCTAGACAAGGAGCGCGTACGACGTGACCGACCCGTCTGATTCCGGGCTACGACCATGGTCCGCGGGGCCGAGCGCGAAGGCGAGGAACGCCGTTCAGCGCTCCGTCACTGCGTTGCTGGACGAGCTGGCGCCTGAGCGGGTCCTGACGCGCGGGGAGCGCATACGCCTGCCCGTCGAGCAGCACCGGACTCCCACCGGATGCGTGCTTCAGGCCGCGACGGCGGCGGTGAGCGTCTCCTGGTTCGCGGAGGCGTCGCCGGACGCCGCACTCGGCGAGCTGCGCGTCATCGTCTGGCGCGGAACGGTGTCACGCCGCGGGTCCAAACGTGAAAGCGCGACGATGGTCAGAGAAGTCGTCCTGCATCCCCTGGAGCGGCCGTTGGAGGATTGCCTGTGGCGGGCGACGGACGGCACCGAATACGACACCGCCGCCCTGGCTGCGTACTGCATTGCATTGCTGGAGGACCAGATGCGCGCCGACCATGGCTGAGTTCACGAACCGCGACCGTGCGGTCGGTCAGTGGGTGCTCGCGACGCTGTTTGCGATTGCCGCCATCGCCGCCGCGGCGTGGAGCTGGCGGCTGATTCGCGCGGAAGGCTTTACGGTGAGGTCCGCGATCTGGCTGCTCGCGCTCCTCGGCTTCATCTCCCTGGCCTGGCGAAGCGCGCGCGCCGCCAGCCTCGCCGGTCGAGGAGCGCCGCCGCGACCCTAACGAGACGCGCCGTCAGCGCTCGCCCGACGCGACAATCGAGCGGACCAGCTCACTCGCGGCATCCGCGCCCCGACGGATGTCGATCGCGGCCGGAGCGCCAAGGCGCAGCCACACGCCCCCGCTGCCGGTGGTGAGCGCCGGGGGTTGCGGATGCAGGAACAGTCCCGAGGCGTCGATCGTGTCGATGGCCACGACCTCGCGCAGGTCGCCGACATCGCGCACTCGTGGCCCCGTGCGGGCCAATGCATCCTCGTAGGTGAGGGCGATGTCGGCGCGCAGAGGCGACATGCCAGGAAGGACCACCTGTCCGCCGACGATGAGGACGTCGCTGGCGCCACCGCGGTTGCCCGGGAGCGATTCGTACGCATTCGGATTGACGCTGGCATAGCTGCCGGTTGCGATCGCATCGAGGGCGGCGAGCAGAGCCGCGACGTTGAGTGCGCGCAGCCGCTGCTTCTCCGGATCGTCAGGCAGCGCGCCGCTCTCGATGAGCACGGTACTCGTTCCCCACTGCTGCATCAGATCGCCAAAGGCGCGCGGATTGAAGGTGTCGTCGTATCGCGCGATACGCCCGGAAATCTCATCACCGAGGGTGTGCGCGATCACCGCGGCCACCAGCCGGGCTCGGGCTCGCACGTCATCATAGCGGCGATCGTTGGAGAAGGGAGGCGCGAGGAGCGCGATGCCAACCTGTCTGCCGCGCGGTCCCGCGAGAACACGCGCGCCCTGATCGTGGAGGTTGAATCCAAAGTCCGGCCGAATGCGATCGCGCAGACCCTTCAGCGCCCGCCCCTCAGGCGTCGCCAGCTGCCGCGCATCACGATTGATGTCGATGCCGGCCGCGTTCTCCCGCTGAAAGAGCTCGGCCCCATCCGGATTGAGCATCGGGACGAAGACGATCGTCAGTCGCTCCCGCAGCCGCTCCCGCAAGGGATCGCTTGTCGCCTCGGCGAGAAAACGAAAGATGTCCCCAAGGGCCATCGTCGCCGTGGCCTCGTCCCCGTGCATCTGAGACCAGAGCAGCACGGTCGTAGATCCCGTGCCGAACGTGACCGACCGGATGGGTCGTCCCTGGAGCGACCGTCCCACCTCGTCGGTGCGTAATCCGCCCGAGGAGATGGAGGGCTGAATGGCCCGCCAATACACCTCCTGGCTGAAGCGCCGGCCGGTGATGGCGGCAACGCGATACTGCTCGGCGACTCGCAAGCCGTGCGACACCGGCAGCAGCGCGGCCGCGGGCGATGGAGCCCCGTTTGTGGCTGGTGCAGCGTTCGTCGCACAGGCGGCGATACCGGCGAGGAACAGGGTCGCGGGCCGAGATCGGAGAGATTGAAATCTTTTCACAGGCGAGGGTTGACGACCTCATAAGTGTGCGTGGCGCCAAGCCGTTGCACCAGCACCGGCGACCGTATCCCCGCTGTGGGGTCATGCGTCCTCTATCGAGGCGGATTCGCCACCTCCTCGCCACCCATGCGCTCGCAAATGTCCCTCTGCGATCACTGCGAAACCGAGCTTCCCGACGCCGCACGCTTCTGCTTCGTCTGCGGCCGCGATGTCGTTCCGAGCGCCGCGGCGTCGAGCAAGGCGCATCATGCGCCCGATTCGATCAGCAAGCTCAGGGATCACCTGGCGAAGAGTCTCGACGGCCGGTACAAGCTCCGCGAGCTCCTTGGCGCCGGCGGCATGGGGGTCGTCTTTCGGGCTGACGATCTCAGCCTCGGCAGACCGGTAGCGGTCAAGGTGCTGCCCACCGAGCTCTCGAGCGACAAGAACATCGTCGCGCGCTTTCGCCGGGAAGCGAAGACGGCTGCCAGCCTCGACCATCCTGGCATCATCCCGGTGCTGTCGGTCGAGAGCGACCAGGGGTTGCACTACTTCATCATGAAGTACATCGCCGGGCAAACGCTCGAAGCGACGCTGCGGGATGGGCCGCTTCCCGTTCCACTCGCGGTGCAGGTGCTTCGCGAAGCGGCGGCGGCGCTCGGCTATGCACACCGGCGTGGGGTCGTCCATCGCGATGTGAAGCCGGCGAACATCATGCTCGAGGATGAGCGTGTCACGCTCACCGACTTCGGCATCTCGAAGGTCGAGTCGACGGCCTCGAGCAGCGCAACGACGGCGGCGCGATTGACGGACCTTGGTACCGTCGTCGGCACACCCGCGTACATGGCGCCCGAGCAGGCGATCGGTCAGCCCGTCGATGGGCGCACCGACCAGTACGCGCTCGCGGTGGTCGGCTTCGAGATGCTGGCGGGGAAGGTTCCATTCGATGACATCACGCCGCACGCGATCATTCAGCGCCACATCAACAATCTGCCGCCGGACCTGGCGGGTCTGCGGCCCGACGCGCCTCGACACGTCGTGGCGGCGATCTCCCGCGCGCTCTCGAAGGCGCCGTCGAATCGCTTTCCAACGATGGAGGAGTTCGCCGCCGCGCTCAGTGGTGCGGGATCTCGCGGGACCGCCAACCTCGAGTTCACGGTGCCGGTCGCCAACGTGACCGAGACAACGCCACGGGCCAAGCCAGCGTCGAAAGGCAGCCGCCTCGGGCGGTGGGCGGCTGTCATCGCGCTGTTGCTCGCCGGTGTTGGAGCCGCGGCGGCCTGGGCGCGTACCCGGGAAACACCGACGCGGGCGGCGGAGGTCGCGCCATCATCTGCGGAACGGCCCCGCGAGACACGTCGCCGGTCGGTCTCGTTCACCGTCGAATCAAAGCCGAGTGCGACCGTCTACATCAACGATGTCCGCGTCGGCGAGACACCGCTGGCCGGGCACAGGCTCCTCGTCGGTCGCGAGTATCAGATTCTCGTCGTGCGGGCGGGATATCGCCCGAAGCGCGAGACCATCACGACGACGGGCACATCGCCGGTCAAGCGAAGCTACGTACTGGAGCGCTCCAGACGCCGTTAGGCGATCTGCAGTCCGAGGTGGAAAGTCCCGCTGTACCCCTCACCCACTTCCGCGACGTCCAGCATCAGCTGGTTGCCGTTGCGCCGGAAGATGCCGTCGCCCTCGTTTCGCACCGTACGCTGACCCTTGCTCACATACGGCTCACGCGCATGCACCCGATCCGTGAGCGCGTCGTCGAAGTAGAGCTGTGACGTGAACTCGTGGCCACGCGGTGCGGACGGCTCCGTCCGCACCTTGAAGTGCGTGTGGACGGTTCGCCCGCGGTACCAGCCCGGATAGATCGTCATGAAGCGTGCGGTCCCCGTGGCGTCGGTCACCTGATACCCGCGGAGAAAGAGCTGGCCGGTCGTGTCGAACGATGGGTCTCGCACTCCCGAGTACACGCCATCCGCATCGCACTGCCACAGATCGACGCGCGCCCCGGGCAGCGGCGTGCACGCGCCGCCGGTTCCGATGCGTGACACCACGATCGCGATCTGCAGAGGCGCACCCCCCTTGATGGTGCCGTTCTCGGGATCGGATCGAATGTCGGAGCGATCGAGGCGGCCATCCACGAAGTACGGGCCCTCGGTTTGCTCCGGGCGAACGACGCACGACGGCAGCACACTCCCGGCCGCCGCTCCGCCCTGTGCGACTTCGCGAGAAGGCCTGCATCCCGCGAGTGCCGCGATGCCCGAGGCGCCGAGGAGCGCGAGAATCTCCCGGCGTGAGAGCAGCCTGCCGACCTGAATGTCGTCGCGGTCCATGGTCCTCCTGGCAAAGGCGGTCGTTCGGGCACAAACTGTGGTCGTCGCCGCGAATCCGCCATGCCAGCCCTGCGCCGCCCGCCCGGCCCCAAAGGCCACTTCCTCCTCGGCAACCTGCCCGAGCTGGGCAGCGACATCCTCGAGCTCTTCGCGTCATGCGCGCGCGAGCATGGGGAGGTCGCCTTCCTGAGCCTCGCGGGATGGCCGGCGTTCGTGCTCAGCAATCCCGAGCACATCGAGCAGGTCCTGGTGACCGACCACAAGAACTTCATCAAGCACACGTTCTTCTGGCGACACGTCCGGGGGATCTTCGGCAATGGGCTGCTCACCAGTGAGGGCGACTTCTGGCTTCGTCAGCGCCGTCTCGCGCAGCCGTCGTTCCACCGGGATCGCATCGCGGCCTATGGCGACGTGATGGTGAGCTACACCGAGCACGCCCTCGACCAGTGGCGAGACGGCGACACGCTCGACGTGCATCACGAGCTCATGCGTCTCACGCTGCTGATCGTCGCGAAGGTGCTCTTCGATGCCGACGTCGCGCAGGAAGTGGAAACGATCGGCGGCGCGCTCGACGATGCGACGAAGGAGATCGCCTCTCGATTTCGCCGGCCCTTTCGCATTCCCGACGCGATTCCGATTCCCGGGAATCTCCGGTACAAGCGGGCCGTTCGCCGGCTCGACGGCGTGGTCCATCGCATCATCGACCAGCATCGCGACCACGATGGGCGTGGGGACCTGCTCGGGATGCTCATGCAGGCGCGCGATGACGAGGGTCGTCCCATGACCACCGAGCAGCTCCGCGACGAGGCGATCACCATCCTTCTCGCCGGCCACGAGACGACGGCGATCGCACTGTCGTGGACGTGCTATCTGCTCTCGAAGCACCCGGCGGTGGCGGAGAACATCCACACGGAGCTCACCGAGGTTTTGGGGAGCACGCGGGCGCCGGCCGTCGCAGATCTGCCACGCCTGCGATTCACCGAGATGGTGGTCATGGAGGCGATGCGGCTCTATCCCCCGGCGTACGCGTTAGGCCGCGAAGCGGTGAACGATTGCCGCATCGCCGGCTACGAAGTCGCTGCGGGGACATCGATCTTCATCAGTCCCTGGGTCGTGCATCGCGATGCGCGCTGGTTCGATCGTCCCGAGGAATTCCTTCCGGAGCGGTGGGCGGGAAACGCGGCGCAGCGGTTGCCCAGGTTCGCCTATTTCCCCTTCGGCGGCGGTCCGCGCATCTGCATCGGGAACCGATTCGCGATGATGGAAGCGGTGTTGCTCCTCGCCTGCATCGTGCGGCGATTCCGGCTGGTGCTGGATGACGAAAAGGGCGTAGCGCTGTTTCCGACGATCACGCTACGCCCCGCGAACGGGATCAGGATGACGGTTCGTCGCCGACGCTCAGTCTGAGCGTTTCTTTCGCGGCAGACCGCCCCGTCCTCTCGTCGTGTTGTCCGCGCGGTGCGAGCGGCTTCCGGTGACGCCGTGAAGGTTGCCGGTGTTGTCACTCGGTCCATCGCCGGTCTTCCCGTGCTGATGGTCCTTCGCGAACCGTGTGCGCTCGCTGTTCTTTTCCCCTTCATCATGCTGTTGACGATCTTCGACGAGGCGGCGCTTGCCTTCTCGCGCGGCCCGTACGCGTTTGCGCTCGACGATTTCCTTGACTGGCTCTGCCGGTGGCGCCTCGTGCAGCTGCTCGACGAAGCGCGCGTGCGTACGCGGCCCGTGTTGCCCTTCGGCGTGCATCGATCGCGGGTCTCTACGCTTGCCCATGTCCACATGTCCTCCCGATGGTGCGTCAGATGAGGACGACACCTTCAACATCGGGGCCACGGACTGCCGGAATGGCCCAATGAAGAAACACGGGCGCTAGAATAGCGCTGGGAAAAGCGCTGGAGAAGCGCTAACAAATCCCAGCGCGTTTCCAGCGCTCTCAGCGCTTGTTCAGCGCCGCCGCTAGTCGCTCGTCATGATGAATAGTGGCGCCCCGTCGAACTCGTAGATCGGCCGCAATCGATCGGTGTTGTAGTACTTCTTGACGTCGACCACTTTCTTCTCCGACGTCACGCTCGTGATCGGCACGCTGTCGTAGACGCCGCGGTGGATGCTGACGAGACGGCCGTATTGCTTCTTCAGCACCAGCTGCAGGGCGAGATTGCCGAAGGCCATCGGCACGATCGAGTCGAGCGCGTCGGGATCGCCGGAGCGAACGAGGTAGCCGAGTCGCTGGTTGACGACGTCGATGCGCCGGCCCCTGTTGTATTTCGGTGAGTACTCCTTGAGCGCCGCGGCGATCTTATCGCCCACGCCACCGAGCTTCTTGTGACCGAACATGTCGGTCTCTTCGCTCTCGAAGCTCATTCCCTCGTGCGCGCTGAGACTCGCGCCCTCGGATACCAGCGCCACCGAATACTTGCTCGTGTGCCGGTTGTGGTCATAGACCATGAGCTCGGTGAGCTGCTCGACGTCGGCCGCGTACTCGGGGATGAGACAGCGATCGGCCGCGCCGGCCATCGTTGGGAGTAGCGCGGTGAACCCGGCATATCGGCCAAAGACTTCGATTACCAGAAAGCGCTCGTGCGACCCCGCCGACGTCCGCAGCCGGTGCGTGAGCTCGATCGTCCGGGTGACGCAGGTGCTGAACCCGATGCAGTAGTCGGTGCCGTAGACGTCGTTGTCCATCGTCTTCGGGATCGCGACGACGTGCATCCCTTCGTCGTGCAGGCGCTTGCCGTAGCTGAGCGTGTCGTCGCCGCCGATGGGGATGAGCGCGTCCACGCCGATGTGCTCGAGATTCTTGAGCACGTCGGGCGTCACGTCGTTGACGTCGGCGTCATAACCGCTCAGGTGTGCGGGCACGCGGGCGCGCGGCAGGTGGCTCGGCCGGGTGCGCGACGTGTGGAGGAACGTGCCGCCGGTGCGACCGGCGCGATTCACGATCGCCTCCGAGAGCTCTTGTACGCTCTCGCTATTGTCCACGCCCTTCTCCCGACTGTAGTCGACGAGACCCGCCCATCCGCGGCGAATGCCGACGACGCGGTATCCTTCCCGCAGCGCGCGGATGGTGATCGCCCGGATCGCGGGGTTCAAACCGGGGACGTCACCGCCGCCGGTGAGGATCGCGATGGTTCCCTTGGCAGGCATGGGAGCTAAAAAAGGCGATAAGGGCGCTTACGGCGCTAGGGGCGCTGAAGGAGGGGTCAGGAGTCAGGAGTCAGGGGTCAGGGGTGGAAAGGGGCCGCCGCGCTTCGCGCGGCCGGCCCTCATCAGATGAGCGCGGCAGCTTCGCTGCCGCGCCTTTCCTTCCCTGACTCCTGACTCCTGACCCCTGACTCCTGACTCCTGACTCCTCCTAATCCGCCAACTTCCTCAGCTCCTCCAACAGGGCAACCTCTCGCGGCGACGGGATCGCCGACCGCTCGACGAGCTTCACGAGCTCGCTGTCCCGCTCGTACAGGTCGTTTGCGAACCAGAGCGTTCCGTCGCGAACGTACGCTGTGAAGTAGACGATGTAGACGGGGATCTTCTCCTTGAGCACGACCTGGCGGTTCGGCCCGCGTACCGCGCGCTGGATGCGCTCCTCCGTCCAGCCGGGCATGCCCGACAGAGCGTACTGCGCCAGCTCGTGCGGCTTCTGAACGCGAATGCATCCGTGGCTGAATGCGCGCACATCGCGGTCGAACAACGAGTGGTCCGGCGTGTCGTGAAGATAGATGTTGAGATCGTTCGGGAAAATGAACTTGACGGTGCCCAGCGCGTTCTTCTCCCCGGGACGCTGACGGATGCGCG
Organism: Gemmatimonadaceae bacterium; assembly: GCA_025930755.1. GTDB lineage: Bacteria > Gemmatimonadota > Gemmatimonadetes > Gemmatimonadales > Gemmatimonadaceae > JAICNG01. The sequence goes on from JAICOJ010000001.1 coordinate 14,769, forward strand.
GACCGCCGCGATCTTCGACGATCTCGTAGTCGTTTCGCTCCAGGTAGCCCGGGTCGGCGTTGATCTTCGGCCAAAGCTCTTCCTCCGCGATCTTCTTCGGCACGTTCCAGTACGGCGCGAACTCCAGATACGTCATCGAGTCGGCGAACGCGGGCGTCGCCTGGTCCGCATAGTCCTGACCGACGATGACCCGCATGGACAGGACAGGCCGCCCATCCTCGTACGCGTCGAGCCGGAAGGCGGGAACGTTGACGTAGATGTACCGGTCGCCTAACGAACGCGGCATCCACCGATAGCGCTCGAGATTCGCCATGATCTGTCCCGCGCGGTACTCCGCGGTCTGATTGAGCGACGCGAGCGTACCGGGCCCGAGGATGCTGTCGACGACGATGCCGTGCCTGCGCTGGAAGGTCGCAACGGCGCCAGCGAGCTCACCTTCGTAGATCGCCCGCCCGGTGGAATCGGTGGTGATGTCGCCGCGGTCGATGAACTCCTCGACGGCGAGACGCTCGCGGAGCGCCCTCAAGCGCTCGACTTGCGCGGTGTCACCGGGGCGAAGCGACGGGCCACCGGGGACCTTGGTCCAGCCGCCTGCGGCCGCAATCTCACGGTACCGCTTGAGCTGCTCGCGGAGCGCGGTGTACTGCTCGTCCTGCGGGCGCATGAGTTCGATCGCCCGCGCGAGCGGGCTTCCGCGCAGCGTACGCGCGAGCAAACTGTCGACGTCGGCCGTCGACTGCCGAATTCGCCAGTCGGGGGACACCTTCCCCGGGTCGATCTGGCCGGTGAGCAGATCTTCGCCGAGCGCGACGTAGATCGACGTCAGCACCACATCCGCCTCGGCCAACTGCTCCACGCGCGGACGACGGTTCTTGTCGATGGGCGCGAGGGCCGCACGAAGCTCCTCCAGCGGGTATGCGGTGCCGACGAGCCCGTGCTCGTGCACGGTCGACAGGGCATCGACCAGCTGGTCCGCACGCTCGCTGTCGGCGTCTTCTTCCAGCCAAAGCGGCACGTTCTGGTAGTACTCGTACAGCTTGACGACGCGCGCCCAGTCGCCCTCGTCGAGCCCCTTGGGCCGCTTCCCGCTCGCGACACGGGCCTCGATCGCCTGCTGAATCGCGGCAACCGGGATGTTCCGGACCTTGGTGAGGCCGTGTGGGCTCCACGTCTCCGCGACGTCGCCCAGGTGGCTCTCGGGGGTCGCCGCGTCCTGGTTCCGGCACCCGGCGGCGAGCGCGACCGCCAGTATGGCTATGCCGAGGAGCCCCGCGCGACGACGCGCCAGGGGCCCGTGCAGCGTATCTTGCATGTGGGATAAGTCTCCGTTCGAGTAGCCTTCGAGCCTGACAATGGCAGAAGCAGTGCCACAGGAACAGGGCCGATTTCGCGCCGTGCGGAGCATGTCAAACCGTCAACGCCAACCGCAGGAGCCCCGATGATTCGCGCGCGTGCCTCGCTTGTCCCATTTACCCTCGTTCTGGCCGTCTCGATCCTCGCGTGCGGTGACGCAGCCCGCGACGGTGATCAGGCGATGGACACGACCGCCTCCGGGGCGGCCGAAACCACCGCCTCGGCCGGGTCCACCGAGAGCTCCGGCGCCTTTCTCGATCCGAACACGGCGACCCGGGAGCAGCTGCTCGCCCTTCCGGGGATGGATTCCGCGGCAGCAGCGGCGGTGGTGCAGGGTCGTCCTTATGCCAACATGACCGCGGTCGATCGCGCCCTCGGAAGCCACCTCACCGAGGCCGAGCGCGACAGCGTGTATACGCGGCTCTGGCGGCCGATCGACCTCAACAGCGCGAGCGATGAGGAGATCCTGCTGATCCCCGGCGTCGGCCCGCGCATGCAGCACGAGTTCGAGGAATACCGTCCGTACAACTCGATCGAGCGCTTCCGTCGAGAGATCGGCAAATACGTCGACAGCGCCGAGGTGGCGCGGCTCGAGAGGTACGTCACGATTCGGTGATCGCGATAGTGAAGGAGGAACGAGGAATGAGGAACGAGGAAGCCACGGGTGGGAGCTTGCACGCAGGAGCATCCGACCAGCTTCCTCGTTCCTCATTCCTCGTTCGTTTTCGCCCGTGGCTCCTCCCCGTAGCGGCCACGGCGCTCATCCTCGGCATCGGGCTTCAGCAGTGCTCGACGATCGGCGGATTTCTCACCGGTCGGAAGAACACGACCACGGTTACGCATGAGCTCGTCGTCGACCGCGTGCAGAACGTGGCGAAGCTCGTGTCGGTCGAGGCCACCGTTCGGGACGTGCTGGTCTACCGCAACACCTGGTATGGGTCGACCAAGCAATCGCTGGTGGTGGTGACGGCACGGCTCCTCGCCGGGGTCGATCTCAAATCGGGCGCGGACGTGAAGATCGATGAGCAAGCACGCCGTATCGACATCTCGTTGCCGCACGCGTCGCTGCTCGCGACGGAAGTGACCGATATCAACACCTACGACGAGCAGCGCGGCCTGTGGAACCCGTTCCGATCGGAGGATCGCGATCGGATTTTTCAGTTGGCCCGCCAGCAGCTCGCGCGATCGGCGGAGCAGATGCGGCTGACGACGCGCGCCGAGGCGAGCGCGAAAGAGATGCTGGAGACGATGTTCGGCGTCGACGGGTGGGTCGCGGAGGTCACCTTTCGGGACGTCCCTACGGTCAGAACGAGGGACGAGGAATGAGGAGGAGGAAACATGAAAGCGACCACGCTCTGGCTCGGACTCGTCCTGGTGGTGGTTGCGTGCGCGAAGTCATCGGCACCTGGCGATGACACCGCCTCGCTGACGGGCTCGGTGAGCGCGACGAGTGCCCTCGTAGGGCCGCGATGGCGACTGGTGGAGCTCGAAGGTCAACCGTCGCTCGCGGGCGGCGGTGCTCGCGAGCCGCACCTGATCTTCTCTCGCGACAGCGTCCACCGCGTCGCCGGCGCAACCGGCTGCAACTCGATGGGCGGGCGCTACGAGGCTGACGGCGACCGCATCCAGTTCTCCGATCTCTTCAGCACGAAGATGGCGTGCGTAGAAGAGGATCGGATGCGCCAGGAAACTCGCTTCGTTCGTGTGCTCGAGCGAGCGGATCGGTACTCGATCAGCGGCGATACGCTGGCGCTGAGCGAGGGTGAGACGGTGGTGGCGAAGTTTGTGAGGAGCTGACAGGAACGAGGAACGAGGAACGAGGAAGTGGCAGGGATGGCCCTGCGCACGAAGCACCGTCGGCCACTTCCTCGTTCCTCGTTCCTCGTTCCTGTCAGCTTCTCATCATGCCATGCGCTCGATGACGTCGAAGATCTGCACCCACCCGTCATTCGTCTCCTTCACTTTTGCCTCCGTCAGCTGCGTGTGCGTGAGCACGACGTCGGTGGTTTCGCCGCGCTCGGTGAATTCGATCGTCACCAGTGAGGGTGGCTCGTCGTAGCCACGATCGTTCGTGAAGTGGAAGGTGTGCACGAGCTTCCTGTTCGGCACGACCTCCTTGAACACTCCGTCGAAGTACCAGTTCTCTCCCGTGGTGCGGTCGTGGATGTGTTGTCGCCAGGTTCCGCCTGGCTGACAGGCGAGCTCGATGGAGACCGTGTCGTAGTCCGGTCCCCAGCTCCAGCGCTTCGCCATCGAGGGATCGCTCCAGGCGCGAAACACCCGGCTGACCGAAGCCTTGAACGTGCGGCGCACGACGACGGTTGCGCCCGGTGCGGCGGTGGCTGCCATGCGTCAATCCTCCTCTCGAGTGTCCTCGGCGAGCAGGGCGTCGAGCGCGTCGAGCCGCTGATTCCAGAAGCGACGGCAGCGCGCAATCCATTCGACGGAGCTCTCCAGCGCCTTGGGGCGCAGATAGCAGATGCGTTGCCGGCCAGTGCGTCGCCGGCCGATGAGCCCCGCATTCTCCAGCGCGTCGAGGTGTTTGGTGACGGCGGGCTGCGAGATCGAGAACTCTCGAGCGAGCTCCATCACGGGGTGGTCGCCTCGGGCAAGACGCTCGACGATACGCCGTCGCGTAGGATCGGCGAGGGCGTGAAAGGCGAGGTCGAGTCGGGTCGCTCGATTCATAACTAATAGGTTATATAACGCGCCCACTCCCGCCGGTCAAGCTGCATGCAGCGGGGCCTTATGCACGCGCCGCCGCCGGTGCATTTTCTCCGGATCATGCGAGGACTGGTTGCCCTGGCGCTGATCGGGCTCGCTTGCGCTCGAGACGACGGCGGCGGGACGGACACCCGTGCCCGCGACGAGGGACCCCTCGTGGTGTTCAACGCGGGCAGCCTGGCGCGACCGATTCGCGCGGCCCTCGACAGCTTCTCCGTCCGCGAGGGGGTTCGCTTCGAGCAGGAGCAGGCGGGAAGCCTCGAGACGGCGCGGAAGGTCACCGAGCTCGGTCGCGTTCCGGATGTCATCGCGCTGGCCGACTACGAGATTTTTCCTCAGCTACTGGTTCCCGAGCACGCCTCGTGGTATGCCCGATTCGCGCGCAACCGGATGGTCCTGGCGTACACCGGTCGATCCCGCTACGCCGACGTCATTACGCCGGCGAACTGGTGGCAGGTCGTGCTGCGCCCCGGCGTGGAAACGGGGCACAGCGATCCCGATCTCGATCCTGCCGGATACCGGTCTCTGCTCGTTATGCAGCTCGCGGAGCGGTACTATCGCCAGCCGGGGCTGGCGGAGCGGCTCCGCCGCGCGATTCCGCCGCGCAACGTGCGGCCGAAGGAGATCGATCTCGTGGCGCTGCTCGAGACGGCCGAGCTGGACTACGCGTTCGAGTACGAGTCGGTCGCGCGCGGCGCGGCGCTCGAGTTCGTCCCGCTCCCCGACTCCATCTCGCTCGGGGACATGAGCGACTCCGCCTTTTACGAGACCGCGGCCGTGCGCGTCGTTGGGCGCCGGCCGGGCGACAGTCTCACGATCCGCGGGCAGCCGATCGTGTACGCGCTATCGATTCCGCGTCGTGCGCCGCATCCCCGACTGGCCGAGCGCTTCGTGTTGTTCCTGATGTCCGAGGACGGACGGCGGGTCCTGCGCGCGAACCACCTCGACGCGCTGGACTCCGCCGCTGTCTCGGGGCAGGACGCGCCCGCCGGCCTCAGCGCGCGGCGAGCTCCGGCCGCCCCGTGAGCTGCGCGACAAGGTTGCGCAACGCAACCTGCCAGACGAGCGGCTGACCGGGAAGATCTTCCCGCCGCGCGGTCCGCAGGCGCTGCACGTCCTCGTCGCTGATGAGTTCCTGCCCGCCGATGCTGCTGACGAGAAGCCTCGTGCGGCGCGCGAGCAGCCCTTCCGCGCCGATGCGCACCGCCTTCCCATCGCGCTCGATGAGCGCGCCGGTCAGCTGCAACACGTTCACCGGTGTCTCGAGCGACGTCAGCCATGGCACGTTGACCGAGTAGCCGGTACCAAGGAACACCGCCTTGTCGCCGCGCCACGACTTCTGCGTCATGCGATAGTCGCCGATCTCGAGCGTGAGCAGAAGCGCTCGGGAAGCGCCCGCTGCGTCGAGCGCAGGAGCGAGCCAGGCGGTCCATTCGGCCGAAGGCCGTGCAACGGCGAGGCGCATCTTCTCGGCGCGATCCCCGAGCACGCCTTCCTCCTCGGTGGCGCAGTCCCCGTCCGGAGTGGTCTCGCAGCTGAACATCACGTCGGGCGACCGACCCGGGGCAGCCGAGGTGGGAGCGAGGCGGACGCTCGCTCCTAACGAGTCGAGGTAGGCGTTCATGTCGCGAAGGAGAGCGGCGATGGGACTTCCGCTCTCGTTCGCCGGCTCGAACATCGGCTCCTGCGTGGCGCCGCGCTGGTAGCCGATGCCGAGGTGACCGATGCGCCCGGCAGCGGTGACCGGTCCCCCGGCGTAGAAAGGAGGAGTCTCGAGAAACGCGTCACCAACACCGCTGCCCAGCGTGGAGCCAGCGCACGCAACACAGACAAATGCGAGTGCCGCGGAGGCAGTCGCACGAATCGAGGTAAGCATAAGACGGAGAAAGGATGAGTCAGAAGGGAGGGGTACGCCCACGAAGGATAGTCACACGCTTCTGCGGCGCGCCAGCGGCGTGACCCCGCGGCGTCTGGATCGTGGAGTGCGCGTCGGGATCGACGTACCCTCCCCCCCGATTCCTGCCCGTGGACATCGGTTTCGAGCTCTCCAATCTCTGCAACCTGCACTGCACCCACTGCATCCGTGGGTCGCATCAGGCGACCATCGACCAGCTCGATCTCGCGCTCGTCCGGCGCGTCCTCGACGAGGCGACCGCGCTCTTCGAGTCGGTCGAGGTGGTGTTCACCGGTGGCGAGCCTCTGGCCTCGGCGCTGTTCCCGGATGTCGTTCGGGAGCTGGCGCAGCGGCGGCTGTCCTACCGGTTCGTCACCAACGGGTGGCTCGTTCCCCGCCATCTCCCGCTCCTTCAGGCGTACCCGCCGAGGTTCGTCCGCGTGAGCTTGAGCGGCGGCACCGAATCCACGCACGACCACCAGCGAGGGAACGGCAGCTTTCGCCGTGCGCTGCTGGGGGCGGCGTCGGTGCTCAGCCGCGGCATGGTCGCCGAGCTGTCGATGCTCCTCACGCGGCGGAGCCGGTCCGAGATCGGGGAGGCCATCGCCGTCGCCGCCGACCTGCGCGTTCGCGCGCTGCACCTCACGCTCATGCAGCCGACGCCGGAGACTGCTGCGTCCGGGTTGGATCTCTCACCGGACGAGTGGCGCGAGGTGGCGCGTGAGGTGACCGCGATCGCACCGCACGCGATCGTCCCGGTCGTGCTCGATTACGGCGGTCCCCTACCGGTGCCGCGCGAGCGGTGCAACACGCTCGCGTCACGCCAGCTGTACATCGACGCGCGAGGGCGGGTGCCGTTCTGCTGTCAGCTGTCCCGGTATGGCAGTGGCGGCGAGCGGGTCATCGGTGACCTCAGGCAGGAGCCGCTCGCCGCGATCGCGGCGCGCGCCGGGCAGGCGTATGACGCATTCCACGAGGAGACGGCGCACCTGCACCAGATCGGGCAGCTGGACGTCCTCGATGACTTCCCCTGCATGAGCTGCGCACGTCGCCACGGGCAGACGCGTTTTCTCGCCGAGTTTCCCGGGCACTCGTGGGCGCAGCTGGCACGGGCATCATGAGTGTCGCGGCCCGTCCCTGGGAATGGGAAGACGTTCGAGCGGAAACCGACGAGAACGGCGTGCACCTGACTCACGTCGCGGAGGCGGCCGAGCTGTTGCTTCGCAACGGGCGCCTGGTGAAAGGAGCCGGCTACGACGCGGCCTCCCCAATCGCGCGGCGCTCACTGGCGCGGGTCGGCGCGATTCTTCGGCTTCGCGCGCGCGGCCGCTATCTCGTGCATGCTGCGGCGGTCGTCGATCCGAGGGGGGGCGCGTGGGTTCTCGCCGGCGACAGCGGGAGCGGCAAGTCGACACTGGCGTGGGTACTCGTCAGGCAGGGATGGTCGCTCCTCGGCGACGACGGAGTGCTCATCGAGGATGCGGAGGGTGGCATCATCGCACGGGCCTGGCGGGATCCTCTGCGGGTGAGTCTCAGCCTGGCCAGACAGTTCCCGGAATTGGCCGGGCTGGCGGGGCGCGTCTCGGCGGGCGACCCGCGGGCGCGCGTTCCTGTGGAGCGCGAGGTCGTCCGGCAGGCCCCGGTGCGAACGATTCTCTTTCTCGAACGCTCCGAGCGCGATCGCGTGCTGCGGGTGGGGCCCGCCGTCACCCTCGCGTCGCTCGTTCGACAGTCTCCGTGGGTGCTCATCGACGACGAGGACGCCCCGCACCATCTCACCGTCCTCGCCGCCGCCGCCGACTCGGTTCCAGCGTATCACCTCGCCCACACGCCGTCGCAGCTGGAAGAGCTACCGCGGACCCTCGCCAAGCTCTCGTAACACTCCGTAGTGACCCCGAAGGGTGAGATTCGTCTAACCCGATACACCGGGCGACGACGCCCGCGAGGGGCCCGATGGACGAAACGCGGGACGCACAATCGAACGAGCGTGATTCGACCGACACGGCAGCGCCGCCGCGCTTGCGGCGCCCTTGGGTCGCGCCCGCGCTGACGCGCCACGCATCGCTCACCGCCCTCACGCTGCAGTATCCGCCGCAGCTCGTCGTCGATCCGCGTACCGGCCAGCTGCTCGATCCCAACAATCCGGAAGACCGCGTCAAGCTCGCCGACATCCCGGGGAGCACGGGGTTCTTTCCGTGATCCGGCGCGCGCGCGGAGCGGTGGTCGCGATTGTCATTGCCGCCGCGTGCGACGGGACGGGCCCGCTGGACGTGGCGCTGCCCGCGGTCGTGTTCGTGTCGGGCGTGGGACAGGACGCCGAGCTCTACCTGTGGAGCGCGGACACGGTGACGCGCCTGACGAGCAACACGGCCGGCGACGGAGAACCGCACGTCGCCGCAGGCCGTCTCGTCTTCACGTCCGATCGCGAGGGAAATCCGGAGGTCTACATCTCGGACGTGCGGGCCGCCACACCGCGCCGCCTGACCACACACGTCGCGACGGACGGTGAGCCCGCATTGCATCCGGCCGGCGACAGGATCGCCTTCATCAGCCTGCGGAGCGGCACGCCGCGTCTGTGGATCATGGATACGCTGGGCGGCTCGCTGGCGGCGCTCCCGACCGGCTCCGCGACGTTTTCCCCGGAGCGCGCCCCCGCCTGGAGCCCGCAGGGCGATCGCATCGCCTTCACCTCGTCGCGAACGGGCACGTCGCAGGTGTTCGTCGTCGACGCGTCCGGAGGCGACGCGGTGCAGGTGACGACGGAGCCCGGTGGCGCATTCGACCCGTCCTGGAGTGCCACCGGCACGCACATCGTCTATGCGGCTGGCGGGGGCACGCCGCGGTTGCGGGCCGTTCGGGTGACGGGAGGCGAGGCCGCGGATTATGCCGTCCTTCCAGACACGGCGTTAGGCGAGCCATCCTGCGGCGCGCATTACTGCGTGGCCGTGCGCGGGGCCTATGGAGACGATGGTGACCTCGTCGCCTTCGGGGCGCCGCGGGTGGCGAGCGGTGGCGTGGGCGTGCCGCCGATCCCGCCACCGACGACGGGCGTGCGAGTGCTGGTCGAGGAAACGGGCAACGATCGCCAGCCGGCTATCGTGCCCGACTAGTTATGTAAACGGCAAAGATGACGGAATTCAGAATACAGAATTCAGAATCCAGAAACGACCACGGGGAGCCACACGCCGGCTCCCCGTAGGTTTTAGCTGAATTCTGAATTCTGTCATCTTTGCCGTTGAGTCGCCACGCCCTACTTCGCGACGAGAATCAGGAAACGCGACGTCCCCCAAAACCGCTCCGGATCCGGGATCCGCAGCTGTCCGCGGAAGATCTCTTCGTCACGCTCCCCGACCTCGGCGTTGTCCAGGCTCTGGCGCGACACCACGGCGTAGCGCTTGGTCGAGTCGGGCAGCGGTATCTCGCGGATGTCGCGGCGGTCGATCGCCACGAAGAGCTCGGGATCGAGCGCACGCGCGGGTTGCAGCGTCCGTCCGATGCGCGCGAACAGAAGATTCGCGCCACCCTCGCGCTCGACGATGCCCTTCTCGATGAGCTCGTCTTCCGTTCCGACGACGTAATAGGCGCGGTAATAGCGCTCGCCCATTACCCTCGTCTCCGTCACCAGGCTGTCGACGCGCAGCTCGAGCGCCGCGATCGTCGCCGCCTGCTGCTCCACCTTGTTGCCGAGCTCGGCGATGATTCGCTGATCGTCTTCGATGCGCAGCTGCAGGGTGTCGTTCTTCCCGCGAAGCTCCTGCTCGCGCTTGCGGCTCTCGGCGAGCTCCGCCGCCGTTACACGCGCACGCTGCACGAGCGCTTCCACGCGATCGCTCAGCTCCTTGCGACGCACGAGCTGCTCTTCGAGGGGACTCTCGTAATTGCGCTTCACGCGCTTCTTGGCGGGAAGCCCTTTGACCGTGCGAATCTGGCTGTCGATCTTCGTGAGCAGCGAGTCGCTCTCGAAGATCGCGCGCATCAGCGAATCCTTCTGCGAAGACAGCGAGGTCGTCAGTGCGAGCTGGCGGTCGGTGATCGCCTGGAGGCTGTCGGCACGGGCGCGCTCTTTCTTGGTCTCGCAGCCGGCAAGGAGCAGCACCATCGCGAACGAGAGGCCGAGAAAGGCAGCGGGATGCGAAGTACGCATGACAGGCAGTCTCCGGAAGAGTGCAAAGGTGACGTCGATCACACTGCGCGAATCCTAACGCGCAGGGCGGCATCACATGACGATGCAGCCGGCACGAGGGTCTCAGCGCCGATTCACGCCACGCCGGGCTCGTGACGCGGAGCACCTTTCGTCGGAAGTGCGGACGTACCGGCCGAGCTCAGGGCGCGGACACCTCGAAGCAGCAGCGCGGATGCTCGCCTCGCTCACAACATTCCTCCACCGGCGCTTCCGCGAGATGGGCGACGAGACTTCCCATGGCCCGACACACCTCGGGCCGGCCGTGAACGGCCTCGCCTAACAAGCACCCGTAGCCCCGAAGGATGTAGCCTTCGTCCCACGGCTCCACCTCGGTGAGCGCTCCGAGGTCCTGGAGCACGCCCGCGATCGCGGCGACCCGCTCGCGCAGATCGCCCTTCAGGCGGGGCCACTCTGCGCCCAGGCGCTGGCCGACCGTCCGCATGAGCTCGTCGAGCTCCTCCTTCGACATTCGCTCGCCGAGCACGCGCAGGAGCTGGGCGACGAATGGGACATAGGCGTGCGACAGGCTGGAGTCGGCGCGCGGGACCAGCTCATAGACGACTGCCGGCCGGGTACCGCTGCGGCGGAGTCCGGCCTCGCGGACGAGCCCATCACGTTGCAGCGCCGTCAGATGGCCGCGAACGGCGTTGTGGGTCATGTCGCACTTCAGTGCGAGCTCGTTCGCGGTCAGCGGCGACCGGCGGAGCAGGTCGACTATGCGCCTCCGCGTTCCCTTTGGCGGACTCGGAAGCTCCGGGCGAGGCGCCATCAGCCCTGCACTCGCGCGGCCTGACGGGCAGCGGCCGGCCCGGAATGGCGCTTGCAGATATTTAATAAATATCTTCCCAATCTCGACGCCTTGACGCACCAAGCCTCTCCTGCCAGGTGCGGCGTTCGGTTGTCGGCGCGGCGTCGTGCCTGGGTGAGCCTCATGGTCACTACCGCAATACGACTGCTTCCCGGTTTTCGCTAGGGATCAGGCGTGGGGAGGATCCAATCATGACGAGCCCGAGCAGCACGCGTCCGTCCTCGCAACCCGCTGACCTGCGCGCCAACCGGTGGTGGCCGCTCCCGCTGGCAGTGGGTGTGGCGTGCGCCGTCGTACTCCTGGTGTCGTCATGCGACGATGATGGTCCGACCGGCCTGGCGCCGCTCGACCCCCTCCTCGTCGCGCAGGGGAAGACGGTCTTTCGGTTCGACACGTTCGGCGATGAGACGTTCTGGACCGATACGCTCCGAATGCACGAGGTGATTCGCACCGGCGTCAGTCCGGCCACCGCACTTTCGGTGGGCTTGAAGGTCGACGCCGACACTCTCCCGGCGCAGGTGCGAGCCGACCTTCAGGCCGGCCGCATCGATCTCGATGACCCGGCGACGACCGTGGCGCTTCTCAAGCTGGGCGCGGTCGTCGGCGTAGTTGGTCAGGTCGATGCCAGCGACAACCTCACCCGTGTCGGCATCACCTGCGCGCTCTGTCACTCCACGGTCGACAACTCCTTCGCGCCGGGGATCGGCAAGCGACTCGATGGGTGGCCGAATCGCGACCTCGACGTGGGCGCCATCGTCGCGCTTTCGCCCGCCCTCACCACCGCGCAGAAAGCGGTCTACAACTCGTGGGGACCGGGGATGTACGATCCTCGCTTCAACCAGGATGGCCTGAACATCCCGGTGGTATTGCCGCCGGCCTTCGGGCTGCGCGCGGTGCGGAGGGAGCTCTACACGGGCGACGATACCGTCGCGTACTGGAACGCGTATGTCGCCATCACGCAAATGCATGGGCACGGCACGTTTACCGATGCGCGGATCGGCGTCAACGTCCAAAATCCGCCGGACATGGTGTCGTCGAAGCTCGCCGCGCTGAGCGCGTATCAGTTCAGTCTCGACAAACCTGCGCCGGTGCAAGCCGAGTTCGATGCGGCAGCCGCCGCGCGAGGGCGAACCGTGTTCCAGGGCGCCGGGGAGTGCTCGAGCTGTCACGCCGGAGCGACGTTCACGGACATCAACGATGGGGAGCTACATACCGCGGCCGAGGTCGGGCAGGACCCGGCGTACGCCCAGCGAAGCGTGACCGAGATGTACCGGACGACGCCGCTGCGCGGACTGTGGAATCCTCCGCAGTTGCGCGGGCCCTACTTCCACGACGGTAGCGCCGCGACACTGGAAGCGGTCGTCGAGCACTACAACACATTGCGCACTCTCGGCCTCACCGCGGCGCAGAAGTCCGATCTCGTGCACTACCTGAAGTCGCTCTAGAAGAGCCTCGGCGAATGCGGTTGCCGTCGCGGTGGTCCTGCGCGAGGGGCTGAACGCATCACCACCGAGGCACTGAGGCACTGAGGACGGCAACCACCGACGCGCCTTGGTGGTTGCCGTCCTCAGTGCCTCAGTGCCTCGGTGGTGATGCCGTTGAAGTCCCGTAGACGCCAGCCGGCGTGTGGTCGAGCGGAACGGCGGCCGCCGCGCGCTTGCCAGCGGGGGGACGGCGCTCTATTGTCGCCGTCCCAAACTCCCAGGCGGTGTCGATCGTGAAGCTCCGTCCTCTCACGCGCACGACGCCGATCCGCATCGGCGATCGGGATGCGCGGCGGCCGGGCCAGGTGCCCCGCGGCGACGCGCTCAAGAAAAAGACGAAGGCGCTCCTCGAGCGACTCACGGACCTCCAGACGCGCCTGTACGCAGAGTCGGAGCGTTCCCTCCTCGTCATTCTCCAGGGACGCGACACGTGCGGAAAGGACGGCACGATTCGTCGGGTCTTCGACGCCGTGAACCCCCAGGGATGCGTCGTCACCAGCTTCAAGAAGCCCAGTGACCTCGAGCTGAGTCACGACTATCTCTGGCGCACCCATCACGCGGTACCGGCAAAGGGCACGATCGGCATCTTCAATCGCTCGCATTACGAGGACGTGCTCGCGGTTCGCGTGCGCGAGCTCGTTCCGCGCGCCGTGTGGGCGAAGCGGTATCAGCAGATCAACGAGTTCGAGCGCATGCTCAGCGAGAACGGCGTCACGATCCTCAAGTTCTTTCTCCATATCTCGCGGGAGGAACAGAAGAAGCGACTGCTCGCGCGGCTCGAGGATCCATCGAAGCATTGGAAGTTCAACGAGGACGACCTCGGCGAACGCGCACGCTGGGACCGGTACACCAGTGCCTATCGAGACGCCCTCGCGAAGTGCAGCACCCCGTGGGCGCCCTGGTACATCGTGCCCGCCGACAAGAAGAAGACGCGTGACTATCTGGTCGCCCAGACCGTGGTCGAGACCCTCGCGCGGATGGCCCCTCGATACCCCTCGGTCGGCGGTGATATCGCGAAGCTCAAGGCATCGATCACATAGGTGATCGAGGGTGCCGAGGGCGTCGAGGTCCTCGATCACCTGGACGACCTCGATGCCCTCGACCACCTTGTGCTTCATCTGCGCGCGCACGAACATGAGGTATCTCGCTGCGAGGTACCATGCAGCCAACCGACGTCACGAATCCGCGGTACTACCACAAGGTGGTGGACTGCCAGTGGGGCTGTCCGGCACACACCAATGTGCCGGAGTACATCCGCCTCATCGCACAGGGCCGCTACACCGAGTCGTACCTCCTCAACCGGGCGTCCAACGTCTTCCCGGGTATCCTCGGCCGCACCTGTGACCGCCCGTGCGAGCCCGCCTGCCGGCGCACCCGCGTCGATGGAAAGCCGGTCGCCATCTGTCGGTTGAAGCGTGTGGCGGCGGATCTGCGCGATGACGTCAGCGACTTCCTGCCGAAAGTTCCTGAACGCAAGAACGGCAAGCGCATAGCGCTCGTCGGCGCGGGCCCGGCGTCGCTCACCGTGGCGAACGACCTCATGCCCCTCGGCTACGAGTGTGTGGTCTTCGAGAAGCTCGACCGGCCCGGCGGCCTCATGCGCACGAACATCCCGGCCTTCCGGCTCCCGGCCAGTGTGCTCGATGAAGAAGTCGCCATGATCATCGACATGGGCGTCGATCTTCGCCTCGCGACGCCGGTCACGAGCATGCGTGCGCTGCTCGCCGAGGATTACGACGCGGTCTTCGTCGGCAGCGGCGCGCCGAAGGGGAAGGAGCTGGACGTTCCGGGACGTTGGGACGCGAAGCGGATCCACATCGGCATCGAGTGGCTCGAGTCCGTCCACTTCGAGCATGTGACATCGATCGGCGAGCGCGTGCTGATCATCGGCGTCGGCAACACGGCCATGGACTGCTGCCGCAGCTCGCGGCGGTTAGGCGGCCGCGACATCAAGGTGATGGCGCGCCGGTCGCGCAAATACTTCAAGGCATCCCCGTGGGAGCTCGACGACGCGCTCGAGGAGGGCGTCGAGATCGTCGAGAACCACGCGCCCAGGCGGTTCGTGGTGGAGAATGGCCGCCTGGTGGGTATGGAGTTCGAGCGGCTCGCGTGGAGCGAGAAGGATGGCAAGCAGCGGAGCGAGGTGATCGACACGGTTACCATCCCCTGCGACGACGTCATCCTGGCCATCGGTCAGGAGAACGCGTTTCCGTGGATCGAGCGCGACATCGGGATCGCGTTCGATGACGCCGGGATGCCGGTCGTCGATCGCGTGACCATGCAGTGTAGCCGCCCTGGCGTCTTCTTTGGCGGCGATGCGGCCTGGGGCCCGGAGAACATCATCTGGGCGGTGGAGCACGGGCATCAGGCCGCGATCTCGATCCACAACTACTGCCAGGGGCTCCCGATCACGGACCGCCCATCCTACGGGATGAACCTCGTCAGCGCCAAGGTCGGCATGCATGCCTGGCGGTACAGCAACGACTACAGTCCCGCGCCGCGCGCGGCGATGACGCACGTCGAGCTGACGCAGCGCTTTCAGAAGCTCAATGTCGAAGTCGAGCTCGGATTCACCGCCGAACAGACCGCGCACGAGGTGGAGCGCTGTCTGAACTGCGACATCCAGACGCATTTCACGGCGCCCTTGTGCATCGAGTGTGATGCGTGCGTCGACGTGTGCCCGGTGAACTGCCTGACGATCACCACCGATGGGCCGGAGGAGGATCTGCGCACGCGACTGTCCGCACCAGCGCTCAACCGCACGCAGGAGATCTACGTGTCGGCCGCGCTACCACAGACGCAGCGGGTGATGGTGAAGGATGAAGACGTCTGCCTGCACTGCGGCCTGTGCGCCGAGCGCTGCCCGACGGCGGCGTGGGACATGAGGGAGTTTACAGTGTTGATTCCGTACGCCGGGAAGCCTGCGAGCTACGAACTGCGAACTGCGAACCCAATTCCCTCGGGTTTGAGCTCGCAGCTCGCAGTTCGCAGTTCGCAGCCGTTATGAAGAACGACTTCGCCTTCAAGATCGGGACGGTGAACGGCACCGGATCGGCCAGCGCGAACGGGCTGATCATGCAGGCGATCTTCCGAATGGGTATTCCCGTCTCGGGGAAGAACGTCTTTCCCTCCAACATTCAGGGGCTGCCCACCTGGTACGAGATTCGGGTCAACGGTGACGGCTACACGGCGCGCGCGCCCCGCTTCGACCTCGTGGTCGCGCTCAATCCCACCACCTATCAACGGGACGTCGCGGAGGTTCGTCACGGAGGCTTTCTTCTCTACGATTCGTCGTGGCCGCTCGACCCGGCACTCGCGCGCGACGACGTCTCGCTGTTGGGCATTCCCTTCGGGCGGATGTGCGGCGAGGCGTTCGAAGGGGATCGCGAACGGCAGCTCATGCGCAACATCGCGTATGCCGGGGCGCTGGTCGCGCTCCTGAACATCGACATGAGCGTCGTCGAGGGCATGATCCGCGAGCAGTTCGGCCGCAAGCCGGCGCTGATCGATTCCAACTTCAAGGCGCTTCGACTCGGCTACGACTTCGCCACCGCGAGCTTCGCCTGTCCGCTGCCGTTCCACCTCGAGCGCATGGATGCAACCGCCGACTACATCATCATCGACGGCAACACCGCCGCCGCGCTGGGATGTCTGTACGCGGGCGCCACCGTCGGCGCATGGTACCCCATCACGCCGGCGACCTCGCTCATGGAGGCGTTCAAGAGCCTGTGCGAGCGCTATCGGGTCGACCGCGAGACGGGACAGAAGCGGTTTTGCATCCTCCAGGCCGAGGACGAGCTGGCCGCGGCGGGAATGGTCGTGGGAGCAGGATGGACAGGTGCCCGCGCGTTCACGCCCACCGCGGGGCCCGGCATCTCGCTGATGCAGGAGTTCATCGGGCTCGCGTACTACACGGAAATCCCGGCGGTCTTCTTCGATGTCCAGCGCGTCGGCCCGTCGACGGGAATGCCGACGCGCACGCAGCAGGGAGATCTGATGTCGCTCGCCTACGCCTCGCATGGCGACACGAAGCACATCGTGCTGTTTCCCGCGAATCCGGAGGAGTGCTTCTCCTTCGCGGTGCGTGCGTTCGACCTCGCCGAGCGGTTTCAAACGCCGGTCTTCGTCGCGTCGGACCTCGACATCGGTATGAACGACTGGATGTGCCGGCGTCTCACGTGGGATGACGGCTACCGACCCGATCGTGGGAAGGTATTGGGGGCCGAGGATCTCGAGCGGATCGGTCGGTTCTCGCGGTACCTCGGCGACAATGGCGACGCGGTCGCCGCGCGCACGTTGCCGGGCATCGACCCGCGTGGCGCGTATTTTACCCGCGGATCGGGGCACGACGTCCATGCCGGCTACACCGAGGATGCAGCGGCGTATTCCCAGGTGCTCGCTCGGCTCGCGCGAAAGCTCGAGCAGGCCGCGGCGGCGGTGCCGCCGCCGGTGATCGACCAGCGCGACGGCGCCGCGAGCGCTGGCATTATCACGATCGGCAGCTGTGATGCGGCGGTGCGTGAGGCCGTCGATCGGCTGCGGTCGGAGGGTGTGGCCCTCGACTACATGCGCATTCGCGGGTTCCCATTCGGTGCGGAGGTCGCCCGGTTCCTGAACGACCACGAGCGGCTGTTCGTCGTCGAGCAGAATCGCGATGCGCAGCTCCGGGCGTTGTTGGCCATCGAGACCGGCACGCCGCGCGATGCGATGACACCGATTCTCGACTACGGTGGGGTCCCGCTCAGTGCGGAGCCGATCGCCGAGGCTGTGAAAAGCGGCCACGAGCTGCGACCCGCGAACTACGAGCTGACATCCAAGGGGGTGAGTTCGCAGTTCACAGCTGGCCGTTCGCAGCCAGGTGTACCGCGATGACATCGATTCCGAAGCCTTCCGTCCGTCACCCGGGCCTCCCTCGCAACGCGCTGGGCCTGACGACGCGCGATTACGAAGGCGGCATGTCGACGCTGTGCGCGGGGTGCGGGCACGACTCGATCACGGCGGCGATCATCCAGGCCGTGTGGGAGCTCGACCTCCCGCCGCATCGCGCGGCCAAGCTGAGTGGCATCGGCTGCTCGTCCAAGACGACCGCCTACTTCATGCGGCAGTCGCACGGGTTCAATGCCGTGCACGGGCGCATGCCGGCGGTCGCGAGCGGCGTGCACGCGGCGAATCGCGAGCTCGTCTGCATCGGCGTCTCCGGCGACGGCGATTCGCTGTCGATCGGGCTCGGCCAGCTCTGCCACGCGATCCGGCGCAACATCAACCTGCTGTACGTGCTCGAGAACAACGGCGTGTACGGTCTCACGAAAGGCCAGTTCTCCGCATCCGCCGATGTGGGATCGAAATCGAAGCGGGGAGAGCCTAACGTGCAGCCCCCCATCGATCCGGTGCTGCTCGCCATCACGCTCGGCGCGACCTTCGTCGCGCGCGGGTTCTCCGGCGACAAGAAGCAGCTCGTCCCCATCCTCAAGGCGGGGCTCGCGCATCGGGGGTTCGCGCTCGTGGATGTCATCTCGCCCTGCGTGACGTTCAATGATCACGAGGCCTCGACGAAGAGCTATCGCTTCACGCGCGGGCATCGCCATGAGCTGGCCCCGGTGGATTTCATTCCGCTGACGCACGAGATCGCGGCAG
The DNA here is from genome assembly GCA_025930755.1 of Gemmatimonadaceae bacterium. Classification (GTDB taxonomy): domain Bacteria; phylum Gemmatimonadota; class Gemmatimonadetes; order Gemmatimonadales; family Gemmatimonadaceae; genus JAICNG01. The sequence goes on from JAICOJ010000001.1 coordinate 32,849, forward strand.
CCACCGTGCCGGGCGACCCGGTCAGTGTGACGATGCACGATGGAAGCGTCGTCCGCTTCCGATCGGTCGGGGAGGACTACGATCCGACCGACCGTGACGCCGCGTACGCCCATATCCGCCGGCTGCAGGCTCAGGGCGAAGTGGTAACCGGACTGCTCTACATCGATGAGCGGGCCCCCGACATGCACGGCGTCAACGGAACGATCGAAGAGCCGTTGACGCGGGTGCCATACGCATCGCTCTGTCCGGGGAACGCGGCGCTCCAGAAGTTGCAGGAGGAGTACCGATAGGCAGCGGTGGGCGAGGGAGTCGGCGTTGTCGAGGTGAGCGTCGTGTGCCACTCGAGCACCTCGACATCATGAGTCCCCTCGATCACCTTCCCTCGACCGCTTCGACACCCTCGATTACCCCGACCACCTTGGTCCGATCATGCGCCGACTCCTCTCCCTCCTCATTCCCTGCGCGCTCGCGGCGCAGAACACGCCGCCGACGGGGGCCTTCATCGTCAGGCTGGGTACCGACACGACCGCCATCGAGCGGTTCACGCGATCAGGACACACGTACCAGGTGGAGCAGGCGTTGCGAAGCCCGCGCACGAGCTTCCGCCACACACATCTCGAGCTCACACCCGCCGGCGAGATCGCGACCGTCTTCCTGATGTTTCACTCCATCGACAACCCTGGCGGTCCGCTCCTCGGCAGCACGCAGCTGTCCTATGGAAGTGGTGACAGTGCGACCGTCGAGATGAAACGCGGCGATTCGACCACCACCCGCCGTGTCCCCGCGCGTGCCGGCGGCATCCCATTGCTGGCTCAGTCGTTCCTCGCCTACGAGCTCGCGGCGATGCGCATGCGCGCCACGAAGGCCGATAGCATGACCGTGTCGCTGGTCAATCCGACGGGGGATCCGATGACGGTCGTTGTCACCCGCATCGGCACCGATTCGATGACGTTCCGGTTGCCGTTCCTCACCTATCGTGCGCACGTCGATGCGGCCGGACGCATCAGGCGTCTTTATCAGCCGCGCGGGACATCGGTCGAGCGCGTTCTCGATGTCGACGTCAATCAGGTGGCGAAGACGTGGGCGGCGCTCGACGCGAGCGGCAAGGCGATGGGCCCGCTGTCGCCGCGCGATTCGGTCTCGGCGCGCCTTGGGGACGCGACCATCTCGGTGCGATACGCCCGTCCGAAGAAGCGAGGACGCACGATCTTCGGCGACATCGTTCCGTGGGACAGCGTGTGGCGCACGGGAGCGAACGATGCAACGGTGTTGACGACCACGCGCGATCTCGAGATCGGCGGCACTCGCGTCCCCGCCGGGAGCTATACCCTGTTCACCATTCCCTCGCGCACCGGCGGAACGCTCATCATCAATCGCGAGACCACGCGCGACGGAGAGCCGCTCGCGGGGACGGACTACGACGCGCGCCATGATCTGGCGCGCATCCCGATGCGGAGCACGACACTCGCGACACCGGTCGAGGCGCTGACAATCGAGGTCACGCCGGGCGGCACCCAGACAGGTGAGATCCGCATCGCATGGGACACGCGGCAGATGACGGTGCCGGTTCGCGTGCGCCCCTGACGAGGCCGTCCAGGTGATCGAGGTACAGTCGTTTGTCCTCCCTCGATCACCCCGACGACCTCGAGGTCAGGGCTTCTCTTCCGTCCCGGCGAGCTGCTTCTTCTCCTCCTCCTTCTTCTGGCGCTCGGCCTCGTCCTCGAGCGTCTTGAGCACGTCCCGCCAGGCGAACCTGCGTCCGCTCCCGCGGACGTAGTAGTCCATCCACGCCATCTCGCTCATCGACTTCACGAGCTGGTTGCGCGGATCGGGAATGCCGTGCGACTCCCCAGGATACACGAAGAGCTCCGTCGGGACGCCTAACCGCTTGAGCGCCATGTGCAGCTCCTCCGACTGAGGACTCGGCACCCGTGGATCACCCTTGACGACGTGAATCATCGTCGGTGTCTTGGCGTTCTTGATGTAGCGGATGGGTGACTGCGCCCAATACGCATCGAAGTCCTCGTACGGCAGCTTGTCCCCCAGATAGAACTGCCGGTTCCGCTGCACGTCACTCTGTGCGTACATGGAGATCCAGTTCGAGGTCCCGGCGCCCGAGCTGATCGCCTTGAAGCGATCGGTGTGCGTGAGAATCCAGTTCGCCCAGTGGCCGCCGGCGCTCCACCCCAGCACGCCCATGCGCGTCGAGTCGACGATCCCCTGCGCGATGAGGTGGTCGACCCCGGTCATGATGTCGTCGAAGCCGGGCGGGAAATAGTTGCCGACGATGTCCGTCTTGTGCGCCTCCCCGTAGTTGGTGGAGCCGCGATAGTTCGGGCGCAGCACCGCGTATCCCTCACCAGCGTAGACCTGCGCGCCATACCCCCCGTTGAAGCCGAGCACGTCGGCGGACGCGGGGCCACCGTGGATGGCGACGATGAGAGGATACCGCTGCCCGGGGCGGAAGCCCACCGGCTTCACGAGCACCCCCGCGACCATCTTGCCGTCGGTCGACTTCCAGGTGACCTCTTCCTCCTCACCTAACGCGAGCTCACGCACCTGTGGGTTCGCGTCGGTGAGCTGCCGCCAGGCGGCGCGCTTCGCGGCCTGCTCGGGAGTCGCGATGGTGAAGAGCGTCGGCGGAGTCCGTGGATCGGCGTAGCTGATGATCAGCGTGCCCGAATCATCATCGCGATTGACGAACAGCGACGCCCGCTCGTTCGTGACCGCACGAACCTGGTCACGAGCGATGTCGAGCGCCATGAGCTGGTTGGTCGCACGAACGCCTTCGTTGAAGTAGATGGTTTTGCCATCGGCCGACCAGAAGCCGGTCGTGACATCGCCGTCGAACGAGCTGCCGAGCTTGCGCCATTGTCCGCCGCGATCCGCGGTGCGGCGCAGGTAGACGCGCTGATTCTTCATGTTGTAGCGCGTGAGGTCATCGGGGGCGGAAAAGGCGACCCATTGCCCATCCGGCGAGAAGCTCGGCAAGCTTTCGCCGACCTCGGCGTTGTTCGTCAGGCGCTCGATCTGACCGGTGGCGACTTCCAGCAGGTACTGATCGGCGTAGATGTTCTGCTCCGTAATGTTTCGCTTGTAGCGGTCGCTGGCGGTCCCGCGAAACGCGATCCACCTGCCATCGGTGGAGATCTCGAAGTCGCTGACGGTGATCGTCGTATCCCGCGTGAGGCGGTTCGTCTTCCGCGGGTCGAGGTCGAGGGCCCAGAGGCTGGACCGCGGCGTCTCCATATTCCGAATCGAGACGTTGAACTTCTTCTCGATGCGCAGCTTCTCATCGGGATCGGTCGTGTCGGCGGTGACGAAGTAGATACGCCGGCTGTCCGGCGCCCACTGCCAGAGCCCGACGCCGGTCGTCTGCTTCGTCAGCTGATCCGGCTTCGCCGTGTCGATCCCGGCGACGGGGAGGCGGTACAGCTGCTCTTCACCCGATTTGCCGCTGCGATACGCCAGCCACTTCCCGTCCTTGCTGAGCGCGAACGTCGAGACGCCTTCCTTGGCATCGGTGATCTTGCGCGCCTCGCCCCCGTCGGGGCGCATGAGGTACAGCTGGCTCTGCGTCGCGCTCGCCGATGGCGCATCGCGGTTCGACGCGAAGACGAAGAACGACCCATCCCGCGCCCAGCGCGGTGACGTCTCGTTCTTGTCCTTCGTGAAGGTGAGCTGGCGCGTCGACGACACCCCACGCTCGAGCGACACGATGTGAATGTCGGTCTGTCGTTTCGCTTCCTTCCAGTCCGGGGTCGACACCGTGTAGAGCAGCCATTTGCCATCCGGGCTCGGCGTCGGCGACCCCACCTGCTTCATGTGCTGCATATCGAGGAAGGTCATGGGGCGCCTGGTGGGCGCAGGCGCCTGGGCGGCCGCGGGGAGCGCAAACGCGATGAACGGTACGAAGCAGAGAATACGCATGGGAGAAGGCCTTTGCGGTGAGCTTCCAAAATGCGCATTCGCGCTCCGTCCCGCGAGGGTCAACGGCACGAACCACAGAGGCACCGAGGGCACGGAGGAACCCCGAACTGCAGGACCTGCGGTTCGGGGTTCTTCCGTGCCCTCGGTGCCTCTGTGGTCAGTGCCGTTAGGACCCTGCGCGACAGGACCTAACGATCCCTTCCGCTGAACACCACCCGCCAGATCCGCCCGCCATCATCATCCGAGATGTACATCGATCCATCCGGTCCCTCCGCCAACCCCATCGGCCGATGCTCGGCGTCCGCTGGCGGATTCGTCGAGTTCCCGATGAATCCGTCGGCGAAGACCTCCCATCCTCCCGCCGGCGTCTGGCCCGCGAACGGAACGAACACGACGTTGAACCCTTCGTTGGGCAGCGGCGCGCGGTCGAACCCGCCGTGGAAGGCCACGAATGCACCTCGTGTAAACCGCGACGGGAACTGCCGCCCGGCGTAGAAGAGGAGGTCGTTCGGTGCCCAGTGGCCGGGGAATGCCAGGAGTGGGATCTCCTTGTCGGCGCATCGCGGGCCGACGATCGTGCCATCGCCGCCATATTCGGGAGCGAGAAGCTTCAAGCCTTTCTTCCAGTCGTGGTAGCAGTACGGCCAGCCGTTATCGTCACCGGCGTCAATGCGGATGAACTCCTCGGATGGCAGGTCAGCCCCATCCTGCGGTGTGTAGAACTGCGGCCAATGGTCGTTGAGGTGGTCGCGTCCGTGTTGCACGCCGAAGAGTGCCCCGCGAGTCGCGTCCCACCGCAGCGCTTCCATGTTGCGGAGTCCCGTGGCGAACCGAATTCCATCGGCGGGGGTCTGGCCGGTGCGGTTCGCGTCGAACCGCCAGACCCCGGCGCGAACAGGGAGCTCCGGGCAGGGATCGACGCCCGGCGACTGCGCGACGCGGTTCGCGACCTGACAGGAATTCGAGGCCGAGCCGATGTTCACGTACATGTTGCCGCGCCCGTCGAGCTGCATGTTCTTGCGGAAATGATCGCCGGTGGAGGGCAGTCCACCGACGACGACCTCTGGCGTTCCGCGCGGCAGGAGCTCGCTGGAGTGCAGGCGCCAACGCTCGATGCGATCGCGATAACCGACGTAGAGGAACTCCTTCGTGACCACGATGCCGTTCGCGTTCGGCTCACCGAAGTACGCCTGCGTTTCGGCGCGTCCATCGCCGTCGCGATCGCGGAGCGCGAGCACGCCGCCCCCATGCGTGGCGTCGCCGATCGCCACGTACGCGTCGCCCTTGTGCGTGACGCCCAGATGACGGGCGCGTCCGACCTGATCCGCAACCACCACCGCGCAGAAGCCAGGCGGCAGTGTGATGCCGCCGTTTCCGTCGTCGCACTCGACCCGATTCGCCGAGCTGCGAAGCGAGACCTCGGTGCCCGCGTCCAGCGCCTCGGGCCCGGTCGCTCGATCGGCACAGGCGACGATGGTGATGCATGTCGCGAGCGACCCGAGCGCGCGCGCGCGTGAATGCCAGCAAGACGTCGTATGCATGGCTCTCCTCCTTGTGTGGAGCATTCGACGGGAGGAGCGCCTTCAAGTGCCGTACACTGTCGCGCGTGTCGATGTCGGGTTCCGACGGAGGCGCGTAGAGGGTCAGGAGCGCGCGGCGAGAGCCTCTCATCACGCGGTGACGGCTGGCAATGTGATGCAGGAGGGCAGAGACGTCGGAGGTCAGAATACGGATTTCGGAATACAGATGACGTTTCCGAGCTCTGAATTCTGAGTCTGACGGTCTGACGTCTTTGCCGTCAGGAGTCCATTGACATAGCCCCCCGGGGTATACGAGCTTTCGCGCATGCCAACGACATCCCACCCGCAGGTCGCCGAGTGCGGCTGCGCGACCCACACCCGGGGGCGGAAGGCGGTCGCCGTCGATCCCGACATCAAGGACCGCACGACGAAGCGTCTGCGACGCATCGAGGGACAGGTGCGCGGGCTACAGAAGATGGTGGACGAGGAGCGCTACTGCGCCGATATCCTGACGCAGATCTCGTCAGTCCACGAAGCGCTGCGGGGCGTCGCCCGCGAGCTCCTGCGCAATCACCTGAAGCATTGCGCCGCGACCGCCATCCGCGCCGGCGATGCGCAGGCGGACGCGATGTACGACGAGCTCGTCGAGTTGGTGTATCGGCACGGGCGATAAAACGAACGAGGAACGAGGAACGAGGAAGTGGCTGGGACGGTCCTGCGCGCACGCGCCCAACTGCCATTTCCTCGTTTTTTCGTTCCTCTTCAGAACGCGTACCCAATCGACAGTCTGAGTGTCGGGTACCCATAGGTCTCGTCTTCATCATCGTCCCCCCCGATGGGGAAGAGGCGCTTCGCGCCGATCCCGGTTCCGATGAAGAACTGCCGGGTGCGCCCCAGGAGCCAGCTGTACCCAAGATCGAGCCCCACCGAGAGCGCGTCGAACTCGCGCTCGATGAGGGTGCCGTCTCGCCGGTCATCCTCGCTCACGCGCGAGTAGCCGAAGGAGATGCCGGCCGCGAACTTCGTGGGCGCCTCCGCCGACGGGTAATAGCGCAGCCGGATGTCCGCGCTCGTGTAATCGATCTCCTCGTCATCGTCGTCATCCCCGATGCTGATGTGGCCGACGCCCGCCGACCAGCTCGCCGTCGAGCTGAAGGCCCGTTCGTACTCCATGTTGTACCATTGGAACAGAAAGCCGAATGGGTTGATGGAGAGAACGTTGGACTGCACCGGCAGGTCGATCGTTTGAGCGCGCGCCGTTGTCGCGCAGAGGGTAGCGACGAACAGCACGAACGAAAGGCGTTTCATGGTGGCCTCATGGAGGGAGTCGCGTACGAAGGATAGCGCCGCCCTGGGCAAGATCACGGCCTGGTCGCCTCCCGGCCGGCTGCGCGACCAGCCGGACGGGGAAGCATTGGGCGGCTTGAACTTGCGCGATCGGGGCGGTAGCGCAACGAGCGTGGCTCCGCCGCCATGGCCCTCGCCGAGGACGCGCCGCTGTCTCGCGAGTTGCACAACGGGGCGACCGTCAGCGATTGTACGTGGACGCGCGTATCAGATGCGTCGCTCCTGACCCCTTACATCAGACTCGCCGAATATGCGTCAGATCGTGGTCGCCCTCGCATCGGTGGCGGTCGCCGTTGCGGCCGCCGGGTGTCGTCCCTCGTCCGCACCGACTCCCGCCCGTCGCGCACCTGGGGCCGAGGGCGCGGAAGCGCCCGCCGATAGCGCCCAGCCGTCCGGGGGCGGGCAGCGCGCGCCCGTTAGGCCCCAGCCCTATGCTCGCGTCATCACGAGCGACTTCACCACGCGCGCCGGCCTCTTCAAGGCACACCGGCGCGGCGATCGACTCCTGTACGAGATCCCGCGCAGCGAGCTCGGCCGCGACTTCCTGCTCGTCACCCAGATCGCCCGGACCACCCTCGGCGTCGGCTATGGCGGTCAGGCGGTGAGCAACCGCGTGGTGCGATGGGAGCGTCGCGACAACAAGGTCCTGTTGCGGACGGCCTCGTTCGACATCATGGCCGATACGTCGCTGCCGATTTACCAGGCGGTTCAGGCGGCCAACTACAACCCGATCGTCGCGAGCTTCGACGTGCTCACGTATGGGCCTGACAGCGCGGCGGTGATCGACGTGTCGCGCCTGTTCACCAACCCGCCCCCCGAGCTCGGACCCGGGCAGCGATTGCGCGGCGCCGCGGACGCCCAACGCAGCTTCATCGAGCGCGTCGCCGCGTTCCCCGAAAACGTGGAAGTCGAAGCGACCCTGACGTACGCCGTTCCCCCACCACAGCAGGGGCAGGGTGGGCCGACGCCGACGCCGGGGCCATTCGGTCAGGGCGGCGCGCCGCCAGGCGCCGCGAGCGTGCTCATGCACTGGAGCATGGTTCGCCTTCCGGCGACGCCGATGAAACCGCGCCTGCACGACGAGCGCGTCGGCTTCTTCAGCATCCGTCAACAGGACTACGGTCGCCCCGAGCAGCGCGCCGCACTGCGGCGCTACATCACGCGGTGGCGTCTCGAGTGTAGCGAGCGGCGCGTCGATTCGCTCTGCTATCCCGTGAAGCCGATCGTGTACTACGTCGATCCGGCGACACCGCGGCAGTGGGTGCCGTACGTGAAGCGCGGTGTGGAGGACTGGCAGCGGGCGTTCGAGGCGGCGGGCTTCAAGGAGGCGATCCTCGCGAAGGAAGCGCCCTCGCCGGCGGACGATCCGGACTGGTCGGCGGAGGACGCACGCTATTCGGTGATCCGGTGGTTGCCGTCGACCATCGAGAATGCCTCCGGGCCGCACATCCACGATCCGCGCACGGGGGAGATCATCGAGTCGGACATCCAGTTCTACCACAACGTCCAGCAGCTGCTGACGACGTGGTACTGGGTGCAAGTCGGCCATCTCGACCCCCGCGCCGACCGGCTCCCGCTCCCCGACACGCTGATGGGCCGTCTGCTGCAGTACGTCGTGGCCCACGAGGTGGGGCACACGTTAGGCTACCCGCACAACATGAAGGCGAGCTCGATGTATCCGGCCGACAGTGTGCGCAGCCGGAGCTTCGTGTCGCGCTGGGGGCACACACCGACGCTGATGGATTACTCGCGGTTCAATTACGTGGCGCAGCCGGAGGATTCCATCCCGCTCGCGGATCTCATCCCCGACATTGGCCCCTACGACAAGTTCGTGACGATGTGGGGGTACAAGCCGATCCCCGGCGCGACCACGCCTGACGAGGAGCGCGAGACGCTGGACCGGTGGGCCCGGATGCAGGACACGGTGCCCTGGTTCCGCTTCTCCACCTCGAACTCGCTCGGCGCCGACCCCGGGGAGAATACGGAGGCGGTCGGCGATGCGGACGCGGTGCGCTCGACGACGCTGGGCCTGCGCAACATCAAGCGCCTCGTGCCAAAGCTGATCACGGCGACGCAGCGTCCGCTGGAGGGGTACGCCGATCTTCAGCTGCTCTACGACCGCCTGATCAACCAGTGGGTCGTCGAGCTTGGCCACGTCGCATCGGTCGTGGGCGGCGCCGACACGCGCGAGAAGGTGTCGGGCCAGGATGGGGTACGCTTCACGCCGCTGCCGCGGGCCCGGCAGCAGGAGGCAGTGCGCTTTCTGAACGAAAACGCCTTTCGCACGCCGTCGTACTTTCTGGATGAGCAGATCCTGCGGCGCATCGAGGTCGAGGGAGCCCTCGACCGGATCCGCAGCGCGCAGACCCGCGTGCTCGCGCGACTGCTGGACGACGGCCGGATGGAGCGCATGATCGAATTCGAGGCGCTGGCCCGGAACGGGCGCGATGCCTATCCGCTCGCGGACATGCTGGTTGACGTGCGGCGAGGGATCTGGTCGGAGCTCTCGTCAGGCAGCGAGATCGATGCGGTGCGGAGGAATCTCCAGCGCGCGTATCTCGAGCTGTTCGATGCCAAGCTCAATCCCCCGGTGCCTCGGGTCACTCCGGTCGGCCAGGGGGGTCCCGTGGTGATCCCGCCGAGCCCACGGCAGTCGTCTGACGCGCGTGCGCTCTTGCGTGGCGAACTCACGGCGCTGGACGCGCAGATCGTGGGAGTCTTGCCGAGGGTTCGGGATCGGGTGACGAGGTATCATCTCATGGATGTCAGGCATGAGATTCGTCGGATACTCGATCCGGAGCGCTAAGGGTCGAACTGCGTAAACCACAGAGGCACCGAGGCACAGAGAACGGCCAACTGCACGTCCTCTGCAGTTGGCCGTTCTCTGTGCCTCGGTGCCTCTGTGGTTATGCAGTCTACAGCACGAGGCGCACAATGCCATCGCGCAGCACGTCCGCATTGAAGTTCATGAGAAGTCCGACACGAAGGCCAGTCAGCTTGAGGTAAGTGAGTACTTGCGCGGTATGAACCGGCGCCAAACGCTCGACGGCTTTGAGTTCGACAAGAACGCGTTTCTCGACGATTAGATCAAGCCGATAGCCGGCGTCCACATGAACGCCCTTGTAGACGAGCGGAAGCGCCATCTCGCGCTCGATAGTCAAACCGCGGTGATTGAGCTCCCAACACAGGCACTCCCGATACGCGGACTCGAGTAGCCCAGGCCCGAGCTGCCGATGCACCTCGATTCCCGCGCCGATGATCTGGCCGGTGAGGGAATCCCTCTGTGCCCTCGGTGCCTCTGTGGTTATGCTCTTGGCTCGTTGCGAGAGGAGCCCCAAGCGTGACCACCAGATATCGCGACGACGTCATCCATCCCATTCCGAAAGCATCGAGGATGCCATGAGCCGCCTAGTCTCCGCCGTCCTGCTCCTCGTTTGCCTCACGACCATTTCTCCTGCCCAGGCCACCCGCGCCCGCGATCTCGGCCTCGACTCTCTCATCGGCGGTGTACCCGGACCCCTCGACGCCATCACCGACGTCGCGGGGGTCGAAGTCGGGCACACTACGCTCATCTCGGGAAGTGGACGACTCATCGTGGGGCGGGGGCCGGTGCGCACCGGGGTCACCGTCGTGCATCCGAGGGGTCGCGCGAGTAGTGATCCGGTGTTCGGCGCCTGGTTCACGCTCAATGGAAATGGCGAGATGACGGGCACGACCTGGCTCGAGGAGAGTGGGGTGCTCGAAGGGCCGATCGCCATTACCAACACGCACAGCGTCGGCGTCGTGCGGGACGCGATTCTACAGTGGCAGGTGAATCGCCCCGGCACCCAGCCGTGGGGCCTTCCCGTGGTGGCCGAGACGTTCGATGGGGGCCTCAACGACATCAACGGGTTTCACGTGAAGCCCGAGCACGTCATCAGCGCACTGGACGGCGCGCGCGGGGGCGCCGTCGCGGAAGGAAACGTCGGCGGCGGAACGGGGATGCGGTGCCATGGATTCAAGGGTGGCATCGGCACCGCCTCACGTCGCGTGGAGCCCCGCATGGGTGGATGGACGGTCGGCGTCCTCGTGCAGTGCAACTACGGCGCGCGGCGCGAGCTGCGCGTGGCCGGTGTCCCGGTTGGCGAGGAGATCACCGATCTCATGTCGTGCATCGCGTCGGCGGACCGGAGCATCCGGCCTGGGGTGCCCCGCTGCGATGCGGGCGCAAGCGCTCCGCGCGAGGAGGATGAGGGGGCGGGCTCGATCATCATCATCGTCGCCACCGACGCGCCGCTCCTGCCACATCAGCTCAAGCGCCTCGTGACGCGCGCGGCGCTCGGCGTCGGCCGGATGGGCGGAAAGGGGGAGAACAGCTCGGGCGACATCTTCATCGCCTTCTCGACCGCCAATGCGCGGACGGCGGGAGATACCGGCGTGGTCCAGACGGCGATGCTGCCTAACGCCCGGATCAATCCGCTCTTCTACGCGACCGTGCAGGCGACGGAGGAAGCCATCCTCAACGCGATGCTGGCCGCCGAGACCATGACCGGCGCGGACGATCTGCGCGTACATGCCCTGCCGCACGACCGCCTGCTCGTCGCACTGCGGAAGTATGGCAGGGCACCACGCCGGCGGTGAGGCTTACCGGCTCACCTTGATCGGGATCTCCGCCGTCCACTGCGGGAATGGCTCGTATTCCAGTCCTCCGCTGCCCGCGGAGCCAAAGCGCGGCGCCGTGAACCAGCCCCACAGCGTAGTGAACCGAGCGCTGATCGCGCGCTGCACGGTGTTCTTCTTCTGGGATTTCATGGTGCCTCCGGATCGTCCTGTCATCTAAACGATGAGGACGTCCGGTGTGTTCCGCGTCAGCGCACCGCGACGGGGGCGCTCGGTCGCGAGACGCCGCTCTCGTCGAACGCCTCGATCGCGACCCAATACTCCTGGTCGACGGTGAGCGCGCGCAGCTCGAGGGACGTCGGCCGGTCGGCGAACACCTGGTACGTCTGGTAGAGCTTGTTGGGCCGGATGCCCCAGAGGATGTTGTAGCCGACCGCGCCCGGGACGCGCGACCAGCCGACGAACGCATTGCGGCGGTCGGCATCACGCCGAGCCGTTAGGCCGCGCGGGGTCGCGGGGCCGCGTCCATCGCCGTTGCCGAACACGCGGATGTCGCCGATGGCGAGGTTCGCGGCACCCACGTACCCATGCTCGTATCGGATGTGCCGCGCGCGCGCGGGCGTCGCCAGCTCGATGTACGCGTTCGGCCGGTCGCGCGTCTCCGCGCTCAGGTCGGCGATCGTTTCCCAGGCTCGGCCGTCGCGTGACGCGCGAATTCGGAATCGGGTGTACACCATCGAATCGTTGGCGAAGAGGCCGGACCGATAATCGATGAAGTTCACCTGGACGGCTTTCACCGTGTACTCGCGCTGGAGATCGATGTGAAGCCACTCGTCCGGCGCCGTCGAGTGCGCGACCCAGAAGCTCTGGCGGTTTTCGTCGGTCACGTTCGAGGCAGGGAACGTATCGCGAACCGACGAAGCGGTCACGGGCTTTCGATACGAGAGCAGCATCCACCCGGTGAACAGCTCATCCTTGTTCGCCCATCGTCGCGTCGGCACGTAATGGGGAAAGTCGCCGAAGCGCGTGTTGGCGAACATTTGCCCATCCGCGTCGAAGCCGGCGGGGAACATCGAGACGCGGCGCTCGAACGTCCAATTGACGGCCAGCCAGGGCGTGCCGGTGTTCCAGTAGTTGCCGTAGTTGTCCTGGAACGTGCTGCCATGACCCGCTCCGGTCATGAAGCCACCGGGCTTGTAGGCCACGGGGTTGTACGGCGCGTACGCGAACGGGCCTAACGGGTCGTCACCGACGTACGTGCCATTCGCGTAGACGTTGTACTCGGTGCCGGGCGCGCCGTACTGGAGATAGTACTTGCCGCGGTGCTTCGTCATCCACGCGCCTTCGAGGTAGGGCCGGATCGTGTCGCGATGATCCTGCCCGAACCGTTCCCACCCGTGTCGGGCAGGGTCGAGGGTGAACAGGGGCTTGGGATCGCCGGCGAACGTGAGACGCCGGCTCTTGTCGAGCTCCATCGCGTACAGCGGATACACGTTCGAGGAGCCCCAGTACAGGTACCACCGGTCGGTGTCGGGATCGTGGAAGATCGCGGGGTCCCACGGCCCCGGTGGCACCGAGCCCGGGGGCCCGGGCGGCGGCTCCCAGCTCGGCATCATCTTCGGAAGCCGCGGCAGCATCCGGTTGTAGAACTCGAGCCGGCCAGTGGCGGGCGCCGTCGAAAAGAGAATCGGCCGCGGCTCGAACATCGACTGCATCAGGTACAGCGTGTCGCGCACCGACAACGCCGCCGGCGCGACCACGTTCTCGAATGGCCAGCGGCTCGGCGTCACGAAGCGCCAGTGGAGCAGGTCCTTCGAATGCCAGTAGCCGTCCGATACGGTCATGAACAGGAAGTATTCCCCGCCATGGTTCACGATCACCGGGTCGGCGCCCTGCCGATACGAGATGCCCTGATTGTGCTGCTCGAAATTGTACCGGTAGTCGACGTCGATCGGATTCGCATACGTGCGAATCCCCGCGGACTGCGCCCAGGCCGACGACGCGATCAGCAGCGTCGCCAGCGGTATGCGATTCATGGCCATTCGCGCGACTCGGTCAGAAGTAGAGTCCCCCGACGATTCGGACGGGTGAGAGCCCGATGCTGAAGTGGCGATCTCGCTGTACGCCGGCAAAGCTCACCGAGGCCTGGCGAAACTCCAGATAGCTCGCCGAGGCATCGACGCGCGCTCCCAGGCTGAGCCGGCGCGTCACGAAGTAGGCGGCGCCAAGCTCTCCGAACACGCCGGCATTCCAACCTCGGCGCCAACTGTCGCTTCGTTCCGACCAGCTGTATCCGCCAATGAGTCCGGTTCCAACGTAGGCGGCAACGCCCTGAACAAGGGGGCGGTACTTGCGTGGGCCGGCGCGAAGGTTCACGAACACGTGCGTCTCCGAGCCCTGGAACGGCGTAGTCGACTTGGACCAGTCGGCTGCCATGTGGGCGTTGAGCTGCCAGGCCGTTCGTGTGGAGCGAAAGCGCAGGACGCCGAGACCGACGGTGCCGTCGTCAATGCCGAATTCCGCTCCCCACTGGCCTCGACGGAACGGCAACGAATCGACTCCCACCGAGGGCGCCGCGGTAGGCGCTGGCTGCTCCTGAGCGGTGGCGTGTCGGGGCATAACGAGGCTTGCGACGAGCACCAGGCTCGCGAGCGTGAGGTGCGGCGCGGAGGTCGGCATGTGCGGTCGGATGAAAGGGTCCGCGGCAGTTCCCCCGGCCTCGGCTTTCGAGAAGCCTAACCGGGCTCGCTACGTTACTGCCCGACCGTCTCGCCTTCCAGACGCCGCAGCTCGGCACGCACTGCCGCGACCTGCGCCGCAACGGCAGGCTCCGGATCGTTTCGGAGTGCCAGGTAATGCCGATAGGCGCGGATCGCCCCTTCACGATCGCCAGTGAGCGCGGCGAGCCGCCCTTCCTCGCGGAGCTGCGCCGCGAGGTACGGGTTCGAGATGTCATTCCACATCTGCCGGCGACGGGCGGCCTCCACGGCGCGCGGGAGATCGCCCGCGGCCTCCAGCGCCCGGGCCGCGACGACCGCGGCAACCGTGTAGCGCCCCGTGTGCGTTCTGGCGTAGTCGGTGGACCGCAACAGCGAGTCCAGCCGCGCCGCCTTCGCCCGCAGGTCGGCATGTCGGCCCACCGTCGCGAACATCGCCTCAATGACGGCGATCTCCGTTTCGATCTCTAGGGGATCGCTGAATCCCGGCGTTCGGATGATCGCGCGAAGCGTCTCGATGGAGGCGCGAGTCTGCGAGGTGTCCCCGCGCGAGATACGCCAGGGCTCGAGCACCCGGATCGCCGAGCGCACGAAGGAGCGCGTGGCACTGTCACCGCTGATCGGCCGCCGCGCGAGGCGCTCGACGGCCGGAACCGCGGCGATCGCGGCCGCGGTGTCTCCGTCGCCGATCATCGCATCGCGAATGAGCAGCACACCAAGATTCCGACTGGCGAGCTCCCGGTCGCTGGCCAACGCCGCGCCCTGTCGGCGATGCCGGAGTGCACGCGATGGCTGTCCCTGCAGAAGGGCGAAGTCGGCCGCAACCTGATGCGCGCCGTATCGCGCGTCGTCCGTGCTGGAGCGGCCAATGAGTGAGTCGGTTGCGCGCGCAGCGTCTGCGACGCCCACGCCCTCGACGACGGCGTGCTGCAGCATGGTCCATAACACGTCCTGGCGATCCGGGTAGCGTGAGAGTGAGTCCCACACCGCGGCCGCGACCGCGGTGTCGCCCTCATGCACCGCGGTGAGCCACTGCAGCGGCAACAGCCAGGAGCGCGATGTATCGGCCGCGAGGCGAAGACGCACCGCCTTCCGCACGAACGCGGTATCGCCGACGCTCACGGCCAGTGACGGCGCGTGGAGCAGCGCGACCATGTACGTGGAGTCGAGGTCCGCCGCACGCTTGAAGTGATCGAGCGCCCGCCGTTGCGCGTCCTCGACCCCGAGCACCAATCCGTAGTGGTACAGGTAATCACCGACGAGATACCACGCTTCGGCGCGGTCACCGGCCATGCCGAGATACCGAATGCGAGCTTCGTAGAACTCCCGTGTGGGCGACTGTGCCGGGTATCGCGGGCCGACGACCGCGGTGAGCAACGCCCGGTCGCGAGGGCTCAGGCGCTCGCGTTCGCGCCACGCGATGCGCGTCCCGCGGTCGGTGAGCGCCTGGTCGTTGTACCACGCCGTCGCGAGCCGCAGCCCCAATCCGGCGAGAGCGAAGGTGCTGTCCTCGTTCAGGGCGCGGTCGAACTCCTTCGTCGCGGCGAAGACATCGCCTCGGCGCAGCTTGGCCTGGCCGTCGAGATAGGCGCGGAGGGCGGGTAGCGACGTGCTCGTGAGGCTGGCCGCGCGCTGCCGCTCATCGTCCGGCGAAAGCGCCGCCAGCAGCTGCACGGTCAGGCGATCGACCAGCCAAGCCAGGCTGTCGGGCGCGCCCTCGACACTGACCTGCGCCAGATCGCGATCGCCGTCCGTTGCGCGCACACGCACGTTGAGCATCAACCGCAGGGGAGTTCCGACCACTTCGCCCAGCAACACGCGTGTCGCGCCCAGCTCGCGGGCAACCTCGATCGACTCCTGCTCGGGGAGGTCAGTGGACTCCGTGCCGCCGGCTTCGCGCCACGCGCTCAGCAACGACCGCGGCTCCGTGGCGCGGATGCCGCCTTCGCCGGGAAGCTTCGCCGCGAACAAGTCGAGCATCCCCTCGCGCAGGTAATGCAGCTCCGGATTGGCGGAAGCGATGCGGAACGGCATGACCGCCACCAGGTCGGGCTGCGTCGGCCGAGGATCGCCGCGGAGCGCCACGACCGCCCAGACCCCCAGCGCGACAAGGGCAATTCCGGCAAGACCCAGCCACGCCCCGCGGGGCGCACGCCGGCCGACGGCCGGTGCGCGAACCCCCGATCGCGTGCCGGTGTCGATCTCGGCGAGCTCCTGAATCAGCTCATCGGCTTCGGCGGGACGCGCGTCCGGGTCCTTCTCGAGCGTCCGCATAACGAGCGCCGCCAGCCGCGCAGGCATTTCCGGACGAACGCCAGCGATGGGAGCGGGCGCCTCGACGAGATGCGCGCGCAGCATCTCGTGGGGCTGGCGTCCGTGAAACGGCGTATGGCCGGCGATCATCTCGTAGGCCACGACGCCGAAGGCGTAGATGTCGACGCGATGGTCGGCCCCGGGGTCCGCCGCCGCCTGCTCGGGCGCCATGTACGCCGGCGTGCCGAGCGAGCTCCCCGTCTGCGTCAGATGCGGCGAGCCCTCGGCGCGTGCGGTGGCGATGGCCTTGGCGATGCCGAAGTCGGTGACCGCCGCGGAGTTGCCGGCGAGGAGGATGTTCCCGGGCTTGATGTCGCGGTGGACGACGCCCAGCCGGTGCGCGAACGCGAGCGCGCGCGCCACGTCGCGGAGAACTCCCACACACTCGGCCATGCCAAGTCCGCGACCGCCATTGGCGTCGATGCGCTCGCGCAGCGAGCTGCCGGACACGAAAGGCATGGTAAAGTAGGGCAGCCCGTCGGCGTCGCCGGCGGCGAGCACCGGAACGATGTGCGGATGCTGGAGCTGGGCTGCGAGCAGGATCTCGCGACGGAAGCGCTCCATGTCCATTCCCGAGCTCAGCTCGGGCGAGAGCACCTTCACGACCACTTTGCGCCTGAGGCGCACGTCTTCTGCAAGGAACACCCGCGACATGCCTCCGCCACCGAGCTCGCGCTCGATGTCGTAGGAATCGCCAATTGTCGTTCGCAGGCGGTCGAGCAGAGACATCGCGGAGGAAGCGCTGGTGGGATCCGTCGTGCCTGCCTTAAGACAACCTCTGTGCGGGTGAGGTTGGCAAGACGTCGCGCTCCGCGTTTACAAGACGCTCCGGAACATCACCCAACGATGACAGTCCCCATGCCGCTGATCGGATACCACGCTTCGCACGAGCAGTACCCCCCGAGCGAGCTGCTGGCGCATGTGCGGGCCGCGGATGCCGCTGGCTTCGAGGGCGTCATGTGCGCCGACCACTTCCACCCGTGGCTGGAGGAGAACGGCCACAGCGGGTTCGCGTGGTCGTGGCTCGGTGCTGCGCTCCAGGCGACGTCGATGCCCTTCGGCGTCGTCAATGCGCCGGGCGACCGGTATCACCCCGCGATCATCGCTCAGGCTGCCGCAACGCTCGCCGAGATGTATCCAGGTCGCTTCTGGATGGCGGCCGGGAGCGGCGAGGCGCTCAACGAGCACGTCACCGGCAACCGGTGGCCGCCGAAGGCCGAGCGCAACGAGCGGCTGAAGGAGTGCGTCGACGTGATGCGCGCGCTCTGGAATGGCGAGACGGTCACGCACCATGGCCGCGTCACGGTCGAGGATGCGTGCCTCTACTCGCGACCCAAGGACCCACCCCGCCTGGTTGGTGCCGCCGTCTCGGAGGCGACCGCGGAATGGGTCGGTCGGTGGGCGGACGGCCTGATTACGACGGGGCGTCCGCGCGAGGCGATGCGGCGCATGATCGAGGCGTTCCACCGCGGTGGGGGAGAGGGGAAGCCGATCATCGTCCAGCATGGATTGTCGTGGGCGCCCCACGAGGCTGATGCGCGTCGCAATGCGCACGAGCAGTGGCGGTTCAGCACGCTGGGTGGCGACGTCCTCTGGACGCTCCGCATGCCCAACGAGTTCCACTCCGCCTCGCGATTCGTGACGCCCGAAGATGTGGCGGGCACGATTCGCATTTCATCTGATGTCGGGCGGCACGTGGAGTGGATTCTCGAATACGCCGAGGCCGGTGTAAGCGAAGTGTATTGTTTCAATGTCGGAAAGAACCAGCGGGAGTTCATTGAGGTCTTCGGCGATCGGGCGCTTCCGTCCCTGCGCGGATGATCGATCGCGGGAGCAACCATTCACTGCTTGCTGACATCTAAGAGAGGGCCCGTTGGAAACAACGCGATCCGCCATGACGTAGCGCCTGTAGATCGCTGATCCGGCTGAGGTCCATGCAGAACCGCACCTGGTCATTCGAATCAGAGCGTCTGAAAAAGGGTGCGCGGACGACGCTGCTCCTCGTCGTGGCGCTCGCCGCGCTCGCGGTGTGGAAGCCGACGTGGCAGTGGTTCCCGATCGGTCTCGTCTTCCTGCTGCTGCTCGCGCTCTGTGTCGCGATCGCTCCGGTCCGACGGCGGTTCTTCCCCGGTCATCCAGTCATCCCGTGGAGCCTGCTCGTCGCGACGTCATGGCTCTTCGTCGTCCACAGCTACTATGTCGAGCTCCGCCGCCAGCGCAGCGAGCGTCTGGAGCTCCTCGGCGTGCAGCTGCCGGCGTCGCAGACCCGCGCGCTCACCGTCGGAGTCGATGATTCGCTGGACGTTCGCCTCGAGCGTGCGTCGGATCCCACGATTCGCTGGCGCCTCGCGCTGGCGCTCGCGCCGGATGGCAAGATCGCCGTCAAGGACATGCGCGGCATCGATGCGCTGCAGCAGCGGGAGCGCCTGACCTCTCCGGCATCGCGCTTCGTCGACTGGTTAGGCATTCGGCGGCGGGCGTGGCCGCACGTGTGGGGCGCCGAGCTGAGCGAGCGTGCGCCGCAGGTGCGCGTGTCGCCCGAGCATCGCTTCTCGTTCCAGCGGGTGGACGGTGTGCCCGTTCTCATCTGGAACCGGGTGCGACTCCCGCTCCTCCAGGAAGAGAACGGCGATCCGGCGATCGAGGTGCGAAACCGTCGCATGCTGGCGAGGCTGCGCAACGGAGTGCGGATCGCGGAGCTGCCGTGGCCGATCCTCCCCGATCCGCTGCTTGCGCCGCAGCTCGCGGTCACGCTCGTCTCACAGCCGCGGGAAAAGCTCGGATGGACGGACCCCTTCGGCCTGCTCCCGCGATGGGAATTTCGTCTCACCTCCACCGACAGCCCGTTACCGCTGCTCCAACGGGGCGACTCGCTCCGGGTACGAGCGGGAGGCGCGCAATGGGTCCTGGCGGTCGACTCGCGCCGTCGCACCGCGTACGGCGCGGGCGACATCACCGTCGGCTTCGGCCGGGGACCGAGCCCTCGGCTCGGCTGGCTGCCGGCCAACGAGGTCTGTCGGCCGATCGACCGCTGCACGCTCATCAGCAGCCGCTCGCTTCCGCCGACGATTCCGCATTTCGACATCGCTGGATTCGGGCTCGACACCTCGCGCTTCTCGTTCCTCGCCCGCGTGGCCGCGGCCGGCGAGCGCTACGTCGTCATCACTCCCGAACGCGAGTATGCCGCCGCCACCGGCGAGGAGCTGCTCGTCCCCGCGCGCTCGTCAGGCAGGGACCAGGGATGGTATCGCTTCCGTGTGTTCAAGATGGAAAGCGGAGAGCTCGCCTCGCTCCTCCTCACGCTCGGAGGTCTCGCGCTGATGATGCTCGGCGCCGGCGTGCTCATCGGCCGCTCCAGTCGTGTCCGTCACCTACTGGAGCAGGACACGGTGGCGGTGAATGCCGCCTGGGCGATCGCGAGCCTCGCTGTGGTGTTACTCGCGGTGCGGCTGGCGCTGGGCTATCGGGTGAGCTACGCCGCGCCGTACCACGCCCGGGGAGCCGATACCGCCGTGGGGCTCTGGGTGGTGCTCATTGTCACGACGACCGCACTGCTCCGCTGGGATGCCTGGGGCGCGCGCGTGCTCGACTGGTTCTATCGCCTCGAGCGCAGCATGCGGATTCGCACGCGTGCGACGGCGCTCGCGGTCGTGCCGCGTGTTCGATGGGCCAGCGTCATTCCGCGCTCGTCAGGCAGCTGGAAGGGATGGCTGCCCCTTCTCGGCGGCCTCGCGCTCGTCATGTACGAGCGCCCCGGTACCTTCGCCGGGGCGGCCGGCGTCGTCTCGCTGACGCTGCTGGCGTGGGTGCTCGTCGAGTACCTCACAGCGCAGCGGAAAACCCACCGCACCGTCGACACCGCGGGTACGGTGCTGTCGTCCGAGGACCTCGAGTACGACCGCGCGCGATGGGCGGCGCTCGCCCTGATCACGTTTGGAATTCCGATCAGTGTCCTGGTGCGCGACGTCGCGCTCGTCATGACGATCGCGATCACCGCGATGCTGCTGATCGCGGTCGTGGCCACTCAAGTCATCACGCGGCTCGACTCGCGCACCCGCGACACCTTGTCGGACGGCGCGGAAGGGACGGCATCGCGATGGGGTGCGGTCACGATGGTGCTGTTGCTCCTGACCGCGCTCAACCTCGCGATGCTGTGGGTCGAAGGGCCGACGCTCCTCTTCGTCGGCGTCTTCTTTCTTTTTCTTCTGGCGGTCCGCCTCGGTCATCACCTCGGCGCCTCGCTGACTCGGCTCCACGTGGCGCGCGCGGTCACCGTCGCCGGCGTGCTCCTGGCGGCGATGTTTCTCGTCGTGTCCATCGACTTCGGGCTCGTGCTCGTCGTCGGGCTCCCGCTGCTCGTGACGCTGCTCTTGTCGGTGGGAATCGATCGGGTCCCCACGCGGCTCGCCGTCGTCGCGGGAGTGCTGGCGGTCGTCGGTGCGATCCTCGCCTGGCCCGCCCTGTCGCCGGACGCCGAGAGTCTCTCCACCGAGCAGACGCCTCACGAGACCGACGCGGCGTTCGCGTCGCTCGGCGGGCCGCTCCGGCACGTGCCGGGCTTCACCGATCCGGTGCGGCGGTCGGTCGTTCGCGGTCTTGCGGCGTTCCATCCCGAGCTGCTGGAGCGAGTGCTCGCCCGCGCGGGCCCCAGCCCCGCGCGTGAAGAGATCGTCCCCGCTCTCGAGCAGGTATGGGGTGGACGCGCGTACTCGGCCAGCGGCCTGGCCGGACATGGGTTGGCGGGGCCGACGGTGATCGGGCGGGGCGTGCCCGCCGCGGTATCCGACGCGGAGAACGCGTTCGCCGTGTATCTCATCGCCGAGCACGGGTTTCTTGGCGGTCTGGCGGTGCTCGCCGCGTACATCGTCATGGCGATCGTGCCACTGGTGGTGCTGTGGTCGATCTACCGCGCGTCGCCTGACGTGAACCGTCCCGATGACACCGCGATCGCCGTCCTCGTGGGCGGAATCCTTCTGATCACGGTTCCGGCGGTGTACGTGGCCGCCTCCAATCTGGCCATGGTGCCGCTGACCGGGCAGAACATGCCCTTCCTGGGTCTCAACGCGTGGAGCGACGTGACGTTCGTGGGGGGCATCATCACCGCCATCCTCGCGGTACTGCTCGACACGTCGCTCGTCACGGACAATCGGGAGCGAGTCGCATGACGCGCAGGCTTCGCATCATCTCCCTGCTCATTCCCGCGATCGTGCTGGGGGGCGTGCTCGCCGCGTTCGGCTTCGTCGTCGTGCGCCTCTATCATTCGGCGTACGATCAGCGCGCGAGGGGCCCACTGCTGTACCACGCGCTGGAGGAGGAGCTCGCCGCCGGTCTCGAGCCGAACGACAGCTCGCTGCGACGCGCCATTATCGTGAACGAGGACTCCGTGCGGCTGCGGCGCCGCGGCGCGTTCCTGACGGTCCGGTTCGATACCCTCGCCATCATCGACACGACGCAATCCCCGTCGCTTCGTGAGGGAGGGTTTGTCGCCGACCACGTCCATCGGTACAACACGATCCAGCGCCGCCGGGTGAGAGACGTCCGGGATCGCTTCGCACGGCGGGGCGCGAGTCTCGGGCCACTCGTGGATCTTCGCGAGAAGGAAAACCCATCGGTCTTTCGCACGCGCATCCGCTTCGTCGACGACTCGTCAGGCGACGGCTACCGCAGCACGCTGAGCTCCCGCGCCGCGACGACGGGGATGCGCGTGGCCTCACCCTTCGAGTCGAGGCGGGAAGTGATGATCACGGCTCGCCGAGCCACCGAGCGATTCGCGTTCGTGGGGCTGGACACGACGGTCACCCTCACCGGCAAAGGTACGACGCCGGGCGGGCGTCGCGGATGCGCGTTTCTGGTTCGCGAAGATTCGACGGGCATTCAGTGCCGGAAGCCAGGCGCCGCGCGCCCAGAGATCCTGATGTCGCTCGATCGCCAGGGCCATCCCGGATCGCTGCGGATGTTCCGCCGCGACAGTGTCTTCTATGACGGGAAGCTCGTGCCTCACGGGCGACAGTTGTCGATTCGCCGAGGCGGCCTCCTCCGTCTTCCGTCGCGCATTCTCGGTCAACCGGGCGAGCCCATGGCGCTCGAGCAGACGGTGTCGGGTATTCTCGCCGGTACGCAGTGGGTGAACGGGCGCGTCGTGTGGCGACAGAATGCCGATTGGGACACGCCCATCGCGCGACAGCTGGTATCGGCGAGCGGATTCGGACTGATGTCGGCTCTGTCGACCCCTCGCGTCGTGCCGCTGAGCCTGGATGAGCAGCTCTCGCGAGAGCTGCAAGCGGAGCTCGAAGCCTTCATCGCGGCGCAGCCGCAAGCGCGCGACCTGTCGTTCGCCGTCGGTGTCATCGCGAATCTCGCCACCGGGGAGATTCTCGCCGCTCCCGAGGTGAATCATCGGTACGCCGACGCACCGAGCAGCGTGCTGCGGAGCGTCAACGTCGGTTCAGCCATCAAGCCCCTGCTCGCCGCGGCGACCCTCGTGTCGTTTCCGGAGCTGGCATCACTTCAGATACGCAACCCCGGTGGCAGAGTGAGCGAGCTGTGGGGGTATCGGCTGTCGAGCGACTTCGAGACGGGCAGTCGGTGTGCCCCGGGATGGATCGACCTGCGGCGTTTCCTCGAGTGCTCGAGCAACGTGTATTCGGCGAGCCTCGTCAGTGCCGGGCTTCAGCCGAGGACGAATGGCCGCGTCGCGCTCGAATACCGCGACGGTGCGCCGTATCGACTCGGCAGTCGGGAAGAAGCGGGGCGGCAGCCGCGGATTCCGCTCGAGCCCGATCTCGCGATTCACCCGGAGTCGTTGTTCGCGAGTGCGCTGTCACACGGGCTCGACGATCTCTTTGGCATCACCACATCGCTCGAGGAGGCGAGTGTGGATCATGGAGACTCGACGGTGTGGGAGGGACTCAGCGACGCCGCGGGCAATCCGGTGCGCGTGCCAAGCGGCCTCTGGCCCGATCGGTCGCGCGTCGGACTGGCGTATCAGGGACGTCGCTCGACGCTTCGACGCCTTGCCGCGGTTGCGATCGGGGCGGGGGAGGCGCGGCTCACGCCGATCGATCTCACCCAGGCGTTCGGGCGGCTCGTGAGTGATCGGACGGTGGTGCTGCGCTTCGTACCAGCCGACACCGGGGCAGCTCCCTGGTCGGATCACGGCCTGCGATCTCAGCGCTGGTACTCGACGTTCATGGCTGGGCTGCGCGGTGTCGGCGAGACGGGAACGGCGGCAGGCACCGGGTCCATCGTGAGGCGCATCCTGGGACCTAACGTGGCTTTCTTCGGGAAGACGGGCACGCTCAACGCCGCGGCGTCGTCATTGCGCAGATCCCCGGACACGGTGGTGACGGTCGACCCGGTCGTCGCGACGACGCTGGTGTTCGCGGTCGGGACTGCGTCGAGGAATGGAAGCGCGGCGCTTGGCTGCGGCTTCGTCGGTACGATCTATTTCCGGCTCAATCGCGAGGTCGAGCGCGTGGAGCCGCTCGCGACTACGTTCGCGAACCAGAAGCTGTGGCCGGTGCTTCGAAAGCACTGGGGCAGGCTCGGAGTCTGCCCTGCCCAACGACCTGCTCGTGCATCGAACGTCCGGTTCACGGCGTCGCGGCCGTAGCGCGGTCGTGTGATGGACGAGGCATTCCTTCGCCGGCTACTCGCTGCGCGGTAGCGAATCGGGAACGATATCGCGGTCCTCGCTCGATGGCGGTACGCCCCAGAGCCGCAGGGGCCCCATTCCCCCCGAGCGCTCGAGGGAGAACGACGTCCAGCCGTTCGTTTCGGCGGCGGAGCGATTCGCGGCCAATCGGTCTTGGACGGCTTCGTGTGCGGCCCTGCTGTCGCCCGGCGCCCCACGGCGCGCAATCGCGTCGAACCGGCTGTACAGGGTTTGAAGCGAAACCATGTGCTGCGACATAAGCGGCCTCAGGGGGAGAAGGAATTCGAGCTCCATCCGGCGCCAGTGAGCGTGTTCCGTACGCCAGGGCATCGCGCTCTTCATTGCATCCTCGATTCGATGCGGTCGGCACCCGCGACGATCACGAACTCGGCGCGCCGGTTCTGCCAGAGACAGGATTCGTGGCGGTCCTCGCAGATGGGACGCCACGAGCTGAAGCCCACTGCATCGATGCGGTCGGAGGCGATTCCGTGTGCGGTCAACCACCGCTTCGCCGCCTCGGCGCGTGTCCAGGCAAGCGTGGTGTTGCTCGCGCTCGAGCCACGGACATCCGCCTGCCCCTCGATCCGGATCCGCAACTCAGGGATCTCGCGGAGCAGACCGAGCTTCGTGTTCAACGTCGTAACAGCGTCCGGACGGAGTTCCGCGCTGCCCACATCGAAATGAATGGCCATGCTCATCCGATCATGCATCTCGATCGCCCGGAGGGCGGCGATGCGCGGGACGCTACCGCCGGTGATCGAGTCCTGTCGAGAGCCCGCGTCGCTCGCGGCGCGGTCGGTTTCGAGTCGCATGATCGCGACCGGATTCGATTCGCGCAGAGGCGGCATCGGGATGGGATATACCGTCGCCAGCTCTCCGCGGCTGATGGTGATCCGATCGCTGGGCACGCTCGCCGTCGGCAGCATCCAGCTGAGCCCCAGGCGAAATCCCCAGTTGGAGTGCCGACGGAGCGTGTCGCCACCGTTGATGTACTCGCGCGTGCCATCGACACGGAGTGCCGCGGAACGGCCGAAGGGCAGGCGGACGCCGGCGGTCAGGCTCGTGCCCCACGCGTCATACGATCCGTAGTCGTTATGCACGGCCCCGCCACCCAGCAACAGCTGATTGGACCCCACCGGCAGGTTGTACGTGAGGTCCACGAG
Source organism: Gemmatimonadaceae bacterium (assembly GCA_025930755.1). GTDB lineage: Bacteria > Gemmatimonadota > Gemmatimonadetes > Gemmatimonadales > Gemmatimonadaceae > JAICNG01. Next base: position 58,092 of record JAICOJ010000001.1, read on the forward strand.
GAACGGCATGATGTTCCGGGCCTCGGATCCGGCCACGCGATCGACCCGCGTGAACCCCACGCCCGCTTCCAGTTCCCATCGCGGATGGAGGAAATAGCCTAACCGGAACCCGCCGCCGACACCGGACTCGAGGTTGGTGGCCGGTGCGAAGTCGGTGAACCGACCAAAGGTGTTGAGCTCCAAGGTCCGCATCCCCAGCGGTTGGGCGAATGCGGGGAACGCGAGGATGGCCGTGAGAAGGAGCCCGACGGTCGCAATCTTCACCAGCAAGGTGAGGATGGCCCTGACGCCCAGCGTCGGCTGATCGTGAACGACCGCGTGATTCATGACTGCTCCTCGGGCGACGATACTGCGCCGAGGCGACCATTCGGCGGGGGACGCGTTCGCAGGTCGGGGTCGCGTTGTCTGTACAGCAGTTGCCCAATTGATTATATAGCTGTGTCTGGCAATGTCAATAGCATGTTCATATAAACTGATTGACATAGCCTGAACAAACATCCATGTTTGATACCCATGACCGGTATTGCTGACCTCCAGGTAGGCAGGCACCCGATAGGGGTAGTCGCCGAGCGAACGGGGCTGTCGCCCGATCTCCTGCGTGTCTGGGAGCGTCGGTATCGCGCGGTCGAGCCCTCTCGTGCGGCCGACGGGCAGCGGTTGTACTCGGACGCTGACGTCGAGCGACTCCGGTTGCTCCGGCTCGCGACGCTGGCGGGGCGCGGCATCCGGCAGGTGGCGCAGCTCGGAACCGGCGAGCTCACGCAAATGGTTCGGGAGGACGAAGCGGCACGTCAGCGCGCCGTGCGATGGGAGGAGCGGGCGATGCCGGCGTCCGTGGGAGAGGACGTCGAGCGCGCGCTCGAGCTCGCGCGAGCGGTGGACGCATCGGCGCTGGACAGTCTTCTGCGCCGGACGGCCGCGGCGCTCGGCGTGCCGGTCTTTCTCGATGGGCTCGTGGCGCCGATGCTGCGGCGCCTGGGGGAAGAGGGGGAGGCGGGCCGCCTGGCCGTGGCGCAGGAGCATCTCGCGACGGCGATCATACAGCGCGTGCTCGAGGGGATCATCCACTTTCTCGTGGCGCCGCACGGCGCACCGAACCTCCTGCTCGCGACCCTCGCCGGCGATACGCACAAAATGGGAACCTTGCTGGCGGCCACGGCGGCTGCCGCCGAGGGGTGGCGCGTGACGTATCTCGCTCCCGACCTGCCGGCGGACGAAATCGCAACGGCTGCGGTGGCGGCGCGAGCGCGCGTCGTCGGCGTGAGCATCGCGCGGCTTGCCGAGCGCGAGCAGGTACTGGCGGGGCTTCGCACACTGCGGACTGGGCTACCCGCCTCGGTGCCGCTGCTGGCGAGTGGCGCCGGCGCGGTGGATCTCGCGCCGGAGCTCGATGGCCAGGGCATCCACATCGTCGCGAATCTCGCCGAGCTTCGCACCGCCCTCCGGAAAGGGACGATCTGGCCTAACGACGGACGGCGATAGCCGCGGGGCGGTGCGGATGAACGAGACGGCGCGGGGCTCTCGCCCCGCGCCGTCCATCTATCCCCGCATTGTGACGCGGTGGTTATGCCACCAGCGTTTACTTCGTGGTGCGCGTCTTCGCGACCGCTGTCGGCGCGTCCGGTCGGGCCTCGCCACGACCGGTGGTCAGCTGGCCGCCATTCTTGCCGTGGGCGACCGTTCTCACCTGGATCGTCCTGGGCTGGGGCATGGCCGACTTCGGGATGCGCACCTGGAGCAGGCCGTTGTCGACATCTGCCTGGATCTTGTCGATCTCGACACCCTCCGGCAGCTGGAAGCGGCGGGTGAACGAGCCATAGCCGCGCTCGACGAGATGGTACCGTCCCTCGTCCTTCCACTCTTCGCTCCGCTCGCCGCGGATCGTGAGCACGCCGTTCTCGGTCGTGACGTCGATGTCACTGGCGTCGTTTCCGGCGATCTCGACGGCGAAGTTCAGCTCGCGATCGGTCTCCCGGATGTCGACGAGCGGGGTCCACTCGCTCTGATCGGCTTTGCCCTGCGTGACGGCGCCTTCGAAGAGTCGGTAGAGCTCGCGCTGCAGGCCGAGCGTCGGGGTGGTCATGGCTGGTGTATACAACATGTAGCCTCTTGTATTTCGAGGGCCCTTCCTTCGATTTCGCTGGACAGTCGGGCCCTGATGGCTCCCAGGTATGTGGTAAAATGATAGCATGGCGAAGCCGAATTGTCAATGGTCTGTCCAAGACAATGCCATAACATGGGTTATGCAGGAAGTTGGCGTCAAGGCTTTGTCCACGTCAATTGATTGACATGGATGCCTCTCTACCGTAGCTTCAAGGTCGATATGCAGGGCGGCGTTGGAGCCTGTCGTCCCCGCAGCCAGCAACACGGCTTCGAAGGAGCGACTCAAATGAAAGCCTCATACGCCGAGAAGGTCGTACTCTCGCCCCCGACGCCGGATCGTCTCGAGTCGCAGTCCCCACGCGACGCACAAAAACGCGCCGACGCAGCGCGCCTGCCTCGCTGGGGTCCCAAAGCGAATGTCCTCGAGGCGGTCGAGTCCGCAGCCGACTTCAAGATCCTCGGGAAAGCGCTCCATGATGCTCACCTCGACGACATGCTGACCGGGAAAGGGCCGTTCACCCTCTTCGCACCCACCGATGAGGCGTTCGCCAGGATGCCGAGCGCCGATATGCGCACCCTGCTCGCCGATCCGGTGCGACTGCGCTGCGTGCTCAGCCAACACATCGTCGCGTCGAAGATCAGACCTCCGCGCGAGCGCGTGCCGAACACCGCGACCGCCATTGATGGGGGCAAGCTGACCATGTCCGTTCGGCAGGGATCGTACAAAGTGAACGAAGCGCAGATCGTGAGGACCAATCTCCGCGCGTGCAACGGCGTGGTCCACGCTCTCGACACACTCCTGCAGCCGGCGTGAAGCCAACGACGACGGGATGATGGTCGGCCGCACCCGGGGCGTCGGCTCCGCCTTCGAGCTGACGCTGCCGCGCGGCGGGTAGCCTTCAGTAGATTGCGCGCGTGCTCCGACAGGCTCGCGCGTTCTCGCTCGTCGTCGTCCTGCTGTGCTCCGCCACGGGTTGCGTCTCACGAACGCGATCCGCGGAGGACCTCCAGCGCGCCGACACCGTTCGCGTGCTCGTCTACAACATCCATGCGGGGAAGGACGCGAAGGGCATCGACAATCTTCAGCGTGTCGTCGCCCTGATCCGCGAAGCACGAGCGGACCTCGTTCTCCTCCAGGAGGTCGATCAGGGCACGCACCGGTCGGGAGTCGTCGACCAGCCAGCGGTTCTCGCGGTGGGAAGCGGCCTTCACGTCGCGTTCGGAAGCGCGCTCGACTACGATGGCGGAAAGTACGGAGTCGCGACGCTGTCGCGCTGGCCGATCACGTTCGATACGCTGTATCGATTGCCGGTCGATCCGCCGCAGGAGCGTGCCGGTCGCTCGCGCGAGCCACGCGGGCTACTCCGAGTGGACGTCCTTTCGCCCTACGGGACGATAGTCGTGTTCAACACGCACATCGACGCCTCTCGCGAAGACACGTGGCGCCGGCAGGAAGCCCGCGTCATCGCGGGCACCGTTACGAGCGTACGGCAGGCACGGCCGCTCGTCCTGCTCGGCGGGGACATGAACTCGACTCCGGAGAGCGCGGTGCAGCAGATCGTGCGCGAGCCGGGCCTCCGCGATGCGTTCGCGGAGTGTGGTCGTGGGACGGGCCTCACGTTCCCGGCGGATTCCGCGGTGAAGCGCATCGACTATCTGTACTTGAGTGGGGCAATGCGGTGCGCCCGGGCTGACGTACCAGCGACGGTCGTGTCCGATCATCGGCCCCTCACGGTTGACGTGCTGATACCACGCGGCCAATGAACGAAAGCGCCAGTCCGTGGCTCCTCGCGCCTGAAGGTTGTGTTCTGACGCGGTGCGCCTTGCCGCCCGACTAATCCCCAGCGGCTGGGGCTGCTTCCGGCATCTTCTCGGTGCCCTGCTTTCCGGTGAGCCACGCCTTTAGCCGATCCCCGCCGGTCTGCATCACCACATACGCGCTTGGCACCACGAACAGCGTGAGCAACGTCGATACCGACAGCCCACCGACGACGGCAATCGCGAGCGGCTGCATCAGCTCCGAGCCCTCACCGATGCCCAGGGCGAGCGGCAGCATGCCGAACACCGTGGTGAGTGTGGTCATCAGAATCGGCCTGAGTCGAACGGCGCCGGCATCGATCACCGCCTGATGCATTGGCGTTCCTCGCTCTCGGCGGTACTCCTCGACGTACTCGACCATCAGAATCGCGTTGTTCACCACAATGCCGGCGAGCAGGATGACCCCCAGCAGCACGGGGGCGCTCAGTGGCGTTCCGCTGATCCAGAGGGCGAATGCGACGCCGATGAGCGACAGCGGAATCGCGAGGATGATGACGAACGGATTGATCAGGCTCTCGTACTGCAGCGCCATCACCACGAACACCAGGAATACGGCGAGCAGCGTCACGATGGTCAGCTGCTGATTGCTCTCACGAATCGCTTCCTCTTCGCCGCCGAGGATGATCCCGTAGCCATCGGGGAGCTCGAGGTCGGCGATGCGCGCGCGGATGGAATCACTGACCTGGCCCACCGACGCCACCTCGGTGATCACGTCGCCATTGAAGCTCAACACGCGATTCTGGTTCACGCGCTCGATCTCCGTGGGGCCGAGCATCGTGCTGACGTCGGCAATGTCACGCAGGTAGATCGGCGCACGGCCCGAGGACCCGGGAAAGAGCGCGACGGAGCCCATGTCCTCCGCACTGGTGAACCGCTCGCGTGGGAGCATCACGCGGACCGCGTACTCCCGATTGCCTTCGGTGTATCGCGTCGCGACCGACCCGTCGAGCGCCGTGCGCAGCGTCTGTCCGACCTCGGCCACGGTCAGGCCGAGCTGCGACGCGCGGTCGCGATCGAGTCGTACGACGAGGAGCGGACTCGCTTCCTCGGTCGAGGGCTCCATGTTCTCGAGCCCGGGAATCCCGCGCACCCGCACGGCGATGTCGCGCGCGATGCGCTGCAGCATCTCGAGATCATCGCCCTGCACGGTGATGTCGACGTCGGTGCCGGAGCTCGAGGTGCGCAAACCACGAATGCGAGGCGGTCGGACGGAGACGCGTGCACCGGGGAACCCGCGCGCATCGATTTTCGCCTGCAGCGTGCGCACCCACTCGTCGGCGCTCATGTCGCGATCGGCGGCCGACACGAGTCGAATGTCGAGCGACCCGCGTCCGGCGCGATTGGCAGTGGAGCCGCCGAAGAGGAACCCGCCCGCGGTGGAGAACACGTGCCTGACGTGCGGCATCTCCTTCACCATGCGCTCCACCTCGAGCGTGATGGCGTTCGTCTGCTCCGGAGTACTGCCCGGTCCCAGCCACACCGAGACACCGACGCCACCGTCGTCCACCTGCGGCAGGAACTGCGAGCCGAATCCGCGCGAGAGGAGTATCGCGACGCCGAACGCCGCGACGGACACGGCGAGCACGACCCACGGCCGACGCAGCGTCACCGTCGCGGCGCGACGATACGCGGTGCGCGCGCGATCGACCCCACGGTCGAAGGCAATGAGGGGACGAGACGCCGATAACCGACTCGTGAAGCGGACCTTCGCGAGCTGCGCCGACAACATGGGGACGAGCGTCAGCGCCACCACCAGCGACGCGAGGATCGCGAAGGAAATCGTGAGGATGAGCTCCTTGAAGATGAGGGCGGCCAGGCCGCTCACGAGCAGGAAGGGCAACACCGCCGCGAGGTTGGTCGTCGTCGACGCGACGACCGCGCTCGAGACCTCACCCGCTCCGGCGTGGGCCGCGTCCTCCGGGTCGTCAAAGCCCTCCTCGCGCTTTCGAAAGATGTTCTCGAGCATCACGATCGAATTGTCGACCAGCAGGCCGACGCCCAGCGCCAGCCCGCCAAGCGACATGATGTTGAGCGTGAGATCGCTCAACCCCATGAGCACGAAGGTGGCGAGGATCGCGAGCGGGATCGCGACGCCGATGATCAGCGTTTTGCGCAGCGAGGCAAGAAAGAGGAAGACGATGATCATCGCCAGCAGCGCGCCTAACAGGGCGGCATCGCGCACCGAGTTCAACGAGTTGCGGATGAACCCGGCCTGGTTCTGAATGACGTTGTACTCGAGGTCCCGCGGGATGAAGTTCGTGCTCGCCAGCGAGTTGATCTTTGCATCGACGCCATCGGCGACGTTGACGGTGTTTCCATCGGGCTGCTTCCGAATCGACACCTTCACCGCCGGCACCCCGTCGAGACGTGCCCACAGCCGCTGCTCCTGATGCGTGTCGGTGATGGTCGCCATGTCCGACAGCGGCACGCGCCGGCCCGCGCCGACGTCCAGCAGCACCGAGCGAATGTCGTTCACGCTCTGGAACTTGCCCATCGTCTTTCCGACCAGCTCATGCTCGGGCGACCCGATTCGGCCCGCGGCCACGTCCTGATTCGCCGCGCGCAGCGCCGCGATGACCTCCGACACCGAGAGGCCGTATGAGCGCAACCGTTCCTGGTCGAGCACGACCTGAACCTCACGGACGAGGCCGCCGGAGACGTCGACCGACGCCACCCCTTCGACCGTCAGAAGCTGCGGCCGCAGACGATCCTCTACCCACCTGCGCAGCGAGATGAGATCACGCTGGGGCGAGGAGAAGGCAACTTCGTAGACCGCCATCTGCGAGGGATCGGATTTGCCGATGGTCGGCGGATCCGCTTCTTCCGGAAGCTGCGAGCGCGCCCGATCGAGATTCGTCGACGCGTCCTGGAGCGCGAAGTCGATGTTCGTGCCGTAGCGGAAATGCAGGTTGACGCCGACCCGCCCTTCCTGAATCTCGGTCTCCATGCGCGAGAGGTTCTCGGTCGTCGCCAACGCTGCCTCGAGGGGCTTGGCGACCGTCTCCTCGAGCACGCCGGGCTCCACGCCGGGGTTGTTCACGCCCACGCGCACCTGCGGATAGACGATGCGCGGCAGCAGATCCAGCGGAAGCTCGCCAAGGAACATGGCGCCGAGCACGAGCACGACGGACGTGAGTGTGAGCGTGCCGATGGGCCGCCGAATGGACCAGCTCGCGAGCCGCCCTCGTCTCTGCTCGCCGCTCATCGCACACCTCCGTTCGCGGGCATCGTGGCTGGCGTGCCTTCGGGCACCAGTCCCGGTGGGGCATCGCGCAGCGGCGGATTCACGATCCGCACCGCGGCGCCATCGCGCAGCGTTGCGCTCCCGGCGACCACGACGGTGTCGCCCGGCGCCAACCCATCGGTGATCTCGACGCTCCCCTGGAAGGTTCCGCCGCGCTGCACTTGCCGGAGGCTCGCGCGCGATGCGCTCACGACGTACACGGCGGATCCGCGCGCATTCTCGACGAGAGCTCCTGCCGGGACCATGAGCACGCCTTCGCGGGGATCGAGACGAAAGAGAACGCGGGCGAGGAAGCCCGCACGCACATCACGTGCGGCGGCGCCCGTGAGCGCCACCTCCACCGGCACGAGGCGCGTCAGACTATCCGCGGAGGGGAAGATGCGCCGGATCGTTCCGCGCAGCGCTCGACCAGGAAGTGCGTCGAGGGTGACGTCGGTCGGATCCCCGACGTCGAGGCCGGTGACATCGAGCTCCGAGATCGGTACCCGCACCACCATCGTCGACATGTCGGCGACCGTGAACAGTCGCGCCTGGCCCCCGATGATGTCCCCTGCCTCGGCACTCTTCTCGAGCACGACGCCCGAGATCGGCGAGCGAATCGTGGCATAACCGAGCCGCGTGCGGAGCTGGTCGCGCGTCGCCTGTGCCGCTCGATAGGCAGCGTCATCGCGCTCGTATTCGGCGCTGGTGATGATCTGCTGGTCGTGAAGCTGCTTCGCGCGGACGGCGGCACGGCGGGCGACCTCGAGTGACGCCTCGGCGGACGCAAGCTGTGCCTGAAGCTCGCGGCTGTCGATGGTCGCGAGGACCTGGCCAGCACCGACTCGGTCGCCCTCTTCGACGTTCACGCGCAGGAGCGCTCCGGGGAGCTGGCTGTTGATCCCGATGGTACGAATCGGCTCGACGGTTCCGGCGACGGTCACCGACCGGGCCGCAGTCTTCAGCTCGGCGGTGGCGACTTCAACGGGTGTCGGACCGCGGTCCTCTCGACCGCGACCGCCCCCGGTGGTCGCCCCTTCTCCGCGCTCGCTGCCGCACGCGGCGAGCAGCACACCCGCGAACAGAGACCACCCCCTCACTGCTTCACCACGCGATACACGTTGCCATTGTCCGAGAGAATGTAGATCTCTCCACTCGCATCGAGACCGAAGGACTTGATTCTGTTCACGTCACCGATCGCCCACGTGCGATGATCGACCGCCTGACCCGCCGAGAGCCGGAAGCTCCGCAGGATGCCCGCGCAGAAGTCTGCATAGAGGTAGTGGCCGACCAGCTCGGGAATAGCCGCGCCCCGGTACACGAAGCCACCGGTCACCGAACAGTTTCCGTCGGCGTGGCTGTACGCGAGCACCGGGACCGTTAGGCCTGCGCCGTTGCAGGGAGCGGCGGGGTAACAGTGATCGCCCTCCATGATCCGCCACCCGTAATTCAGGCCGGCGGTCGTCGCCGCGACCGCGTTGACCTCCTCCCAGACGTCCTGGCCGACATCGGCGATGTAGAGCGTTCCCGCCGGCGGGTCGAAGGCAAACCGCCACGGATTTCGGAGTCCGCGAGCCCAGATCTCATCGCGTCCCTCCGTGGCCCCCGCGTACGGATTTCCCGCCGGAATGGTGTACGGAAGACTCGTCACGTCGATCCGCAGCAGCTTGCCCAGCAGGACGTCGCGATTCTGCGCGTTATTCGCCGGATCGCCCCCGCCACCGCCATCGCCGGTGCCGAGGTAGAGCATCCCGTCGGGTCCGAACATCGCGAGGCCGCCGTTATGGTTGCTGTGCGTCGGATGCGGAATGGTGATCACGGAGGTCCGAGATCCCGCATTCGCGACGTCGCCGGCCGCCGTGTATCGCGCGACGGCGATGTCCCCGCTCAGGTCGGTGTAGTAGACGTAAAACCTCCCGTTGGTCGCGAACTGCGGATCGAACGCCAGGCTGAGCAGCCCCTGTTCCCCACCGTACGCCACGAGGCTCACGATGTCGAGGAACGGCGTCGATAGCGGCGCGCCGTTCTTGATCACGAAGATCCGTCCCTGCTGATCGACGACGAAGATGCGTGCGTCGCCCGGCGGCGACGTGAGATACACGACGTCGCCGAGGTTGGCGCCCGGCCACATTTCCTGCACGCCGAGCACGAGCGGCGCCCCTGCGTAGGTCACCGTTCCCGTCGCCGTCGCGCCGGCGGTCACGGTGACGGTCTGCGTGAGCGGCGTGGGAGTATGCGTCGTGAGATTCGACGCCACGGGGGACGCCGTGATCGTATATGTGCCCGGCGGGACCGGCGTCAGGGTCTGTGTCCCGGAGAGTTGCTGGCTATATCCGGACGGCCCCGAGACAAGCACGGAGCCGTTCACGCCCGCGGCGAGGCCGGTGATCGTGACGGTGAGGCTGCCCGTCCCAACCGAGTACACGACGTTCGCGGCGACCTGCGTCGTCGACGCCGGCAGCTGGACCGTTTGCGTCGTCGGCGCGGGCCGATACGTCACTCCGCCGGAGACCACGTCGGCCGCGGTCACGGTGTACTCCCCGGGCGTCAGCAGATTGATCGCGGTCGATGATGCGAGGACAGTGGTGTAGCCGCCCGGACCGGTCACGGTGACGCTGGCGTCGACGCCGTTAGGCAGGCCGGTGATGTTCACGGCGAGCCGCGCCGTCACGAGCGCGTAGGTAACGGTCGCCGTGGCCGGAGCCGATCCGCGCATGACGGTGACGGTCTGCGCCGTGGGTGTGGGAGACCACCGCCCATCGGCGCGTTCGACGTTGGTGGCGGTCACGGTGTAGGTGCCCGGGTCGAGATCGTCGAGACGACCGGAGGTCGTCACCGTCGCCGAGAAGCCACCGGGGCCCGTCACCGTCACGGCGGCGTTCTGTCCCGCGGGCACACCGGTAATGGTGACGTCGAGCGCGCCCCGCACCGGGGAGACGACATCGTCATCGCAGGCGAGAAGACCGAAGGCGCCAAAGGCGCTAAGGGCGCCGATGGTTCGAAGCGCTTTCAGCGCTTTCAGCGCCTCCAGCGCCTTCAGCCCCTCCAGCGCCTTCAGCCCCTTCACCTCACTCCCCCGAGAAATATCCCGTTGAACAACAGCTTGAACGTTCCGTGTGGCTGAGCTCGGAACGTGATCTCGGGGCCAAAGAGATATAGCGTGCCACGCCCGACCCGCGCTTCGGCCATGGCGGTCGCGTCCTTCAAGTACTGCTGACCCCACGCCCACCCGCTCCGGAGCGGCGCGTCGGTGTCGAACCACGCGATGCGGCGCACGCCCTGCGCGGCCGCCTCGCTGCCTAACCGGAAGGCGGGGCTGTCGTCGAACAGCACGTCCGCGCGCGATGCCATGCCGTGCGCGACCGGCAGCGTGCTGTCCACGCGGACCTGCAGCACCGACCCGGGGACGTAGTACTTCTCACGCGGAAGTGGCTGCTCGCGCCCTTCACGCTGTTCGACGAGCGCGCTCGTGATCGGAAGACCGAGGTGCTTCGCGAGATTGGTCGAGCTGCCAATGGTGAGGATCGTGCCCCCTTCCTCGAGGAAGCGGCGCAGCTGCGGCACCGTCTTCGCCACCGTTACCCGACCCATCCGCGCGCGCCACTCGGCGGGCACCGTCGCCGTGTCGAGCGATCCGCCGCCGAACCCACCCTGCTGGCCACCGTCGCGCTCGGGAATGGCACCGTCAACGAAGATGATGACGTCGTACTTCGTGCGGAGCGCTCCCGTGTCGAGCTGCGGCGTGAAGACGACCTCATGCGGGAATTCATACCGCTCGAGAAGCCAGCGTACCCATCCGGAAGGCATCGAGCCGCCGTACGTGTCCCACAGCGCCACGCGCGGCTGCCGGACCCGCCGCGCATCGCCGGGTGCGCGCATGCGTACCCCTTCGAAGCTCACGCCGGTCTGGGTCGCGAGCTGCTGCAGGAGTGCTCGCGTATTGGATCGCGACGCGACCAGAAAGCGCCCGTCGGCGAGCCACGAGACTTCGTGCCCGGCCTTCAGCAGCCGGTTGACGACGAGCGCGGCATCGTTCACGCGGTGATCGATGACGTAGGCCGATGCGTTGGCGACCCCCGTGATGCGCCCCGCCGGCGGGGTGGCCATTCCGTCGATCGGTGTCAAGGGACCGTCGAAGCCGTCGAGGATTCGATCGAACTCGATCCCCATTTGGTAGGCGAGCGTCCATCCCGCGTTGTCGTACGGTGGGATGGGCGGGCCGCCCGGGTACTGGAAATCGTTAGGGTGATCCTGTGGCTCGAACATGTCGAGGACGTGCGGCCGGAACGCCTGGGCCGTCTTCACGACGTACGATCCGGCCGGATAGGTCTTCCCGCCAGCGCTGAAGGCCGCCGTCGCGCGATGCACCCTCACCCCGACCTTGATCAGCGCGTTGACGAACTTCGTCGCGGTTGGAAAGTCCGGCTGGTCGGCGGGAAGGACGTACCCGCGGGGATCACGCTGGTCGGGCGCGCGCAGCGTCCGCCAGTACTGCATGGGCAGCCCGCGGGCGCCAATGCCGCCGCCGCGCTGTGCGTCGGGGCGCGTCGCCTGATCGCCCTGCGCACCGTCGGCACGCGTCGCCGCCACGCGCACCCGCTCGATGTCGGATGGGGTGACGGTCCAGTGATCGCTGCTTCCGCGCTCGATGGAGTTGCGCCCCATCTTGTAGATGTTGTAGAGGAACTGCTCGCGATGCCGGGAGGCGACGTCGAGCACCGCCTTGTTGGCGGTCACCGAATAGTCCACCGACTGACGGAACTTCCATGGACCCGGCGGCACCGGCGCCACGAGATCGCTGCTCGCGAGCTGCCGCTGTGGAAGGAAGGGAATCTCGATCGGTGTCGGGTTGCCGATGGTCTCCGTGAGCAGCCCGATCATGTTGTGGAAGTAGACGGTGGTGCGGAGGCCGCCATTCCACCACGTCGAGTAGTTTGCGCCTCGCCGGGTCGTCGCCCCTGGCTTCCCCTCGACCACGAACCGATTGTGCATCGAGGCGCCGACCAGGTCGATCCCGGTGACGACGAGAGGATCATAGAAATAGTTGAACGGATCACGGAACGGGGGCGCGAACAACACCGTCCCCGAGGGACCGGTCTGGTGGTGGTTGTACATGATCTGCGGGAACCACTCGCGGAACAGCACGCGCGCCATGTTCTCCGACTCCGGCTGCGTGACCATGTAGAAGTCACGGTTGTTGTCGTGCCCGATGTACTTCTGATAGAGGCGCGGAATCCCCGACGTGGAGCGCTTGGTCTTCTCGGGGATCCGCATGTACCAGTCGGAGACGAGCTCCATGCCGTCGGGGTTCGCGTGCACCGCGAGCACGATGACGTCGTCCAGGAAGCGCATCGTCTCGGCATCGGTGCCGCTCACCAGCTGCCATACCGTCTCGGTCAGCTGCTGCGCACCAAGTACTTCGGTGGCGTGGAGTCCGCCGTCGATCCAGACCACCGCCTTGCCCTCTGCGGCGAGGCGTCGTGCTTCCTCATCACTCACCCCCTCGGCGAGCGCGAGCCGGCGCGCGATGTCCTTGTAGCGATCGAGACGCTGGTGATTCGCCGGCGAGGTCACGATCGCCATGAGCTGCGGTCGCCCTTCGGCGGTCACGCCGATGGTGTCGAGGATCATGCGATCGGACTCGCGGGCGAGCGTCTGCCAGTAGGCCAGGAACTGCGTGTAGTCCGGAAGCACGTAGTCGGCCCCGATCTCGTGGCCGAAGTGCGCGCTCGGGCTCGTGAGCTTCTGGGGTGCCGCCTGGGCAGCGAGTGAGGCCGTGAGCACGAGGACGGCGGTGCCTGCACGGAGCGCACGTGACAACATCGCGGGCATTGCGAGGTTCTCCAGGAAGAGCATGAGGAACGCGGAACGAGAAGAGGAAGCGTACCCGTAGAGATACGCGCTTGCCGGTGCTTCCGCTGGCCTTTTGCGCGGAAATGGCGGTCTACGTAGGCTTACTGAGGAACGAGGAAGGAGGAACGAGGAAGCCGACCGGGCAAGAGGTCCTGGAGGACTTCCTCGTTCCTCGTTCCGCGTTCCTCTCAACGGAGGTAATCAAATGAAACAAGACACCATAGAGCTCGAAGGGGTCGTCTCCGACGTGCTCCCGAATGCCACCTTTCGAGTCGATTTGCAGAACGGCCATCGGCTGCTGGCGACCACGGCGGGGAAGATCCGCAAGTTCAAGGTCCGCATTCTCGCCGGCGATCGTGTGACCGTAGAAGTGTCGCCCTACGACCTCACGCGCGGCCGGATTACCTACCGACACAAGGATTAGCGGCGCCGGCGTCAGCGGGTTCTGGATTCCCAATTCGGAATTCTGAGCTCGGAAGTCTCTGGCGTTCGGGTTTCCCCGCGCCGACACGGAATCGCGAACGCGAAGACCGACCCCTCCTCGGTGCCCGACTCGACCCACGCGCGGCCGCCGATTCCTTCCACCGTTTCACGCACGATACTCAGGCCGAGGCCGGTTCCCTCGATGCCCGTAATCGTGGGGTCATCGGCGCGAAAGAACCGCTGAAACAGCTTCTCCTTCGCGTCCTCGGGTACGCCCAGGCCGTTGTCGCGCACTTCGACGACGAGCGTCTCGCCGGTGGCATCGTCAGGCCGCTCGACACGACCGTGAATCTCGACGGTGCGGTTCAGCTTCTCCGGGTCGGCGTACTTGATGGCGTTCGAGATGTAGTTGGTCAAACTCAGCTCGATGGCGGCGGCATCGACTTCGACGTTCGGGAGCTCCTCCACCACCGTCACGCTGACACTGCTCGCGCGCGCCATTTCGCGAAGCTGACGCACCACTTCCGCGACAGCCTGCGGCAGACGCACGTGGCGATGCTGGCGGACCCGGTTCTCGAGCCTCGAGAGCACGAGGAGATTGCCGAGGGTTGCGTCGATGCCCTCCACGTTCTCGCCGATCATGTGGAGGAACCGCTCGCGCTTGGCCGGCTCGAGCCACGACTCTCCGAGGAGCGCATGCGCACCCTTGATCGCTCCGACTCGCGTCTTGAGCTCGTGCGAGACCATTCGGTTGAAGCCGCGAAGGCGCTCCTCGCGCTCACGAACCTGCTCGTTGGTTCGGCGGAGGAAGTGCATCGTCGTCACCTGCTGGATGAGCGTGACCGCATGGAAGAGCCGGTGTGCGCAGTTGAGCAGCTCGCTGCGGGTGCAGGGCTGCTCGATCCCATCGACAATGCGTGAGAGAAAGCTGAACAGCACGCCGCCAAGTATCTCGTATTCCTTGAAGATCTCGTACGCGTCGAATCCCTGCTGATGTCGCAGCTCGCCGAGCTCGGTGGCCTTGCCGATGACCGGTATGTCGCCGGCGATTCCCTCGGCGGGGTTCTCGAGATAGGCGGCGATCCCATCGATGAGCAGCGGAACGTGGTCCAGCAGATCGGCGCTGGGAAACACACGCGTCGCATCGATCGACACCCGGGCGGCGATCCGATCCAGCCACCGCCTGGTCAGCTCCTCGCGCTCGGCGCGGAGGCGGGCGGCGAGGACGCTGGCGAGGGGACAGTCGGCCGAAGTCGGCATATGGAGGCTCTGGTGCAGAGAATGGACCACGTTCTCCACCCGACCTCGTTGCGGGCCGGACAGCCGCGCCAACGGCGCGGCACCGGGCTTGCGCCGCTATCCTCCGTGATTCAACGAACCCCTCAGGGAGCGACCATGACTGACGCGATAGAGCAGGACCGGGGCGACGAGCGCCACAATGAGCGCGAGCGAGTCGCGCTCGACATCGCGGCGCGGCTGTCCGACCGTGGGGTCGTGCTGACGGGGGAAGAGTCGAGCGAGGATCTCGTGAGCCTCCTCGAGGCGGTGGAGCGATTCGAGCGCGCGGTGCAAGCAAAGGGCGGCGACCTCATGGTCGATGAGGGCCCGCAACGCTCGAAGCTTCAACCCGACGATGCGCAGTTCGTGATTCCCAGCCGTGCCGCCGACGAATCCGCCGGTCGCTACATCAGGCGAGTGGACGAGGCAGCGAGCGGTATCGAGCTTCGCCCCCCGCTCGCGGGCTGACGGGCTACGCTCGGGGAAGCGTGAGCGTGAAGGTGCTGCCGACCCCGAGCGCGCTTCGAGCCGTTAGGTCTCCGCCCATGCCGCGCGCGAGATCGCGGCTGATCGCGAGCCCGAGCCCGACGCCACCATGCTCGCGGGCGAATCGCTGATCGACCTGCACGAAGGGCTCGAACACCGACGCCAGCTTGTCCGCGGCGATCCCAACTCCGGTGTCGCCGACCGTGATCGCGACGGTGCGGTCCGCGGTCTGGCAGCCGACCCGTACCTCACCACCAGCGTCCGTGAACTTGATCGCGTTCGCGAGCAGATTCAGCAGGATCTGCTGCAACTTCTCCCGATCGGCTCGGGCGACAATGGCCCGATCGCAGTCGACGACCGCAAACGTGAGCCGTTGGGCGCGAACCTGTGGGGCGACGAGCGCCTCGGCGGCCGCTAATGCCTCGGCGACGGGCACGTCCTCGACGGTGTACCGGACCGCTCCGCTCTCGACGCGGGTGTAGTTCAGAACCTGGTTGATCAAACCAAGCAGGTGCTTCTGGCTTTGCTGGATGCGGTGGAGATCGGCAAGCTGTTGGTCGTTGAGGGGACCGCGGATGCCCATCTCCATGAGCTCCGCATAGCCGCCGATGGCGTTCAGCGGGGTGCGCAGCTCATGCGACATCACCGCGAGGAACTCGCCCTTCGCGCGGTTCGCGGCGTCGGCTTCCGCCCGTGCTTCTTCCGCCTCGCTCCTCGCACGTTCGCTCTCGAGGAGCAGCCGCTCGACGTCGCGACGGGCGCGCACGTGGTCCGTGACATCGACGCCATGAGCGATGATGCCCGATCGGCTCCCGTCGGCCTCGACGAGCGGGAAATACACGAAGTCGAGAATGCGTTCCTCGGGAGGGCCGCCGGGAGCGCGCGAAAGCATGATCGGCATCTCCCGACCGACGAACGGCTCCCCCGTCGCGACCACGCGGTCGAGTATCGCCTCGAACCCCTGGCCGCGCGCCTCCGGAAGTGCCTCGAAGAGATCGCGTCCAACCAGCTCGCGATGTCCGACGAGCTGCTTGTACGCCTCGTTCACCATCTCGAATGTGAGTTGGCGTCCCCGGAGGATCGCGAGGAATGCTGGCGCCTGCTGGAACGTGTATGCCAGGCGCGAGCGCTCGACCTCGAGCTCCCGGTTGAGCGTCTGAAGTCGACGCTCGGTGAGCACGCGCGCCGTGGTCTCCTGACACACGACGAGCACCCCGCCAACGCTACCGTCATCGGCGAAGGCGGGACCATAGCTGTAGGTCCAATAGACTTCCTCGATCCGCCCGTTTCGCTCGATCGGCACCAGATGATCCTCGTGCCAGGTCGCCTCGCCCCCCGCCAGCACCTGAGCGATCTGCGGTCCGATGATGTCCCAGATCTCCGTCCAGAACTCGGTGCCGCGCATGCCCAGCGCGCGCGGATGGCGGCCTCCTTCGGCAAGGCTTGGCCGGTAAGCATCGTTGTAGAACTGAACGAGATCCGGTCCCCAAAAGAGGAACATCGGGTGACGGGACGCGAGCAGCGTCGCGACCGTCGTGCGGAGACTCAGTGGCCACGTGGAGACGGGACCGAGGGGCGTGCGCGACCAATCGAGCTGACGGCAGAGCGCGCGCATCTCACCGGGGCCCGCGAACAAGCGCTGCGCGCCGATGTCCTCGTCGGGACGATCCCGCTCACCCGCATAGTCGGGTGATCGATCCACCGTTGCTTGATGCGCTGTTTCCCTCATGTGTTCCCGCCCTCGAACCGTCGGCGCGTTCCCGAGGCTACTGCGCGTATTGTCGCTTCAATTGATTACGGTACGCCTCGCTCGCGAAAATCGCCACTTCGACCCGGCGGTTCTGTTGCCGTCCGGCGTCGGTATCGTTCGTCGCCAGGGGCTCGGTTTCACCCCGTCCAGCCGTGCGGAGGCGTGTACGCGCAACACCTTGGGCCGCAAGGTAATTGGCTGCCGACGTCGCTCTCCGCTCGGAGAGATTCCAGTTGTACGAATCGGGGCCGTCCGAATCGGTGTGACCGACGATCAGCAGGTCGGTGTTCGGATACTCGCCGAGACTCGATGCGAGGTTCCGCAGATTCGTCGCTGCCTCCTGACGCACGCGGTCCGAATCGAAGTCGAAGAGCAATCCCGATTCGAAGGTGACGTGAATGCCCTCTCCGACGCGCTCGACCTTCGCCCCGGGGATGTTTTGCGCGAGCTCGTCGGCCTGCTTGTCCATCTGCCGTCCAATGACGCCACCGACGACGCCGCCCACCACGGCGCCGATGATCGCGCCGCGCGTGGTCGAGCCGGTCTGATTGCCGATGACGCCGCCGATCGCCCCGCCGGCGCCGGCCCCGATGATCGCGCCCTTTTCGGTGCGGCTCAGACTCGAGCATCCGCTCGCGACGAGTGTGGACGCGAACACGGCAATCGTAAGGCGTGCACCGCGATGAGAGACTGAAGTCATGGGTCGAACCGTGGTTGAGGAAGACATCTGAATCGCGACCACTGTGCGGCAGGGGACGTGCCACCGAACGTTCCGTCGCGGTTTTGCGTTTGTGACGCACGTCCAATAGCCTACACCCCATGCGCCTTCTGTTTAGCTATCTCCGCCGCTACTCGGGCATCGTCGTTCTCGCCCTGGCTCTCGCCGCGATCAATCAGATCTTCTCCCTGCTGGATCCGCTGATCTTCCGGCACATCATCGACGACTACGCGACGAAGTTCCGCGAGCACACCACCCGCGAGTTCTTCCGCGGCGTCGGGTTGCTGCTGGCGGCGGCGGTAGGCGTCGCGTTCGTCTCCCGCGTCGCGAAGAACTTCCAGGACTACTTCGTCAACGTCATCACGCAGCGCGTCGGCGTCGACCTGTACTCCGACGGCATCCGCCACTCGCTCGCCCTTCCGTTCCAGGTCTTCGAGGATCAGCGCAGCGGCGAAACGCTCGGCAAGCTCCAGAAGGTGCGCTCCGACGTCGAGCGTTTCATCGCGGCGTTCGTGAACATCATGTTCACCACGCTGGTCGGCGTCGTGTTCGTGATGATCTACGCGTTCAATGCGCACTGGTCGATCGCACCAGCCTACCTCGCGACGATTCCGATCCTCGGCGGGTTGAGCTCGGTGCTGAGCCGCAAGATCAAGGTGCTCCAGAAGCAGATCGTCGCCGAAACGACCGCGCTGGCCGGCGCGACGACCGAGTCGCTGCGTAACATCGAGCTGGTGAAGAGCCTGGGTCTCGCCGACCAGGAAGTCGCGCGGCTGACCGCGACGACCGAAAAGATTCTCAAGCTCGAGCTGCGGAAGGTCCGCTACATCCGCAGTCTCAGCTTCGTGCAGGGCACCGCGGTCAACTTCGTGCGGACGATGATCCTGCTGCTCATGCTCTATCTGATCTTCACGCAGGAAATCACCGTCGGGCAGTTCTTCTCTCTGCTCATCTACTCGTTCTTCATCTTCGGACCACTTCAGGAGATGGGGAACGTCATCAACATCTACCGGGAAACCGAGGCATCGCTGGCCAACTTCGAGCAGATCCTGAGCACGCCCCCCGACCCGAAGCCGACATCGCCGGTTCCTGTCGATGACCTGCGCGTGCTCGAGTTCGATCGCGTCACCTTCACCCATCAAACGGCGTCCACTCCGGCGCTCACCGATGTGAGCTTCCGCGTGCAGCGCGGAGAAACGGTGGCGTTCGTCGGTCCGTCAGGCGCCGGGAAGAGCACCCTCGTCAAGCTCCTCGTCGGACTGTATTCGCCGAAAGAGGGTCGCATTCTCTACAACGGTGTCGAGAGCACGCGCGTGAACCTCGATCGCCTGCGCGAGCGGATCGGCCTCGTGACGCAGGAGACGCAGCTCTTCTCGGGATCGATTCGAGAGAACCTCCTGTTCGCGCGTCCGGGTGCGAGCGACGCCGACTGCCTGGCGGTGCTGCATCAGGCGGCGGCGGACGGGCTGCTGCGCCGCGCCGACCGCGGACTCGACACCGTCATTGGGGAAGGAGGTATGAAGATCTCCGGGGGCGAGAAGCAGCGCCTCGCCATCGCTCGGGCGCTGCTCCGAAAGCCGCATCTCCTGGTGTTCGATGAGGCGACCTCGTCGCTCGACTCGCTCACCGAGGAGGAGATCAGCCGGACCATGCGCTCCGTGGCGACGACGTCCAACGTGATCACGGTGTTGATCGCGCACCGCCTCTCGACCGTGATGCACGCCGACCGGATCTACGTCCTCGAGCGCGGCCGCGTGATCGAGACCGGCCGCCACGAGGAGCTGCTCGAGCTCACTGGACTGTATTACGCCATGTGGCGGCAGCAAGTCGGCGAGCGGAGACCCGCGGTAGAGGGGGCCCAGCGAACGATGGTCGCGGCCCCGTAACCCGTTAGGCCGTCACCGGCTGAGCGAAGTTCAGCTCGTACCCATTGAGATCGACGATCGAGAACTCGCGTTGACCGTAGAAGGTCTCGTGGATGTCGCCGGTGAAGCGTGCCTCCGGAATCGCCGGAGTCTCTCCGGCGAGGACCGCTCGTGCACGATCCAGCTGCCGCTGCTTGAGGGCATCGTAGAGGTCATCGATGCGATTCGTCCGGAGCCAGAAGCTCACCTCGCGCTCCGCGCTCGCTGACCCTCTCGGCACGAACATGAGGTAGGCGCCTCCGAGCGACACTCCCGCCCATGCCGCTTCGGTGTCGATCTCGTGCGCTCCCTCGAGCGCGAACCCGATCGCCCGATACCACTCGACCGTCTCTCGGACGTTCGGTACACGGATCATCGGGTGTACCGTCGTTACGCTGTGAACGAGCGCGGTGCCTCGCGCGTGGACTTCCGACACTCGCTCGCGTCCAGGCTCTTTCGCTCCGGCAGCCTTGAGGCGTCGCATTGCCTGCGCGTCGCCGCGCAGCATCGCGACCGCCAGCGGAGTGCGCCCTTTGTCATCCTCGGCGTCGAGATCGGCACCGAGCTCGATCAACAGGTCCAGTATCGCATAGTGATCTCCCGTCCTGAACCCGCCGCCGAGCAGCCCGTCGGGCGGCGCGATCACGTAATGGAGTGCGGTCTGGCGGTTCTCGGTGGGGGACAGGCGCCGCAGGAGCGCGTCGGGAGTCTCCTCGACCAGCTTCTGGATTGCGTCGAGGTCGCGCGCGGCAATGGCCGAGAAGATGTGATGTCGCGCGCCGCGTTCGAGTAGCAGCGCGAGAACGTCGGTCGGAATGGTCGGGCCGAAGCAGGTCGCCCATCCGATGACCTCGAGCTGGTGTGCATCGCCCACACCGTGCACGTCGCCGCCCGCGTCGAGCAGAGCGCGCACGACCTCGACTCGGCCTGGACCAACCGCGAAGTGCAGCGGGTATGCGTTGTCCCCTGCATCGCGTGCGTTGGGATCGGCGCGGTGCTCGAGTAGAAGGCGCACGGCGTCGACGTGCGCCACTGCGAGATGCAAACCGCTCCTGCCTTCCGGCGTGCGCTCCCGCACGAGACCGGACTCACGGGTCAGGAGATCGCGAAGCGTCGCGACCTCTCCGGTGTGACAGGCAGCGAAGAACGACGTGAGGATTGGCGCCCGGCGTCGATCGATTTCGGCCTTCAACGCGCGCCAGCTCGGGAAGCCGTACTCGCGTGCGATGGCGAGCTGCGCGTCGGCGAGCTTCGCTCGTGGGTCTCGCTGGCGCAGCTCGAGGAGGAGCACCTTCGCGCGCTTCTTCAGGAACTCGAGCGACGCGCGGTCCGGTAGTTGGGCCATGGACATGGAGACACCCCTTTCTTCCATGAATGCCCGGCGTCCGCGGCTCTCGGGCTGGAAGTCAGGGTTTTCTGACTATCGCCAGCATCGGGTGAGTTGAACTCTTTACGCGGACCGTGGGCCGCCCGGGACCGGCCGAGGGAGAGGATAATGGTTCGGAGAGTGCGGTGGAAGAGCGCTGGAAGAGCGCTGGAACTTCGCCTGTGCCACCCCAGCGCTTCTCCAGCGCCCTTAGCGCTTCTCCAGCGCCTGTTCCCTGCCCGTTCTCGCCACCACCACCGCCGCCGACGTCATGTGCCCCGTGACGTTCAACACGCCCTTGAACAGATCGGGAATCGAATCGGCTGCGATGAGCAGTCCGATGGCTTCGATCGGGATCCCGAGTCCCGTGAGAAAGGGACCCATCAGAAAAATGCTCGCGCTCGGCAGCCCCGGAACGCTGAAGCTCATGAGAATGCTGGTGCCGAGCAGCAGGACGAACTGCTCGGGTGCGATCGCGATTCCGTAGAGTCTCGCCAGAAAGGGAATCGCCACGCTCCACATGATCGGCGTCGACAGGCGCAGCGTCGTGACGGCGAGCGGTAGCACGAAGCTCGTCACCGAGGCGGGGAATCCCAATCGGGTACGCGCCGATTCCACCATCGCGGGCAGCGCGGCGAGCGATGACCGCGCGCTGAAGGCGATCGCCTGAGGCGGAACGAGCGCTCGCGCGAAGCGAGCCAGCGGCTGACGTCCCACGGAGACCGCGATGCCGTACAGCAGGAGCGTCACGAGAATAATGACGCCGCTGATCAGCGCGATGTACAGCGCCAGCGCGCGCACTGCCCCGAGGCCGGTGCGAACGACGAGCGTCATCGCGAGCGCGAACACGCCGAGCGGCGCCACCGCGATCAACCAGCCGACGATCACCGTCATCGCGTCGGCGATCGCGCGAAAGACGTGCGCCACCGCATCGCGCCGCTCGACACCGATACGCGCCAGCGCGAGCCCGAAGAGAATCGCGAAGGTCACGAGGGGCAGCATCGCGCCATCGGTCGCGGCGCGAATGGGATTCGCCGGAACGACGCTGACGAGGAGATCGGAGAACTTCGGGAGTTGGCGCACAGTCGCGACCACGGAGCTGTCCATGGTCGACCGCATGAGCGCGGTGGTTTCCGGATCGACGGGAATGCGAGCGACGAGTGGTGTCGCGACCAGGGCGCTCACGAGTGCGGTCCCAGCGAGGAGCGCGAGGAAGACACCGAGGGCGGCGGCCCCCAGCCGGCCGGTGGCGCCGGTGTCGACGGTGGCGACGATGCCGGTGACGAGGAGCGACAGGACGAGTGGAATGAGCACCATCTGGAGCGCCCGCACCCAGAGCGTCCCGATGGGCTCGATGACCGCCGCGACCGACCGCGCCTCAGGCGAGTCCAGCGCGGCGATCGCGGCGCCCGCGAGGAGGCCGGCGACGAGGGCGAGCAGAACGCGGGAGGTGGAGCTCACGGTCGTCGAGGTCGTCGAGGTGATCGAGGGTATCGAGGAACGTCGCTTACCTCGACGTCCTCCACGACCTCTCCGTCCCTATTGTTCTCGCACCCGCAACCGTTCCAGCCGTCGTCGCACTTCGGCGACGCGCGGTTGCAGATCGGGATCGGCGTCTTTCCACAAGGTGACGAACCGGGTGTAATACTCGCTCGCCTTTCCTGCGTCTCCCTGCTCCTCGTACAGCGCGCCGAGCCGCCGGAGGGTCGACGCGAGCCAGGTACCATCGAGGCTGCGCGACAACCGACCCCACTTCGGCGCCTGGATGTAACGCTCGTACGCGGCGATGGCGGAGTCGGCCATGCCCGCCCTCTCATACGCCAGGCCCAGAATCGGGTCCAGGCAAATGCTGCAATCGCTCACCGGCCCGTCCGGGTAGCTGTCGCCGAGCCGGAACTCGGTGATCGCATCGGCGGGACGATTCTCGCCCAAGGCAATCAGGCCGAGCATGGTGTGTCGACCCGGCTCTCGCATGCGTCGGACGGCGGTGTCCCTCACTTCGGCGTCGTACCGGGCGAGCATCGCGCGCGCCTCCTGCGTGCGGCCGGCGATCGCGTTCAGCGCGATGACATCGAAGTACGGCCGCCGCTCGAGATCGAGCGACGACATCGGGGTTCGCGCGAGCGCGGCGTCCAGTCGGCGGACACCGGCCTCCGGCTGCTCGCGCAGCCAGATGTCATCCGCGGCAACCATCAGCGAATCGTAAATCGCCAGCGGCGGAACGCCGCGGGCTTCCATGAGCTTTCGCTCCTCGGCGAGAAGCTGCAAGCTCTCGCGGAGCCGGCCCTGCACCGCCGCGAGATCGGACGCGATGGACAGGGCGGCGATGCGCCCCTGTGCATCGGTCGACGCGCGTTCCCGCTGGGTGAGTATGCGGATGGAGTCGTACTTGCCCTCGTGGTAGAGCCGGGGCGTTGCATTGAGCGACAGGCCCGGGATGTTCGGGTAGAGACGTTTCATCTCGGTGAATACCGAGTCCTGCGCCGCGATCTTGCCCTGATCGAACAACGTCGTCTGGAGATTCCCGTACGAGATGGACGTGGCCTGTCCCGAGGCAACCGCCCGGCGATAGACGGCTTCCGCCTTCGCGAACTCCCGGCGACTGCGATAGATGTTGCCGAGATTGTTCAGCGCCGCGCTGTTCGTCGGATCGATCTCGAGCAACTGCTCGTAGGCGGCCGCCGAGCGCTGTCGGTCGATGACGCGACCGCTGCCGTAATAGGAGCCCTCCGTGAGCAGGCGCTCGCGGTCCGTCAGCCGATCGCGAAAGCGAAATGCGCGATTCAGCGCGGTGTCGGCCGAGCCTAACGGGCCGATACCGCTGTTGCGATGGGCGACGCCGAGCTTCCGGTACGCCATGGCGAAGGCCGTGTCGACCTGCACCGCTTGCTGGAGGAGCGAGATCGCACGCGGGTAGTCGCCTTCCACGTCCATGGCGCGCGCTCCCGCCACGTACTTGCGCAGCGCGTCGAGCGAAGACGTCGTCACCTGCGCCAACGGCGGTGCCGCCCGCACCGTCTTCAGCGATTCCCCGATCCGGCCGCGCAGCTCGCGTGACAGCTCATCGAGCGCGGGAATGAGGTCGCGTGGCGAGTCGGCCGTCTCGCGGAACACCGCGAGCTCGTCCCCGCTCTCGGCGGCGCTCAGACGCAGCACGATGAGAAAGCCCTCTCCCACCGCGCTGATCTCTCCATGCAGGACCGCCTCGATGCCCTCGCGAACCGCGACTTCGCGCGCGAGCGGGAGATCCACGCGCGCGTTCGTGGGGCGCTCCATGCGCCGGAGCGCGGCCGTGACGGCGCTCGTCGGCACGACCGACACGGCTTTCGACTGACCGAGCTCCGTGCGAACCGCCTCCGACGCAATGTGCCCGAGCGAGGAGTCGGCACCGGTGACGCGAAAGTCGGCAACGAGGATGCGATCGTCGTCGCTCAGCTTCCCGGCCGCCAGCAGCGACCCGGCCGGCCCGATGCCTAACGCGCGCAGCGCCATGAACACGCCGACGGCGAGGACGAACGCGGCGAGCGTGTACGCTCCGCCGAGCGCGGCACGGCGCCAGGTAAAGTGATGCCCGGCCCTCACGGCGATCGCCTCGACACCCTTGGGCTGGGCGATGCCGCCACTCGTCGTCAGCCGAGGCGTCATCGTCGCGAGGCGGCGGGACACGCGATGCATGTACGCCGTGGCGATGATCACCGGCAGCCCGAGCGCCATGACGATCAACGCGCCAGTGAACACCCAGTCGGGCAAGCCGATCCCCGTGACCGCGGCCCGCGCGAGGAGCGCGACAATGGCGAAGGCGATCACGTAGGCCGCGAGCGCGCGTTTCCACGCTCCGGGACGGCCGAGCAACATCCCCGGCATTGCCGCGAGCGTGTCCCCCGTCGCCGTCGCCTCGAGCGTCCGGCCGACGTCGGCGGCCGACGCGGGCCGGTCGGCGGGGTCCTTCTCGAGCAGCCGCATGACGAGATCGCTCAGCGACGCGGGGGCATCCGGTCGCAGCTCGTGGATCGGTCGCGGCGCTTCGGTGATATGCGCCGCGAGCATCCGCTGCGGCGACCGATCGTGAAAGGGCGTGTGCCCCGCGAGCAGCTCGTAGGCCAGGCAGCCCAGCGCGTACAGATCGGCGCGATGGTCGATCGTCGGGTCGCCGGCCGCCTGCTCGGGCGCCATGTATGCCGGCGTTCCTAACGACATGCCGATCTGCGTGAGCGTTCCGCCCGGCGCCTCACGAGACGCCGAGAGGGCCTTGGCGATCCCGAAATCCGTGACGACCGCGGTCCCGCCCGAGAGGAGCACGTTGTCGGGCTTGATATCCCGGTGCACGACGCCCCGGGCGTGAGCGAACTCCAGCGCGCGGGCGACATCCCGCAGGATGCCCATGACATCGGCGAGCGGCAGCGCGCCGCCGGCATCGAGACGCGCGCGGAGTGATTGCCCCTCGACGAAGGGCATCGTGTACCAGGGAATTCCGTTCGTGTCCCCGGCCGAGAGGACGGGAACGATGTTGGCCTGCTGGAGCGATGCGGCGACTTGAATCTCCCGCTCGAACCGCTCGGCGTTGATCCCGGCGGCCAGCTCTCCGGCCAGCACCTTCACGACCACCCGCCGGCGCAGGCGGTTTTCCATGGCCAGGAAGACGCGCGACATCCCACCACCGCCGAGCTCGCGCTCGATCAGATAGGCGGTGCCGAGGGAGGACTGAAGCTGGGTGACGAAGTCGGAGGACACGGGGAGCCCAATCTAGACCCGGGAGCAATGCGCAGCCAGCAACGCCTTACGGCGGCGCGCGCTACATTGTGTCCCGTGGAAGACTTCGCGGCGCTGCTCGCCCTCATCGGGATCGTCATCGTCGTTTCCTCGCTGCTCTCGGGAGCCGTGGAGCGCACGGGCCTTCCACAGGTCGCGATCTTCCTCGCCCTCGGCGCCGGTCTCGGCCCCTGGGGCCTCGGCCTCATCGACGTCGCCCACGATTCGCCCGCGCTGCGCGTCATTGCCGTGCTGGCGCTCGTGCTCGTGTTGTTCAGCGATGCAATCTCCGTCGATACCGGTGCGCTGCGGCAACAGCGGGGGATCGCCCTGCTGGTCCTCGGGCCCGGAACGCTCATCGTCGCGGCCGTGATCGCCGGCACCGCGCATCTGCTGCTGTCGATGAGTCTCGCGCACGCGGCGATTCTCGGGGCTGCGCTCGCGTCGACCGATCCCGTGTTGTTACGCACGGTGCTCCGGCATCAACGATTGCCGGAATCCGCACGTGTCGCGCTGCGCCTGGAGAGCGGCATGAACGACGCCGTGCTCCTGCCCCTCGTCATCATCGCGATGCACTTCGCCCCGCTCGCCCCCGGTGCCGTCGAGCGCAGCCTGGCGCGCAGCATGGCCGGGCTTTTTCTCCTGGGACCGCTCATTGGGACCGTCGTCGGCTGGATCGGCATCACCGCCCTCGTCCGCGTTCGCGATCGGGTCGGCGTGCGCCGGGACTACGAGTCGCTCTATGCGCTTGGCATCGCGTTCACGGCGTTCGCGCTCGCCGAGCGTGTCGGTGGCAGCGGATTTCTGGCGGCGTTCGCGGCGGGGTTGATGATCGCCGCGCAGGACCTCGAGTTGTGTGATTGCTTTCTCGAGTACGGGGAAGCGACCGCGGAGATGTTCCTGCTGCTGACGTTCGTCGCCTTCGGCGCTTCGTTGCTGTGGATGGGGCTGGATGTGCTCGACGGACGTACCCTCGCGTTCGCCGCCATCGCGTTGTTCGTACGAACAGCGACGCTCTATCCCGTGCTCGCGCGCGCGGGTATGGACGCGCGAAGTCGGCGGCTCATCGCGTGGGCGGGTCCGCGCGGGTTGAGCTCGCTCCTCCTGGTGCTGCTCCCCGTGTTCGCGGGGATGCCGGGCGCGGCCGGGCTCTTCACGATCACGTGTCTGGTGGTGCTGCTGTCAGTGGTCGTGCACGGGAGCGGGATCGCGGTCTGGCTCAGGCGGGACACGAACGACCAACGAGGAAGGAGGACCGAGGACGCTCGGCGCGAGCACTCTCTCGCGAGCCAGGCACCACCCGTTGTCGGTGACGCGACGCCGATGACCATCGAGGAGCTGCGCGCGGGCCTCGAGCGCGGTGACAGCATTCAGCTCATCGACGCGCGCGCCGACCGCAACTGGCAGCAGGACGACCGCATCGCACGCGGGGCGATCAGGCTCTCGCCTAACGATGCGGTGCGGACCGCGCGAGAGCTGGGGCTCGACCGCCGCGGGTCGCTGGTGGTCTACTGTGCCTGACCGGACGAAGCGACGAGCGCCCGTGTGGCGCGCGAGCTGAGAGCGGCCGGCTGGCCCGACGCGCGGCCCCTCGTGGGCGGCTGGCGTGCGTGGCTGGACGCCGGGCTTCCAACGGACGAGAGGTAGCCGAGGGGTGTCGGGGTCGTCGAGGTGATCGAGGAGGCAATGACGTTTCCCTGACCGCCTCGACGACCGGACGCCATCGACCGCCTGCGCAGTTGAATCCCGATTGACATTGTCGGGATTGGCGCATACCATCACGCGTTCGCGCTAGTTGAAACCGATTCTCAACTGTCCGATGCGCCGCGCTATCCTCATCGCACTGGCCTCAACCCTGGCCGTCTCGCCCGCCGCCGCCCAGCGCGCCGTGGCCATCAGCCTCCCCTCGACCGCGGGCAGCGATACCACCCGCGTTTACCGCATCGACATTCCGGCCCAGCCACTTCGCGATGCGCTCGCTGACTTCACCCGCCAAACCGGGCTACGCGTCGAGCTGTCCGACCAGAGCGTCGGCTCGGTTCAGGCGACCGCCATCCGCGGCTCGCTCAGCGCACCGGCGGCGCTTCGCGCGCTGCTCGCCGGCACCGCCTTCGAAGCGCGGTTCGAGGACGCCGAGACGGTGGTCGTTATGCGCGGAGCAGCGAACGACAGCGTGACGCGGGAGCTGTCCCCGGTGGTCGTCACCGCGGACGCGGCCCGCGGCGCGCGATACACCGCGCGCCGCAGCACGACCGCGACACGCACCGACGCCCAGATCCGTGACGTGCCCCAGGCCATGACCGTGCTCGGGCGCGACCTCATCGATGACCAGGCGATGCAGGGCATGGCGGACGTCGTCCGCTACGTGCCTGGGATCACCATGGGGCAGGGGGAGGGACATCGCGACGCCCCCACCATTCGGGGGCAGAGCACGACCGCGGACTTCTTTGCCGATGGCGTCCGCGACGATGCACAGTACTTCCGCGACCTGTACAACATCGAGCGCGTCGAGGCGCTGAAAGGTCCCAACGCCATGGTATTCGGCCGCGGCGGCGGCGGTGGTGTGATCAATCGCGTCACGAAGGAGGCGAAGTGGATGCCGACGCGCGCCTTCGCGCTCGTCGGAGGCTCCTTCGACCACCGGCGCGCCACGGTCGATCTCGGCGACGGCTTCGGCCGCACCGTGGCCGGGCGGATCAACGGGATGATCGAGGACTCGCGCCTGTTCCGCGATGCCACCGAGCTGGAGCGGCACGGCGTGAATCCGACCGCCACGATCCTCGCCGGGAGTACCGTGCTCAAGATCGCCTACGAGTACTTCGCTGACCGCCGCACGGTGAACCGAGGCATTCCGTCGTTCCGGGGAGCACCGGCTCCCGCACCGATCGAGACGTTCTTCGGCGACCCCAACGCGAGCCGCTCCCGGCTCGTCATGCACGCCGGCAGCGCCACGATCGAGCGCGAGTGGGGAGCCCTGTCGCTCCGCAATCGCAGCCGCATCGTCCGCTACGACAAGTTCTACCAGAACGTCTTCCCTGGCGCGGTGAGCGACGCCGGCACCGAGGTGAGTCTGTCGGCCTACAACAATGGCACGGACCGGCGAAGCCTCTTCAATCAAACCGACCTGGTGTACACCATCGGTTCCGGACGGCTGCGGCAGACGTTCCTCGTCGGTGCGGAGCTGAGCAGTCAGCGCTCCGACAACTATCGCGCGACCGGCTTCTTCGACGGGACGTCGACGTCCATGCTCGTGCCGTTCGCATCGCCGACGGTGTCGCCCACGGTCGAGTACGTGCAACGTCCCGCCGACGCGAACAACCGCGTGGACGCGGATGTCGTCGCGTTCTACGCGCAGAACCAGCTGTCGCTCGGCTCGCACTGGCAGGCGATCGTCGGCGTCCGGTACGATCGGTTCGATCTGAACTTTCACGACAATCGTGGTGGAGAAGACCTCACGCGTCTCGACGCGATGGTCTCGCCACGAGTCGGTCTCGTCTACAAGCCGGTCGAGCCCGTGTCGATCTACGGATCGTACAGCGTGTCGCACCTGCCCGGCTCGGGCGACCAGTTCGCTTCCCTCACTCCGACGACGCACGCGCTCGAGCCCGAAGGCTTCACCAATCGCGAGGTCGGCCTCAAGTGGGATCTCCGGCCGGCCCTCTCCCTGACAGCCGCGTGGTATCGCCTCGATCGCACGAATACCGCGGCGCCCGATCCCAACAGCACGACACGCCTCGTCCAAACGGGACGCCAGCGCAGCACCGGCTACGAGATCGGCCTCGCGGGAAATGTTGCCGCGGCGTGGCAGATCGCGGCCGGCTACGCGTCACAGAAGTCCACGATCATGAGTCAGACATCGTCCGCTGAGGTCGGCGCAATCGTTCCACTCGTTCCGCGCGAGACGTTCTCGCTCTGGAACCGATATCAGGTCGTTCGGCGCCTGGGTGCGGGTGTGGGCGTGATCCACCAGACGCGCATGTTCGCCGCGATCGACAATACGGTCACATTGCCCGGATTCACCCGCGTGGATGCCGCCGCATTCGTAACGCTGAGCCCATCCCTTCGCGCGCAGCTCAACATCGAGAACGTGCTCGACGAGCGGTATTTCCCAACGTCGCACGGGAACAACAACATCGGTCCCGGTGCGCCGCGGACCCTGCTCTTCTCGTTAGCGGTTACACCTTGAGTCGTTCGCGCCAAGGCAGCGAACCGCAGACGGCCGCAACAAACTGCAGTGTGATTCACCACGGATGAGCACGGATGACGGCACGGATCGTCTCCGAGAACGGGATCTGCCCCCGCGTAGCTGTTGGCAATACCGCTTGTGGACGTGATCTCACGTGGAGCTCTCCAGGCGAGACGAAGTATCCGTGTCTTGTCCGTGAAAATCCGTGGTAGGCGCAGTTCTCTGCGGCCGTCTGCGGTTCGAGCTGGCTCGTAGCGCGACGAAAGCAGGAATGCGGATTGCTGAAGAGATCCGCACCATGACATCACCAGGCACTACCATCGACGTCACCGAGGGTTTCACCGCCCTCGGGCTCCGTCCCGCGGTTGTCGAGACGCTCGCGACCCTCGGGTACGAAGAGCCGACGCCGATTCAGCGTGAGGCGGTTCCGCTTCTCCTCGAGGGACGCGACGTCCTCGGACAGGCGGCAACGGGCACCGGCAAGACCGCCGCGTTCGCGCTCCCCATGCTCGAGCGCATCTTCACCGCCCCCCCCGACACGGGACGCACCCGCGCGATCCGCGCGCTCGTTCTCGTGCCTACGCGCGAGCTCGCCATGCAGGTCTCCGAGGCGGTGCATCGCTATGGGAAGTCGTATGGCGCGCGCGTGCTCCCGGTGTACGGCGGCCAGGCGATCGGCGTGCAGCTCAAGGCGCTGCGCGCCGGCGTCGATGTCATCGTCGCCACGCCCGGGCGCATCGTCGATCACCTGCGGCGTGGCTCCATTCGCCTCGACAGCGTTCGGTTCGTCGTGCTCGACGAAGCGGACGAAATGCTCGACATGGGCTTCGCCGAGGATCTCGAGGCGGTGCTCGAGGCGCTTCCCACCGAGCGGCAGACGGCGCTCTTCTCGGCGACGATGGCGGGACGGGTCGCTTCGATCGCCGAGCGTCACCTGCGTGAGCCGGTACGGATCGCGATCGATCGGCAGAGTGCCACCGCCGGCCAGCTCCCACGCGTTCGACAGGTCGCGTACATCGTCCAGCGTCGCCACAAGCCGGTCGCGCTCGGCCGCGTGCTCGACATGGAGAATCCGACGTCGGCCATCATTTTCTGTCGCACGCGGACCGAAGTCGACGAGCTGACCGAGACGCTCGCCGGACGTGGATATCGCGCCGAAGCGCTGCACGGTGGGCTGTCACAGGAGCAACGCGACCGGGTCATGCGACGTTTCCGGGACGGTGCGACGGAGCTGCTCATCGCCACCGATGTCGCCGCGCGCGGGCTCGACATCGAATCGGTATCTCACGTCGTGAACTTCGATGTGCCTTCCGCCCCGGATGCCTACCTGCATCGCATCGGGCGCACCGGGCGCGCGGGCCGGGAAGGTGTCGCGATCACCCTGGCCGAGCCGCGCGAGCACCGATTGCTGCGGAATTTCGAGCGCCTGACGAGACAGAAGATTCAGGTCCAAACGGTGCCGACGATCGTGGACCTGCGCGCGCGGCGCCTCGAGGTTCTGCGGGGCTCACTGCGTGAAACTCTGCTCGGCGGCGACCTCGAGCAGCATCGCGTCGTCGTCGAGTCACTGGCCGAGGAGTTCGATGTGCTGGACGTCGCCGCCGCGGCGGTAAAGCTCGCGCATGAGACCACGGCCGGGAGCTCGCGCGATGCGGAAGCCGTCGAAGAGCTGCCGGTCGCGTCGATACCGTCGGAAGGGCGAGCGCGTGATGCGCGTGAAGGGCGCAAGCCGCGGCCGAGTCGCGCGGAGGGTCGCCCGCGCCGGGAGCGGACGTTCGCCGACGCCGATGTGACCCGCATCTACATCGGCTTGGGTCGAAAGGCGGGGATGCGCCCCGGCGATCTGGTCGGTGCGATCGCCAACGAAGCGGGAATCGATGCGCGCGCGATCGGTGCGGTGGACATCGCCGACCGGTTCTCGCTTGTCGAAGTGCCGGACGAGGCGGTCGACGAGATCATCGGCGCCCTTCGGAACACGACGATACGGGGGAAGAAGGTGGTCGTGCGGAGGGACCGCGGCAGGAATTAGGGGTCAGGAGTCAGGAGTCAGGGGTCAGGGTATGGGTGGCAGGAGAGAACGCCCATCGCCTCTCCTGACCCATTACCCTGACACCCCCCTGATCCCTGACCCCTGACTCCTGACCCCTAGTCTCATGTTGCTCCCCCTCCGCAAATCCCATATTTTGGCCAATTACCGCGGGTGCCAGACACGCGTCATCCGTGGGGACGGGGGCTCGCAGTCTCGCGCGACCCCCATCGTGTTCCACCCTGCCAGCGACGTCACCTGCCAGAATGGAGCGCGAGCGCGTCACTCGCACGCCGGCGAGCGGCCGTACCGCGAGGAGGAGGATCCAGCGTGGTCGAAGTGAAGTTGGACGACGTCGACCGTATCGAGTGGGCGCTCAAGACCTTCAAGAAGAAGGTCCAGCGGGCGGGTGTGCTCCAGGATCTGCGGCGCAAGCGGCATTACGTGAAGCCGAGTGAAGCGCGTCAGCAGAAAGCGGCGGCGGCACGCCGGCGCAAGCGTTCCCGCGGTTGACGCCAAAAGCCAGGTGAAACGGCCAGCCCGCGCTGGCCGTTCGCTTTTGGGTAACGGGCGGGGTTCACTCTCGCAACAACGCTTGCGTTTGTGTGTCTGCATTGGCAACATAGTGCACTTCCCACCGCGCCCCGGGTCCCAACCGAAGGAGCGCCTCAGGGCGACGATGCCGTTGCCCGCCTTCACACCGGCCCGTCGCCGGTTCCGAGGTGATGCCATCATTCACGCGGCACCACCGTCGTCGATGATCTCTCCGCGTCAGCGTCTCGTATGAATCCCGAGCCGCACGGCGAACGCATCGTTCGTGACACGACGTCGCCCCGGCCGTTCGTTTCGGCTGACCATCACACACCGGATGGGGGCGCCACGGAGCTCGAGGCGGCGCAACGCGCGCTTGCCTCCGAGCACGTTCGGCTCACCGACGCGCTTTCGCGAGCGGAGAGCGCGTTGGCCATGCGGGATGAGGTGCTCGCCATCGTCGCGCACGACTTGCGCGCGCCACTGAATGCCGTGCAATCGAGCGCCGCGTTCCTGACGGATGTGGAGCTCGCAGAGCCCGAGCGCAGGCGATTGCTCGATGTCATCCGTCGCGCGGCCTCGAGCATGAACCGGCTCATCGAGGACCTGCTGGACGTGTCGCGGATGGAGAGCGGAGCGTTCACCGTCGAGCTGCGAGAGCTGGATGTGGCGGCGCTGGCCGGCGAGGTCTGCGAGCAGTTTCGTCTGCAGGCCACGGAAGGGGGGCGCTCGCTCGAGTGCAAGGTCGAGCACGCTGTTCCTCCCGTGCGCGGCGACCGCGATCGGCTGTCACAGGTTCTGGAGAACCTCATCAGCAACGCGCTGCGGTTCACGCCGGCGGGCGGCTCGGTTACGGTTCGCGTGACGCGGCAGGGATCCGACTCGGTGGTGTGCTCGGTATCGGACACGGGCGTCGGCATTCCACCCGAAGAGCTCCCGCACCTGTTCGAGCGCTTCTGGCAGGCGCGGCGTTATCGGCGCGGCGGGGCGGGGCTGGGTCTCGCGATCGCGCGCGGAGTCGTCGAGGCGCACGGCTCCGCGCTCGCGGTGGAGAGCGAACCAGGGCGGGGCAGCGTGTTCTCGTTCGTCCTCCGAAGCGACTGACCGGAACGTCAGGAGTGCTTTAATCCACCGGCGCTTTCGCCCGCTTCCATCTACGGTTCCACAGTTCTTGCAAAAGCCCCTTCCGTCCGGACGCGAGACCCGAGTCCGGGGGCCAGATCATTCGGAGGGAGAACATGCGGATCCAATACAAGATTCTCGGCAGTGTGATGGCGGTCACGATGCTTGGCTTCTCGGCGTGCCGGGATGCCGAGTACGCCGATCGCGACACCGCTGCGGTCGTGACTGACACGACCGCCGTGGGCGGCAACGTCGAGGCGTATAGCGACGCGAACGCGGTGGCCTTCATCCAGACGGTGAACACGGGTGAGGTCGAGGCGGCCACGCTCGCGAAGACGAAGGCGACGGATGCCGAGATCAAGGCGTTCGCGCGCCAGATGGAGATGGACCACACGACGATGAAGAACGAAGTCGCGGAGGCCGCGCAGCGTCTAGGACTGTCGACGACGGCGACCGATGAGGATGTCCTCGAGGATCATCAGGAGGACATGCGCGAGCTGAATGAAGCAGCGGCCGGCAACGACTTCGACGACAAGTACATCGACGAGCAGGTCGAAGCGCACAAGAACGCGCTGGACAAGATCGACGACGCGATCGAGAAGACGCAGAACGCCGAGTTCAAGGCCCTGCTACAGAAGGCCCGCGGCGCGGTGGATGGACACCTGAAGCGCGCGGAACAGCTGGACAAGAAGGTCTAGGAGCTGGAAGTCAGGAGTCAGGAGTCAGGAGTCAGGAGTCAGGGATCAGGGAAGGAAATATGCAAACGGCCGCGCGGTGCGCGGCCGTTTGCTCATCTGATGAGCGCGTCTGCCGCGAAGCGGCGACGCGCCTTTCCACCCCTGACTCCTGACTCCTGACTCCTACGGCTGCGCGCTGGCGCGCTGCCGCTCCTTCACGTACCGATCCAGCCACTCGACCATCTCCCAGAGCACGTGCCCCACCGACTCCCGGGCCCGATAGCCGTGCGATTCGGAGGGGAGGAGAACGTACCGCACCACTCCGCCATTCCCCTTGATCGCGGCGAACATCCGGTCCGACTGGACGGGGAACGTACCCGAGTTGTTGTCGGCCTCGCCGTGGATCATCAGCACCGGCTCGTTGATTTGGTGCGCGTAGGTGAACGGCGACATCTTCATGTACGTGTCCTGCGCCTTCCAGAAGTCCCGCTCCTCGGCCTGGAAGCCGAAGGGGGTCAGCGTCCGGTTGTAGGCGCCGCTGCGCGCGATCCCCGTCCGGAAGAGATCCGAATGCGCGAGCAGGTTCGCCGTCATGAAGGCGCCGTACGAGTGACCGCCGATGGCGATCCGCTCCCGATCCGCCACGCCACGGCGCACGACCTCATCCACCGCCGCCTTCGCTCCCGCTACGAGCTGGTCGATGTACGTGTCGTTAGGCTCGGCCGACCCTTCTCCCACGATCGGCATCGCCGGGTCGTCGAGCACGCCGTAGCCTTGCGTCAGGAGGAAGAGGTGCGACGCGCCCTGCGGGCGCACGAACCGATACGGGGATCCGCGCACCTGGGCGGCCGCCGCGGCAGTCTTGAATTCCTGCGGATAGGCCCAGAAGAGGAATGGAAGTGGGCCGCGCGACCGGTCGTACCCGGCGGGCAGGTAGAGCGTGGCCGAGAGGTCTACTCCGTCGGCGCGCTTGTACTTGATCAGCTCGCGGGTGACGCCGGCGAACTGCGGCGCCGGATCCTTGAACTCGGTGAGCGCCGTCACCCGATTCGCGCGGAGATCGCGCAGGAAATAGTTCGGGGCCTCCGTGACCGATTCCCGGCGGGTGATCACCCGACGCGCATCCGCGTCGAGCACCGTGACGACGGACTCGTAGTACGGCGCCTGGGACCGCCAGAGACGCGTCGTCTTGCCCGTCGCGAGCTCGATCCGATCGAGGAAGGGACGGTCACCGTCGGTGGAGGCGCCGTCGCCGGTGAGATACGCGAACCGTCCGTCGCGCGTGGTGAGCAGGACAGGGGTGCCTAACGGACCGGGCACGGTGACGAAGCTGCCGGGCGCTCCGTAGCGGTCTTCCGACGAGCGGTCGAACAGCAGGCGCGGCCCACTCGCTGCGCCTGGCGTGATCGCGGAGATGCGCTCGCGGCGCGTCTTCCACCATCCCTCGGACACGATCGCGAGACGATCGCTCGCCCACACGACATCATCGATCCGGTAGCCAGCGTCAATGAGGGTGCGCGGCTCCCCGTCGAACGGCGCCGCCAGCGCCACGAGACGGTCGCGACGGTCCGCCGTGCGCGAGGGGTCGCCGTTGTCGAGCGCTTCTACCCAGACGAGCGTCGCCGGCGCATCCTGCCGCCAGGTTGCCTCACGCGGACCGGGAACCGTCGCGTCGCGCGCAATCGACATCTCCTCGATGAGCGGACGATCGGTCACTCGCTTCACCATCCGGCCTTCGAGATCCCAGACCTCGATGCGCTGCGGGAAGCGAAAAACCGGAACCACGTAGGAGAAGGGGCGGTGCGACGTCGTCACCAGCAGGTAGCGCGAATCGGGCGACGGCTGCACGGAAAGATGAATCCCCGCGTCGCCAATGAGTCGTGCCGGCCCGTCGGCGGAAACGATCGCGATGCGACTCGTCGCGTAGTGCTCGAACAGCCTCTCGTCCGCGGGCGTCTCGAGCAGATCCTGATACGTCCGGTTCGGTGCCGCGCGACCGGATGCTTCCTGGACGACCGGACCCGTTGGCGTGATCGATCGCGTCGGCTCCGCACCACGGTCCGATGGGATGACCTTGCACGCCAGGCGCGCGGTGTCGATCCACCGGCAGGGCGACCCGATCGTCGCGTTGAGCGACGGTGCGTCGGCACGACGGGCGCTGCCCGTGGCGACGTCGGCGATCCAGAGGCTCACCATGCTGTCCGACGTCACCGTGAACGCAATACGCTTCGAGTCTTCCGACCACTGCGGGGCGCCGATGCGCGCACCTGGTGGCGTCTCGATGCGACGCTCGGACGGCGCGCTGGTTCCGGACGCGATCGCTCGCAAACGCAGCCCGGTCCCGGTCATTTCCCGCGATTGCCCTCCCGTTCGCGGATTGATGCGCAGCCCCGCGAGGCGAAGCTCCGGCTCCGACAACTCCGCGATCGACGGCAGCGACGCGCGCTCCGCTAACAGGAGCCAGCCTCGGTCGGGGCTGACGAACACCGCTGGTGTTTGCTGCGCGTCGAGGATGGCGGCGATCGGCGCGGGCGGCTGCCGATACCCTTCCTGCGCACCTGTGACCGTAGGAAGAGCGGCGAGGACGAGAACGGTGGTAAGGCGCATCGAGCGAGTCATGGGGCCTCGCGGTTAGGAGACAGAGACGGGCGTCCAATCTACCATGGCTGAGTACGCGTCAGGAGGTCCATGCGCTGGGCCTCGGCGGGCTGGCATCCAGGTTCATGGGGTGGATCACGCGGATTGCTCCGTGCGCTGTGATCCCTCCTCCCCAGGAGCAAGAAGCAGCTGCTTTTTCCCGCGCGAGGAGAGTCGGCCGGCACCAGGGACGATTCGCGTGATCCGCGCCTCTTCCGCGTAATCCGCGTCGCCTCATGAACCTGGAAGCGAGCCGTCCTGGTTAATGTGCGGTAAGGCCACGCATAACCGTCTTGCGCACTCGCGCCCGAAAGGCTTAGACAAGGGGTCAGGCGTCCACCCTCCCTCACTCCGTACGAGCTCATGCGCTCCTTAATCGTCGCCGCCCTTGCCGCCGTCATCGGCCTACCGGCCAGCGCTCAGGAACAGAAAGCCGACTCCGCCAAGAAAGGCCTTCCACTCAAGACCGAGCGGACGGTCAAGCTCACCACCGACGAGGGTACCTGGCTCTCCCTCGACGTCTCGCCGGATGGCCGCACGATCGTCTTCGAGATGGTCGGAGACATCTACACGCTGCCCATCGGCGGCGGTCAGGCAACGCGGATTACCGATGGGCCCGCCTTCGATGTGCAGCCACGCTTCTCGCCCGATGGGAAGCAGATCGCCTTCGTCAGCGACCGGTCCGGGTCGGACAACGTCTGGGTCATGGACGCCGACGGCAAGAACGCGAAGGCCGTCACCAAGGGCGAGAAGATCCAGTTCGTGTCCCCCGAGTGGACGCCGGATGGGCGCTTCCTGGTCGTCTCGCGCAACTCGGCGCAGTTCGCGCCGGTCTACGATCTCTACCTCTATCACAAGGACGGCGGGGCGGGGCTGAAGATGACCGGCGCGACTCCGGCGCCGAGCGGTCCGCCCAATCCCTTCGCGCCGCCCCCGCCTAACAACTACGTCGGCGCGGCATTCGGCAAGGATGGACGGTACCTGTACGTGGCCGCTCGGCAGGGCGCGGGCGGGTACAATCAGACCTCGTTCGGGTGGCAGATCGCCGTCTACGACCGCGAGACGGGACAGATCTTCGCCCGCACCGACGCGCTCGGCGGCGCGATGCGCCCGGTGATCAGCCCGGATGGAAAGCTCATGGTGTACGGCACGCGCGCCGACAGCGTCACGTCGCTGCGCGTTCGCGATCTGACGACGGGTGATGAACGGTGGCTCGTTCAAAACGTCCAGCGCGACGATCAGGAGTCGCGCTTCACGCGTGATCTTCTCCCCGGTTCGGCGTTTACGCCCGATGGACAGGCGGTGGTCACCTCGTTTGGCGGCAAGCTCTGGCGAGTGGACGTCGCCTCGGGTCGCTCGGTCCAGATTCCGTTCACCGCCGGCATCGACATCGGACTGGGACCCCTGTCGAAGTTCGAGTACCAGCTCAACGACTCGACGCTCACCGTGCAGCAGGTCCGCGGCGCGCGTCCCTCGCCCGATGGCAAGCGCCTCGCGTTCACGGCGCTCGACAAGGTG
Organism: Gemmatimonadaceae bacterium; assembly: GCA_025930755.1. GTDB lineage: Bacteria > Gemmatimonadota > Gemmatimonadetes > Gemmatimonadales > Gemmatimonadaceae > JAICNG01. The sequence goes on from JAICOJ010000001.1 coordinate 96,460, forward strand.
TGGGTGATGGACCTGCCCCGCGGCACGCCGCGGCGCCTCACGACGACCGGGCGGGGAATCGGGGAGCATGCCCCGGTGTGGGCCCCGGATGGTCGATACGTCGCGTACGTGACGTGGACCGACCAGGGGGGCGACGTCATGCGCGTGCGTACCGATCGACGCGCTCAGCCGGAGCGCCTCACGACGCAGCAGGCATTCTACGAGCAGCTCAACTACTCGCCGGATGGACGGCGCCTCGTCGTGGCGCGCGGTCCACGGCAGCAGCGTGTGGAGCACGAGGAGTTCACACGCAATCCGTTCGCGGCCGGCATCGAGCTCGTGTGGCTCCCCGCGACGGGCGGTGACGCGCGCGTCATCACGCCGATGACGTTCTACGGCTATCCGCACTTCACGCGCGACACGGCACGCGTCTACCTGTACGATCCGCGCGACGGCCTCGTCTCGATGCGCTTCGATGGCACCGATCGCAAGGCGCACATCAAAGTCACCGGCAACATGGATGCGCGCCGCAATCCGCCGCAGCCCAATCCAGCCGACGAGATCATCGTCTCTCCGGACGGCGATCGCGTCCTGGCGCAGGTGGACGGGAACGTCTACGTGCTCTCGATCCCGGTGATCGGCGGAACGACACCCATGGTCAACGTCGCGAACCCGGCGAACGCCCAGGTGCCGTCACGCCGGCTCACGCGCATCGGCGGGGATTTCGTCGGATGGTATCGGGATGCGCAGCGCGTGCATTACTCGATCGGCCATTCGTACTTCACGTATGACCTTCCGCGCGCCGACTCGCTCCAGCGCGATTCCACCGCACGGGCGGATTCGCTCAAGCGCGTGACCGCGGCCGCGCAGCCTGATTCCGCGCGCGTCGATACCGCGCGCGCGGGCGGGGCCCCCGCGGAGAACGTCGCGCGCACCCCGGCGGACTCGGCCAGAGTCGCGCAGGCCGATACGGCAAAGAAGGCCAAGCCGGCGTACGAGCCCGAACGGGTCGACGTGCTCATCACCGTGCAGCGCGATCGGCCGAAAGGCACCGTCGTGCTCCGGGGGGCACGCGCCATCACCATGAAGGGCGATGAGGTCATCGAGAACGCCGACATCGTCGTGACCGACAACCGGATTACCGCCGTGGGCGCGCGCGGCAGCGTCTCCGTTCCCGCCGGTGCGCGCGTCATCGACGTCGCCGGCAAGACGATCATGCCAGGCTGGGTGGACATCCACGCACACATGTGGCCGGGCTTCGGCATTCACCCCATCCAGCCGTGGGAGTACTACGCGAATCTCGCGTATGGAGTCACGACGACGCGCGATCCACAGACGTCGACGACGGACGTCCTCTCCTACGGCGACCTCGTCGAGACGGGCGAGATGATCGGCCCGCGCGTGTACTCCACCGGTCCGGGGGTCTTCTGGGCCGACGACATCAAGAGCCTGGACGATGCTCGCGACCTGCTCAAGCGCTACACGGAGTTTTACGGCATCAAGACCATCAAGCAGTACATGGTCGGCGATCGGAAGGTGCGACAGTGGGTGATCATGGCCGCCCGCGAGCTCGGCCTAACGCCGACGCTCGAGGGAGGGCTCGACTTCAAGAAAAACCTCACCGAAGCGATCGACGGGTACGCCGGCATCGAGCACTCGCTGCCGATCGCGCCGCTCTACAACGACGTGGTGAGCGTCCTGGCGCAGAGCGGCGTCACCTATACGCCCACCCTCCTCGTCCAGTACGGCGGACCGTGGGCCGAGAACTATTGGTACCAGCATCACGACATTCTGAAGGACTCGAAGGTCGCGCGCTGGGTTCCGAAGCAGGAGATCCACCGTCGAGGCCTCCGCCGACAAGGCTGGTGGCACGACAGCCAGTATTCTTTCAAGCTGCTCGCGGAGCAGGCGAAGAAGATCGTCGAAGCGGGCGGCCGGGTGGGACTTGGCGGCCATGGACAGATGCAGGGACTCGGCGTCCACTGGGAGCTCTGGTCGATCGCGTCGGGCGGGATGAAGAATCACGATGTCCTTCGCGTGGGGACGGTCTTCGGCGCCGAGGCGATTGGATTCGGCAAGGAGCTGGGGACGCTCGAAGGAGGGAAGCTCGCGGACCTTCAGGTGCTCGACGCGAACCCGCTCGAGAACATCCGCAACACCAACACGATTCGCTACGTGATGAAGAACGGGCGACTCTACGAGGCGGAGACGCTGACGGAGATCTGGCCGCGCCAGCGCGCGATCGAGCGGCCATGGTGGTGGGAGCCGGAGCGCCCGCTGGCGGAGGGGGCAGGGACACCCTAAAGAAACTGCGAACTGCGAGCTGCGAACTAAAACCCTCGGGAGGCTACGGACGCCAATCGTAGCTTCCCGAGGGTTTTAGTTCGCAGTTCGCAGTTCGCAGTTTTCTGTGATGCCTGGCATCCAAATCTCGGTGCACTCGATGTATCCTGTGATGTGCAGCGATGAGGAGGATTTGGTGACGCTGGTGCAGCAAGCGGGCGGAATCGTATGGCGTGCGGCGGACGAGGGCGCCGAGGTGCTCGTCGTCAGTGCCAAGCACGAGCGCTCGCATTGGATCTTCCCGAAGGGCGACGTCGAGGCGGGGGAATCTCCCGCCGAGGCGGCGGAGCGCGAGGTGCGCGAGGAAGCGGGCGTGGACAGCCGCGTCGTGGCGCCGGCGGGCGACGTGGAATTCGCCCACGAGGGCCGTCACCTGCGGGTGACCTACTTTCTCCTCGAGCTCACCAAACGCGTGGGCGAGGGCGATGGCCGCGTGGTGACGTGGCGGACCATCGACGATGCGCTCGAGGCGCTAACGTTCGAGGGCTCGCGCCGGCTGCTGCGATCGTTTCGGCGCAAGATCGAGGCGCAGGCGAGACGGGCACGGGCCGGGTAGCAGGGGTCAGGAGTCAGGAGTCAGGGGTCAGGGAAGGAAAGGGGCCGCCGCGCTCCGCGCGTGCGGCCCTCATCAGATGAGCAAACGGCGGCGCAGTCGCGCCGCCGTTTGCCTTTCCACCCCTGACCCCTGACTCCTGACTCCTGACCCCTAGAAGAACACTGCGTGTCCGACTATTCCGCTCGCCCCGGGGTTGCCTGGGCTGAATCCACCGGCACCGGGCGTTCCTATCTGGAACGTATTGTTCGGGCCGATCGTGACCGTGCTGGCCGCGTCGTGGATGATCCCGATCGACGGGCCGCCACCACCACCACCATGACCGCCCGCGCCACCTGTCCCGCCATTGCCACCGCGGCCGCCCATTCCGCCGCCACCGCATCCACTGCCGCCAAAGGCACCGAGCCCACCCGGCCCCCCGTTGCCCCCCCTCCCACCTGAGCCGCCGATGCCTCCCGTCCCGGTGATGATCGTATTCCGATCGATCACGATACCAGTGGACGAGCGGACGAAGATCGCAAACGATCCGGGACCGCCCTTGCCACCCTGGCCCAAGTTCCCTCCGCCTCCGCTCGCTCCGCCGCCCCCGCCGCCCCCACCAGCGCCCGCCGCCGTGCCGCTTCCACCGCCGCCACCGCCCCCGCCGCTGCCCGGAGTTCCGCTGGTTCCGTCGGTCCCATCGGCGGGGACGTAGCCGGCGGCCGATACCGTTCCGAGCTGCTCACCGCCGATTCCATTCTGCCCCGCGGTGCCGTCCGTTCCGGTCTCGCCAGCGCCACCGGCCGGCGTGCCCAGCGTTCCACCGGTACCGCCTGCGCCCCCCGGATGGGCCCCCGCCGCAGTGCCGCTCGCGCCATTCTCTCCGCTGATGTTCAGAGAGCCGCCGTCTCCACCTTCACCACCGGGGACACCCAACTGCGACCCCGCTGACGGCGGTCCTGGCTGGCCGGCGGGTCCACCTGCGCCACCCGTCGGCGTTGCGCTGCAAACCGCGTTGGCACCCGTATCTCCCGGACGGCCTTGCACGCCGTTGAATCCGAACTGGCCCCCCGAGCCACCGAGTGCGTTACCCGCGGTGATCTCGCTGTTCGTGATGGTGATGTTCTGCACCTGGTTGAGGAAGACCGTGTGCACGCTGAGACCGGTCGCGGTTGCCTCGTGCGGCGTCCGGATGTGCATGCCGTCGATGATTACGTCCGAGGCGTTGAGCCCGATCACCGTGATCATGTTCTGGCCGCCGGTGAGGGTCACCGGGAATTCCATCGGATCGCGGAGCCACGTGGCGCTCTGATAGCCTCCATAGATACTCACGCCGGTCTGGAGACCGATCGTCTCCTCGTACGAGCCGTTGCCGACGTAGACATCGGTCCCGCCACCCGCGACGGTCGCGAGTCCGAGCCCGCGGACGATCGTTCTGACGGGACTGGCCCGCGTTCCCGAGTTCATGTCGTTGCCAAGCGGGCTCACGAAGATCGCGCGCGCCTTGTCTTCCATGACGTTGATCTGTACGACCGACGCCTGGCTTTCCTTTCCGAACTGGTCAGTGACTCGGAGCTCGAAGCGAACGCTCGAGACGGTCGCCGGTGCCGTGAAGGTAGGCGACTGACCAGTCAGGAAGCCGGGGCCGCCGGTCACGTCGGGCCCGAATGTCTGGGTCCAGCGGTACGTGACGGTGTGGCCCTCGGGATCATTCGCGCTGCCGCTGAGGGTCACCTGCTCGCCGCGATTCACATCCTGCGTTGCGCCGGCGTTCGCATTGGGCGCCGCGTTCACGAGCGTGCGGAACGACCACGTGTGAGCGGCCGCCATCGGCGCGCCCTCGACGTCGGTAATGCCGGTCGTCAGCACGACATTGTACGCCGTGTCGAGCAACAGGGGGCCAGCGGGGGTGAAGGTTACCGTGGCGCCGTTCACGACGAGATTACCGGCGATGGGCGCCCCCTGAGCGAGGGAGACCTGGAAGCTCGTGGGCGTGACGGAGGCTGCCGCCACCGGCTCCGAGAACGTCGCAGTGATCGTGGTGTTGCGCGCCACGCCGGAAGCGTTCGCGGCCGGCGTCGTTGCCACCACGGTCGGGGCGGGGTTGGCCACCGTCGTGAAGGTCCAGGCCTGCGCTTGCGCCAGCCCGTTGCCGGCCAGATCGGTGACCCCGGTGGTGAGCCGCGCGGTATAGGTCGTTCCGAAGGCGAGATCCGCGCTCGGAGTGAATGTCGCCGTCGTCCCGGAAGTCGTGACGGTTCCGGCGACCGCGGTCCCGCCGGCAGGCGTCAGCGTGAACGTCGTCGTCGTGACTGAGCTGGCGGCGATCGCTTCGGAGAAGGTGGCCGTCACCGTCGTATTCCGAGCCACTCCGGTCGCGCCGGCGGCAGGTGTGGTCGCGGTAACAGTCGGAGCGGTGCGATCGCCGTCGACGGGGCCGTCGTCGTCGCACGACATGAGCAGCGGCGTGATGGCCAGGAGCACGCCGAGGAGGCGGTAACCGACTTTCATGTATGATGTCAGGATAAGGTTAAGGCGTGGCGAAACACATGTGTACGCTCGCGGGACGCGAATCTTAAGATGCGACCATCCGAAATCAATCGGCGTCAGGTAAAGACTTGTGTGCGGCCCGAAAATGCCGGACATCTCAGGACACGCGTCCACGTTCCTGATCGCATTGTTCGCCGGAGAACCGCATGACCCTCGACGAGTTGGAGACGCCCGCGCCGGTCGTCGATCTCGCTCGCATGGAGCGCAACCTCGACGGCATGGCTGCCTATGCGGCGTCGCACGATCTCGCGTTGCGTCCGCACATCAAGACCCACAAGACGCCGTGGCTGGCCGCCGAGCAGCTGCGCCGCGGCGCGGTTGGCGTGACGTGCGCCACGCCTCGTGAGGCGGAGGTGATGAGTGAGGTGGCGGATGACGTCCTCCTCGCGTATCCCGCCGTCGGCGCCGTGCGAGCCCGCCGCGTCGCGGCGCTCCCCGCCGACATCCGACTCGCCGTCGCCCTCGACTCCGTGCGCGCCGCGGACGATCTCGCCGACGCCGCTCGTGAGGCGGGTCGGCGCGTGGGCGTCCTCGTCGAGTGCGACATGGGAATGCGACGTGTGGGGGTGCAAACACCGGAAGAGGCCGTTGCGCTCGTGCGGCACGTGGCCGGGCGCCGCGAGTTGGAGTATGCGGGAATCACCTTCTACCCGGGACACATCCGCGAAGCGGTGAATCAGCAGGACGACGCGCTCACGGCGCTGAATCAACGCCTCGGCCGCACCCTCGACGCGTTGAAACGAGCCGGGCTCGACCCGGCGACCGTGAGTGGCGGCTCGACACCCACCGCCCTGCGAACGCATGAGATCGCCGGGGTGACTGAGATGCGCCCCGGGACCTACATCTTCAACGACCGGACGACGGCGGCCATCGGCGCATGCACGCTCGACGAGTGTGCGCTCACCGTCCTCGCAACGGTGGTGAGCACCGCTGTGCCCGGTCAGGCCGTCATTGACGCAGGGACCAAGTCACTCGGCCGCGAACCGATACGCACGGGAGACCGCAGCGTGCCCACCGGGGTCGCGCGGCCAGATGAGGGCGACGGCTTCGGAGCCGTCTATGGTCGCGAGGACGTGATCGTGCGCGCGATGTCCGAGGAGCACGGCCTGCTGGATCTGTCACGAAGCGACTGGCGTCCCGCGGTTGGGGACCGCGTGCGTATCATTCCGAATCACGTCTGCATCGTGGTCCACCTGTTCGACATGGTGCACGGCATACGGGGCGAGGCCGTGGAATCGAGCTGGCAGGTGCCCGCGCGCGGTCGTGCGGCGCAAGCCGATGTTCTCGGGTGAAATCTGCGGCCGTCCGTGGTCCCGCCCTTTTCCAGTAACCCTGTGATGATGTGTCTCATGAGACTGACGACCCTCCTCCTGCTCGCCGCGTTCACGCTCGAGCCGCTGCACGCGCAGGCCACCGATCCGCACCTCGCGCGCGCGCGCCGGGTGCTTCGACAGACACCGCTCATCGACGGGCATAACGATCTCCCCTGGGCGATCCGCACCGATTCGGTCGCCCGGCACGACGTCGAGAAGTACGATCTTCGCAAGACGACGCCTGGCCACACCGACCTGGCGCGCCTCAAGGCGGGCATGGTCGGCGGGCAGTTCTGGTCCGTATACATTCCCGCCACCGTTCGCGACTCCGGATACGCACGCGTGCAGCTCGAGCAGATCGACATCGCTCGACGGGTGATCGCGAAGTACCCCGAGATCGAGTGGGCGCTCACCGCCGACGCGCTGCGCGCGAGCCACGCACGCGGACGCATCGGGTCCCTGCTCGGCCTGGAAGGCGGGCATGCCATCGAGAACTCCCTCGGCGCCCTGCGCGCGTACTACGATCTGGGTGCGCGCTACATGACGCTCACCCACTCCGCCAACATCGACTGGGCCGATTCGGGGACCGACTCGGTCCGGCATGGTGGCCTCACGAAGTTCGGTGAGGAAGTGGTTCGCGAGATGAATCGGCTTGGGATGCTCGTGGACCTGTCGCACGTGTCGCCCGGCACGATGAGCGACGCCCTCGACGTCAGCGAGGCGCCGGTGATCTTCTCGCACTCGTCGGCGCGTGCGATCACCGATGTTCCGCGCAACGTTCCCGACTCGATTCTCAAGCGTCTGCCGCAGAACGGCGGTCTGGTGATGGTGACGTTCGTGCCGCAATTCGTCTCGCGGCAGGTGGCGGAGTACGGAAGCGAGATGCAGCGCGTCAACGCGGATTTGCGGCAGCGCTTCGCCGGTGATGACGCAGCGAGACGGCGTGAGCTGGCCGCGTGGCGCGCATCGCATCCGTCGCCGAAGGCGACCCTGAAGGATGTCGCGGACCACATCGATCACATTCGGCGCGTCGCCGGCGCCGATCATGTGGGCATCGGGGGTGACTTCGACGGTATCAGCGAGACCCCCGTCGGGCTGGAGGATGTCTCGACCTATCCAGCGCTGTTCGCGGAGCTCTCGCGCCGGGGATGGTCCGACGCGAATCTCCGAAAGCTCGCCGGCGAGAACTTGCTGCGCGTCCTCAAGCAGGCTGAGACCGTCTCGGCGCGGTTGAAGCAGCAGCGGCAGCCGTCCGACAAGACCATTCAGGAGATGGACGGAACACGGACGTGACCGACACTGCCACGCTGGCGCGGGCGGCTTCGGGTGACTGAGCTGCGCCGGTGCGAATGGGCACGCCTGCCACTCGATATCGCATATCACGACACCGAGTGGGGCATACCCGTGCACGACGACCGCACGCACTTCGAGTTCATCACGCTCGAGGGTGCCCAGGCCGGCTTGAGCTGGTCCACGATCCTGAAGAAGCGCGAGCGCTATCGCGAGGTGCTCGATGGTTTCGACCCGGAGCGCATCGCGCGGTACACGAAGCGCAAGCTCGACGCGCTACTGCGCGATGCGGGTATTGTACGCAACAAGCTGAAGGTCGCGTCGCTCGTTCCGAATGCCCGTGGATTCCTCGGCGTCCAGGAGGAGTTCGGCTCGTTCGACGCCTTCGTCTGGCGCTTCGTGGACGGCACCCCGAAGCGAGCCGTCCGGCGCGCTCTGCAGGACATCCCCGCCAGGACAGCGGAATCGGACGCGCTGAGCAAGGAGCTGCTTCGGCGCGGCTTCAAGTTTGTGGGCTCGACCATTTGCTACGCCTACATGCAGGCGTGTGGACTCGTCGACGATCACACGGTGAGCTGCTTTCGGCGGACGGCGCGCCCCTGAATACAGAGCGGGCGGAGTCTCTCGACTCCGCCCGCTTCATGCACAGCCCGACTGTTCCCCTTTTATCGTACGATTTGCACCGCATCGGTGCCCACGACCTTTCGTCCGTCGATCGTCAAACCATTCAGCGTCAACGTGCCGGTCGTGCGGCTGAGGTCGCCAGCCCTGATCAGATCGTCGCGATCGAATACCACCAGCAGATCCTTGTCTCCATCGCGATCCACGTCGACCAGCACCGCGAGGTCACCGTTGTCGAAGAAGAACTTGTTCTCACCCCAGTTGCCAAGGTCCGACGGCGCCGAGAAGTGCGCCCCGTGCCTGAGCTTCGCGACGGGGACCCCGCCGAGCCTGAGGCTTCCGACATTGACGTCCGCCGCGTCGAGCGTTTCCGACGAAAGTACCGCGACCGCAATCAGCCTGTCGAACGGCCCCTTCATGTAGATGCGGTTGGTTTCGTGCCACGGTTTGATGTCGATGTCGATCTCGTCGATCTTCACGACCACCTGAGCCTCGACCGCCTCTGCCGCGCCCTCGTCCTTGTCGCGCAGCGTCACACGCACAGTGTAGGTGCCGGGCTCCGAGTAGCTGTGGCTGCCGCGAATCGGGAGAGCGAGACTGGTGGCGTCACCTTCATCCACCGCGCCATCGCCCCACGTGATCGAATAGCGCCAGGGCGCATCGAGCACGCCGGGGTCGCTCAGCGCAACCGAGACGTCGTACGGCTCGCCAATAAACCGGGTTGCTCCTTCGAGTGAGCCCAGTGACGGAAGACCATTCGACACATCGACGCGCGTCGTCACGAGCGTGACGAGCTCACCGTCGCTCACCGCCAGCGTCGCGGGATACGCGCCGTTGTCGACGAAGCTGTGCGAGATGGTCTGTCCCTCGATGTTCGTGCCGTCACCGATCGTCCAGGCATACGTGAGCGCGTCACCATTCTCGTCGGTGGCGGAGCCGCTGAGCTCCACGGTCTCCCCTTCCACTGACGCGTACGGCCCGCCGACTTCGACAACCGGCGGCACGTTCACCGGCTCGGGGGCGCAGCTGTTCGACTCACGATACCCCGCGCCGCTCGGCGTGTAGGTGATCGCGCACCCCTGCAGTCCGAGCACCGCCGCGCCGGCGGCGGTGCGCATATGATTCGCGGCGGCGGCGATACCCGCGCTGGCGTTGGAGACGATCATCTGCATCTCGCGGTAGGCGAATACGACCTCGCCGGTGCGCTCGTGCAGCTGGAGCTGGAAGCTGCTGCCAGGATAGGACAGGCTGCAGCAGGGCCGCATGTCGTTCCACGTGACGACGAAGCGACGGTCACCCGGCGCGCCGACCGTATTCACGAAGACGCGGCTGTTCTGAAGATTCGGGAAGCTGAAGCGGGATGCCGGCATCCAGTCCGCGTACGCCGGGGCGCCGAGGACGAACGCGCCGTCCGGGATATTCCACGTGCGCTTGAAGTTGACCGGGCTGCCGAAGCTGATGTGCCCATTCGCGCTCACGTACACGGACGAATACGTCTGTCCATAGAAGGAGAACGCGAAGGGGAGCGCCTGCGGCGTCGTGTCATCATCGATGTACTGGAGTCCCGTGCCAAGCTCGGGAACCCATGCTGCCGGCGTCACCGACGCGAGATCAACGGCCAGCGGCGAGAATGGGCTCGCCGACAGACGAAGTCCGGCCATGGCGTCTCCGGCGATGCTCCCCGTCGACAACGAGACGCCGAGCGCGTTGGCGCGGGCGTACATGTTGGGCGGGAGGCCCGGAGCGTACTTGGCCAGCGCATTCGGCACCTCGACGTATGAACTGTTGCTGAAGTCGGGGGCGAATGGCTTGGTGGTGAAGAACTCACAGGCGCTCGTGGACAGCGTCATCACAAGGAGCGCCACCGCGGCGTTGCGGTTCGTAAGCATGGTTGAACCCGAGGTTGATGTCCGTGGTGCTGCGTGCGATGCCCCTGCCAGGCAGGCGGAGGTATCCTATGAGATGACGGACATCCCAGGAGGGTCGTAATCATCGGGAACGGTCGCTGGTCGTTAGGCTTTTCACCCTCCCGAAGCTTCGGGTCCGTTATGCGCCTAACCGCTTGATGGCGCGCGGGTTCATCCGTGTGCCCGAACCGTAGGAAACAGTGGCCGTGGACTTGCGTTGTCGCATGAAATTCGCGCCGCCGAAAGTGCCCGAAAGCGGGCGAAAAGACACCGTTCGACGGGCGCCTGACATCAAGCCAAAAGGGCAGGGAGGAACGAGGAATGAGGAACGAGGAAGTGCTTCCTCATTCGTCGTTCCTCGTTCGTTCCTTACGCTGGAGAAGAACCACGGCGAGCGCGATGAGCGCTCCTCCGGCGAGCGTGGACGGAGGCAGCGGCTGCGTGAGGACGAGGGCGCCGAGCAGCGTGGTGAAGAACGGCTCGATGGTCGACACGATCGCCGTGCGCACCGGGCCGAGCACGGCGAGGCCGCGCAGAAAGAACAGAAACGCGACCGCGGTGCCGATGATCGCGAACCCCGCGATGCTCGCCCACGCGGCCGGCTCGAGCTCCACGGTCAGGGTTCCTGTCACCAGGCCATTGATGACGTGAACGACTCCGGCGCCGACCGCCACGTACGCCGACATGACGGTGGGGGGTATTCCCTCCTGCAAACGGCCGATCGTCGGGATGTAGAGCCCGTAGCACGCGGCGGCCGACAGCGAGAGCAGCACGCCGATGAACGGGACGTCGGTGGTGTCCGACCAGGGTGTCCCCACCATCGTCGCAATGCCGGCGAACGAAATGGCGAGCGCCAGGAGCCGACGCGCGTCCACCCGTTCGGTGCCGCTCAGGAACGAGAACACCGCGACCCACGCCGGGTACGTGTAGAAGAGGAACGCGTTGGTGCCGGCGGGAAGATGATCGAGCGCGCGCAGCGCGAGAAACGAGATGAGCGCCTGTCCGCCGCCGCCAATGAGGAGCAGTCGAATGGCGAGCGGACGCGGCACGCGGAGCGCGCGGAGGCCGCCGGCCGCGGCGGTGAGCAGCAGCGCCGCGATGAGAAAGCGCCACGCGAGTATCGAGGTGAGCGGGGCGCCAGTGCGTCGAGCGAGGACGACGAAAATCGCGATGGCGCCGAAGCAGCACGCGCCGAGCACGATGAAGAGCGTGGCGCGCGCGGTGGAAGGCGGTCGTCCCGGCGTAGCGACTCTCTCTTGTGGGTCTGTGGCCGGGGATTCTATTTAGGCCGGCGCGTTTGAACAACGTCCTCTGCTCTTCGCGCACGAGCCGACTGCTTCACAGAGACACAGAGGGGACACAGAAAGGTCAACCTCGAAAAGCTCTGAAGGGCCTTCACGGGTGAGCTCCTCCCTGGGAGTCCTCTGTGCCTCTGTGGTGAAGCAGTCGGCGCGTTGCGTCGGACACCCGACTCCGCCCTCATCGAAATGCGAATCCGACCCTCCATAGCGCTCTTCCTCACTCTCGTTTCCGCCTGCGCCTCCGCCGGCACGCGCCGCGGCGCGGATGACGGCGGGTACGACGTCCTCATCACTGGCGGTCGCATCGTCGATGGCACCGGCAATCCCTGGTTCTACGGCGACGTCGGCATCCGCGGTGATCGCATCGTGCGGATCGCTCCACGCGGTGCGCTCGCCAATGCGATCGCGCAGCGACGCATCGATGCGAGCGGGCTCGTGGTCGCGCCGGGATTCATCGACATCCAGAGTCATTCGCGCAGTGCCTTCCTGACCGGCGATAGCCGCGTCGTCAGCAAGGTCACACAAGGCGTCACGACCGAGATACTCGGCGAAGGCACGACGAACGCGCCCGTCAACGACCTCATCCTCACGGGCGCGGACAGCGGATGGCGCGCGCTGCACGAGCCGTTTCGCGGCGCGCGCGGATTCGGCGCGTGGCTGCGAGCGATCGAAGCGCGTGGCGCGTCCACGAACTTCGGATCGTTCGTCGGTGCGTCGACGATGCGGATGTACGGGAAGGGGATGGCGGACGGGGCCGCGACCCGCGCCGAGCTCGACACCATGCGAGCGGCCATGACGCGCGCGATGGAGGATGGCGCATTCGGGCTGGCGTCTGCGCTCATCTACCCGCCGGGAGTGTTCGCCTCGACCGATGAGCTGGTCGAAGTCGCAGGGGCGATGGCCCCGTACGGCGGCCTCTACATCACCCACATGCGCTCCGAGGCCGATCAGCTGCTGGAGGCCATCGATGAGGCGCTGAGTATCGGGCGCCGCGCCGGCGTTCCCGTGGAGATCTACCACCTCAAGGCCGCAGGACAGCGCAACTGGCACAAGGCCGCACTCGCCATCGCGAAGATCGATTCGGCGCGGCGCGCGGGGCAGGACGTCACCGCCGACATGTATGCGTACGTCGCGGGCGGGACAGACCTCTCGTCATGCCTGCCGCCCTGGGCGTCAACCGATGGCCGGCTGCTCGACAACCTTCGTGACTCGGCGATGCGCGCCCGCATTCACGCCGATGCGTCGCGCGAGTTCACGGAGTGGGAAAGCCTGTGTCGCCTCGCGACGCCGGAGGGTGTGATGGTCGTGTCGTTCAAGAAGGAGGAGAACAAGGCGCTCGAGGGGGTGCGACTCTCGGACATCGCGGCCCGCCGCGGGACCGACTGGGTCAACGCGGTGATCGAGCTCACGCTGGAGGAGGAGGATGGGCTGGGCGGCATCTTCTTCATCGCGTCGGAGGAGAACCTGACGCTGCAGATGCGACAACCCTGGATGAAGTTCGGAACCGACGCCGGCGGACAGGATCCCGAGCGTGCGCGCGGCATGACGCACCCGCGCGCGTACGGCAACTATCCCCGTATCCTCGGGAGATACGTGCGCGACCAGGGTGTGATGTCGCTCGAGGACGCCATCCGGAAAATGACGTCGGCGGTGGCGACGCGCCTGTCCATTGCCGATCGCGGCCTGCTCCGCGAAGGGATGTTCGCCGATGTCGTGGTCTTCGACCCGGCGACGATCATCGATCGCGCGACCTACGAGCAGCCACACCAGGTCGCCGAGGGCGTACGACACGTTTTCGTGAATGGCGTCGCGGTCGTGAGCGAGGGCCGACATACCGACGCCAGACCGGGACGTGCGGTGCGAAAGGATCGGTAATGACGCCATGATCTTTCTCGACGCGTCGATCGTGCGCGATCTGCTTTCGATTGAAACGTGCATCGCCGCCGTCGAGCACGCATTTCGATTGCACGGAGAAGGAAAGGCCCCGCAGCCCGGCGTGCTCGGCGTTCACGCCCCGCACGGCACGTTTCACATCAAGGCGGGGACGCTCGAGCTGGGCCGCCACTATTTTGCGGCGAAGACCAACGCCAACTTTCCGGGGAACATCGAGCGTTACGGATTGCCAACCATTCAGGGAGTCATCGCGCTGTTCGACGCGGACCGCGGCACTCCGTTGGCGATCATCGACTCGCGCGAGATCACGAGTCTCCGCACGGGTGCCGCGACCGCCGTCGCCGCCAAGTACCTCGCCCGCGCGGACGCATCCGTCGTGACGATCTGTGGGTGTGGCGTGCAGGGTCGAACACAGCTCCTGGCGGTCGCGAGCGTGCGAACGCTCAATCGAGTCTACGCCGTCGACCGCAACGCCGAGAACGCCACGCGCTTCGCGCGGGAGATGTCGAACGAGCTCGGCATCCAGGTCATCGTCGAGCCGGATTTGGCGGTCGCGGCGCGGGCGAGCGACATCTGCGTCACGTGCACGCCGTCACGCACGCCGATCCTCGGCGCCGGCGATGTCAATCCCGGCGCATTCGTCGCCGGTGTGGGGGCGGACAATGCCGACAAGCAGGAGCTCGATCCCGCGCTGCTCGCGCGTTCCGCAGTCGTGGTGGACATCCTCGACCAGGCCGTGACGTCGGGCGATCTGCATCACGCGATCGCGGCCGGTGTGATGACGCGTGAGGCAGTGCGTGCCGAGCTCGGTGCAGTCGTCGCCGGGAAGACGCGTGGCCGTCTGCACGACGACGAAATCGTCATCTTCGACAGCACAGGCACCGCGCTTCAGGACGTCGCGGCGGCAGCGGCGGTGTATGAGAGAGCGCTGGCGGAAGGGAGAAGCTGACTACCAACTGCGAACTGCGAACTGCGAACTGCGAACTGTTCGCAGTTCGAAGTTCGCAGCTCGCAGTTTGCACTTTGCACTTTGCACTTTGCACTTTGCAGCTCGCAGTCGCCCTCATCGCCACGCGCCGATGATCGCCCCCATGACGATGACGTGCACCAGCTGATAGCCCGCGTCGATCATGAACGCTGCGGGGCGCTTGTTCGAATAGAGGTTGCTGTTGAGGCCGATCGTGAACCCGAAACCGAGCCAGGCCAGAACGGCGAGCACGACGCCCTGCACGGCGGTGGTGGCTCCGGTGAGTCCCATCAGGAGCGCAATCACCATCGCCATGATCACGTACGTGATGAATGAGAACGCGTAGGTCTTGCCCATGCTCGACTGCAACGCCGCGAGCTGTTCCGGCGTGTACCCGTGCGCCGCCATCCATTGGCGTCCGAACAGGGAGCGCGAGTACCACAGCGCGCCCAGCCCGAACGCCGCGATGGCGGCGACGAGGATGGCGAGCCAGTTCACGTCGTTCTGGAGCATGAGACCTCCGGCGTCAGGGTGAGGGCGCGCCGTCGCGCCGCGACAAAGGTCGTTCACGATGTCGAGGTTGTCGAGGGTGTCGAGGGACACCCTCGATCACCCTGACACCCTCGACGAGCTCGACCGCCGTGCCTTACAGATACTTCTCCCGCAACACCCGCTCGTGATGCGCGACGTGGCCCGCGATCACGTACGCCATCGCGCGAACGGAAACGACGAAACCGCTCGCGCTACCCCGACGCCCGAGCGCGTCGGCGTCGAGGTGATAATAGAGGTCGAGCGTCGCGGCGCGGAGGTGCGCGAACTCATCGGCCAGGCTGTCGAGCGTGCGCGCGTTGAAGTTGCCCGGGGCGACATACGCGTCCTGCTCGAACGAGGCGAGCGGCGTCTCATCGCCACGCGCGAAGCGGAGCGCGCGATACGCGAACACCCGCTCGGTATCGTTCACATGGCCGATCATTTCCTTGATCGTCCACTTGCCGGGCGCATACCGATGCTCGCCGCGCCCCTCGCCCACCGAGCGCAGGAACTCCGGAAACCGGGTGCCCTGGCGCGAGAGGATCTCGAAGATGTCACCCTCGGGCACGCTGGCGACGTATCCCGCCTGATACGGGGCATACTCGCTCGCCGGCGGTCGCTCGACGGTCACGTGCGGCATGTTCTCCTCACACGCGTTGCTTCTCGCGCGCAACCCACTCGCGGATGCGCGCATCGAGCACTCCCAGGGGGACCGCGCCCGCGCCGAGCACTTCATCGTGGAAGGCGCGCACATCGAACGCCTCGCCGAGCTCGTTCGTCGCGAACTCGCGGAGCTCGCGAATCTTGAGCTGCCCGATCTTGTACGCGAGCGCCTGTCCCGGCCACGAAATGTACCGGTCGACCTCCACGGTGATGTCGTGGAGCGGCTTGCTGCTGTTCGCCGCGAAGTAGTCGATGGCCTGCTGGCGCGACCACCCCATCGAATGGAGGCCGGTGTCGATCACGAGTCGCACGGCCCGCCACATGTCGTAGGTGAGCGCGCCGAAACGGGAATACGGATCACGATACAACCCCAAATCGTGTCCGAGGGACTCCGAGTAGAGTCCCCACCCTTCCACGAACGCGGTGAAGCCGAGATGCTTGCGGAACTCGGGAACGTTCTCGAGCTCCTGCGCGATCGCGATCTGCAGGTGATGGCCCGGTACCGCCTCGTGCACCGTCAGGGCCTCCATCTCCCACTTGGGGCGCGCCTTCAGATCGTAGGTGTTGGCGTAGAAGTATCCGGGCCGCGCGGCCTCCGGCGAGCCGGGCATGTAATACGCCGTCGTCACGTTGCGCTCGGAATACGCGGGGACGGCGATCACGCCGTACGGCATTCGCGGCAACCGACCGAACAGACGAATGAGACCGGGATCGATCCGCTTCGCGATGTCGCGATATTCGCGCAGCAGGCTCGCCGTGTCCGTGAAATAGAACCGCGGGTCGGTGCGGAGGAACTGAATGAACTCGCCGAAGGTGCCCGTGAATCCCGTCTGTCCCATCACGCTGTCCATCGCGCTGCGAATGCGCGCGACTTCGCGCAGGCCCAGCTCGTGGATGGCGCTCGGCGACATGTCGGTCGTCGTGTACTGGCGCACCGCAAAGGCGTACCAGGCGTCGCCATTCGGAAGCGCGGAGAGTCCAATGCTTTCGCGAGCGCCGGGGACGTAGCGATCGACGAGGAACCGATGCAGCTGACGCCATGCCGGCAGCACCGAGTCGCGCACCAGCACCGTGCCGCGCTCCCGCAGGCGGAGCCGCTCGTCCTCCGGGATGGTCGGTGGCAATTTCGTGAGCGGGGCGATCATCGCGCTCATCGCGGGATCATCGACGATCTGTCGTGCCACGGCGTCGGCGACGCCGTGCAGCGTGATCCGCGGCGGCGTGATGCCACGCGCGAGCCCCGTATCGAGGAGCGCGATGACCTGCCTGACGAGTCTCGGAAACGCCTGCAATCGGCCGAAGATCGCGTTCACATCATCGGCGCGCTCGATCCTCATCAGCGACACGACATCGGGGATGTCGCGCTGGATGCCGCTCAGCGCCGTGACCTGCACGAGCTCGCCAGGAAAGCGGGCCTGCTCCACCGCCATCTGGCCTTCGTGCACGAGCAGGTCATAGGTCAGGCGGTCGGCGGTCGACAGCCGCTGCCGATCGATCGTGTTGAGGACCGCGAGCGTGCGCCCCGCCTCCCGTTTGCGCCGCGCGATCGCGGTCGCCGAGAGGTCCGTCCAGAGATGGTCGTGTCCCGGATGGCCAATGAACGTCGCGGACTCCGGCGACTCGGTGACCTGCCACTCGAAATACAGCTCCGACAGCTGCCGCAGTCGCATCGAGTCACTGGTTGCGCGCGTGCGCTGGACCTGCGCGAGCTCGCGAAAGCGACGGTCGATCTCGGCGAGCGAGGGAGCGCGGTGCTGGGCGCCGACCGCTGTCTGGAGGGCGAGGACTAGCGGGAGGGCAAGAAGGGCTGGGCGCATGGTTCGGGAAAGGCTGCGGGTCCAAAGGGAGTCGCGCAAGGGTCACCACGAGCCCGAACGCATGACCACAGCGGCACAGAGGGCACCGAGGATGGCGAGCTGGCTTGACCAGCTCGCCATGCTCGGTGCCCTCTGTGCCGCTGTGGTTTGTGCGATGGGCTCGTGGCGTGAGGAAGCCAAGGCCCCCCAACCGGAAACACCCTTGCCCGCACGAACTCCGGGGCCACAACCTCTACCGCATGATTATCTCGCTCCCAACGAAGACCCTCCTCGCCGCCGTCGCGATCTCCTCCTCGGCCGCGGTCCTCCACGCCCAGCGCCCCGACTCCGGGCCCCCGGTGCGCCGCGAGTTTCGCGGCGTGTGGGTCGCGTCGGTCGCGAACATCGATTGGCCTTCGCGGCCGGGACTCTCGACCTGGGAGCAACAGGAAGAGCTGCTGCACGTGCTCAATCAGAGTGTCGCGCTCGGGCTCAATGCGATCGTTCTCCAGATTCGCCCGGCGGCTGACGCGCTCTATCCGTCTCCACTCGAACCGTGGTCCGAGTATCTCACCGGACGTCAGGGCGTTGCTCCCGAGCCGGCGTGGGATCCGCTGTCGTTCGCGGTCGAGGAGGCCCATCGGCGCGGACTCGAGCTACACGCCTGGTTCAATCCCTTTCGCGCGCGTCACCCAACCGCCACCTCTGAACCCGCGGCGACTCACGTCTCGCGCCGCCGGCCCGAGCTCGTGCTCCGGTATGGACGGCACCTCTGGCTCGATCCAGGGCTTCCGGCGGCGCGAAGATACTCCATCGGAGTGATCTCGGACGTCGTGCGTCGATACGACCTCGATGGCGTACAGATCGACGACTACTTCTATCCGTACAAGGAGCGGGACTCGTCAGGCGCGCTGCTCGAGTTTCCCGACAGTGTCAGTTGGGCGCGGTACGTGGGGCGAGGCGGCGCGCTGTCGCGCGACGACTGGCGGCGCGGCAACGTGGACGCGTTCGTGCGCGATCTCTATCGCGCGATCAAGCGAACGAAGCCACGCGTCAAGTTCGGCGTAAGCCCCTTCGGTATCTGGCGTCCGGGACATCCCGCCACGATCCAGGGATTCGATCCCTACGAGCAGATCTACGCCGATGCGCGCAAGTGGCTCGTCGAGGGGTGGGTTGACTACTTCGCTCC
Organism: Gemmatimonadaceae bacterium; assembly: GCA_025930755.1. Classification (GTDB taxonomy): domain Bacteria; phylum Gemmatimonadota; class Gemmatimonadetes; order Gemmatimonadales; family Gemmatimonadaceae; genus JAICNG01. The sequence continues at coordinate 115,335 of JAICOJ010000001.1, forward strand.
GCAACTCTACTGGCCCATCCAGCCGGCCGCGCAGAGCTATCCGACGCTGCTTGCCTGGTGGGCGCAGGAGAATGTGAAGCGGCGTCACCTCTGGCCGGGAAATTTCACGAGCCGCGTGGGCGCAGGGGACTCCACGCGTCGCTGGATGCCGACGGAGATTCTCGAGCAGGTGCGCCTCACGAGATCGGTGCCCGGCGCGACGGGCAACATCCACTTCAGCATGAAGGTCTTTCTCGAGAATCGCGACAGCATCGGCACGCAGCTCGGCCGAGGGGCGTACGCCGAGCCGGCGCTGGTGCCCGCCACGCCCTGGCTCGATAGCATCCCGCCGCGCAGACCCACCGCCGCCGCGCGCATGGACACCGTCACCGGCGGGCTGACCGTGCGCATGCTCCCGTCGGGGAAGGAGAGGATCTGGCGGTGGATCGTGCGGACGCGGACCAACGGGACGTGGGCGACGCATGTCCTTCCGGGCTGGCAGCGGTCACACGCGGTCACATTCGATGACGTGGCGCCTCAACCGGACGAGATCCTCGTGACCGCGGTAGACCGGCTCGGAAACGAGAGTCGCGTTGTCCGCGTGCGTGTTCCCTCCCGTGGCGGGGCGACGCCGTCCGCGCCGTGAACGCGGGCTTTCGCGCGGCGCCCGAAGCGTTTCGCCCCGCCATGCGGCGCCCTCACCGCACGGCGCGCGGCCCTCGCGGCACCCCACGCTACCTTGCACCGTCGTCGAATCATGGAGGATTCGTTCGCATGTTGGAGGCGCGCGACCGCGCGGTCGCTCCCACGGGATCGCTGTCGATCGATTCGCGTCGCTCGCGCCTCGCCTTCGACGTGAGGTACTTCGGGTTCCTGCGCGTGCAGGGCGAGTTCCGCGACGTGCGCGGAGAGATCTTCGGCATGGACCCGCGGGCACTCTCCGCCACGTCGGTCACGGCGGTGGTGCCGATCGCCGGCCTCGCGACCGGCATTCGGCTGCGCGATTGGCATCTGTGCAGCGCCGGCTACCTGGCCTTGCGGCGATGTCCCGAAGCCACCTTCCAGAGTGAGCGGATCGTTCCGGATGGTCGCGCGGGGGCACGAGTGATCGGGGTGTTGATGGTGCGCGGGGTATCGCGCGAGGTCGTGCTTCACGTCGAGGAATGCCGATACGATTCGAGCACGCGTCGCATGACCGCCCGTGCCCGCGTCACGCTTCACCGAGCGGATTTCGGTGTCGGCCCCTCTCGGCGCGCGCCATGGTGGGACCCGCGCCGGTACCTCATCGATGATGAGGTGCGCCTTCTGCTCGACGTCGAAGCGGTCGAGCGGGACGGGACCTAGATGAACGAGGAGAGCATGCAGAGCGCCGCATCGGCCCGTCATCTGCTGGAGGTGCAGCGCGAGCGCGCGGAGCGCCTGCTCAATGGCGTGCGCGCCGGCGTGCTCGGGTTGCTCGCGATCGCGGCGCTGGCGTACGCGCCGAGCCTCACCCCGGCGTTGAATCGCGTCAACGTCCTCGTGCTCACGCCCACGCTCGCGTGGACGGTCGCGCAGTATCTCATCTTCTATCGGCGCGAACGTCTCCCGAGCTGGCTGTCGATCGCCAATCCGCTCGTCGACATCACCGCGGTCAGCGCGATCATTCTGGGATACGCGCTCGCCCAGTCGGCTGCGCTCGCGCTCAAGACGCCAATCTTCCTGTCGTACTTCGTGATCCTCGCCGCGCGACCGATCGCGTCATCCACCGCACGCGCCGCGCTCGTCGCCGCGCTCGCGGTGATACAGTACGCGGTTCTCGTTCAGTTCTTCGTCATGTCGGGACGCATTACGACGACATCGCCGCTGGCCGCTCCCGGTGGCTCGGGCGTCTCACTCCTCGACGAGAGCGCGAAGCTGCTCCTGCTCGCGCTGGCCGGGGCGGTGGCGACGTATGCGACCGCGTGGCACGAGCGATTGGCGATCAGCTATTTTCGTCAGGCCCGTGATCGCGAGCAGCTCGAGGCCCGGCTCGCGCGTGCGCAGCTCCAGACGCTCAAGCTGCAGCTGCAGCCGCACTTCCTGTTCAACACGCTCAACACGATCACGGCGCTCATCGGCGTCGATCCGCGCGTCGCCGAGCGCATGGTGTCGGGCTTGAGCGAGCTGCTGCGGCTGTCGCTCCGGAACGCCGCCGAGCAGGAAGTCCCGCTCTCGCGGGAGCTCGAGCTGCTCGAGCACTACGTCGAGATCCAGCAGATCCGGTTTCGCGACCGCCTGACGGTCACGCTGGAGGTCGCTCCGGACACGATGCAGGCGCTGGTGCCGAACTTCATCCTGCAACCGCTGGTCGAGAACGCGATCCGACACGGGATCGGGCCGCGGGCCGCACCCGGGCACGTCGACGTGCGCGCGTATCGAGAGAACGGATCGCTGCACCTGCGGGTGGCCGACAATGGTGTCGGGGCGCGCACCCGTCGCTCCGAGCCCTCGGGCGAAGGCATCGGGCTCGGCAACACGAAGGCGAGGCTCGAGCACCTGTATGGCACCGACCACGCGTTCAGCGCCCAGGGCGGCACCGACGGCGGCTTCGTCGTCGACATCGTCATCCCGTTCCGTCCACGCGCCGAGACTGCGGGCGCCTAACGGCTGGAGCCTCTGATGGAGCAGATTCGCACGCTGATCGTCGATGATGAGCCTCTGGCGCGCCAGCATCTGCGCGGCCTGCTCGCGGACGATCCCGAGATCGCGGTGATCGGCGAGTGCGGCAACGGCCGCGACGCCGTCGAAGCCATTCGCGCACAGCAGCCGTCGCTGGTCCTGCTCGACATTCAAATGCCGGAGCTCAACGGCCTGGCCGTCGTCGACGAGGTTGGCGCCGAGTCGATGCCGACGACCATCTTCGTCACCGCGTTCGACGAGTACGCGGTCAAGGCGTTCGATGCGCACGCCCTCGATTACGTGATGAAGCCGGTGAGTCGCGCCCGATTCCATCAGGCCATCGAGCGGGCGAAGACGCAGCTGCGCGAGCCCGTGCCCGCGACGCGCCCCCCACTCGCCGCGCTCCTCGATCAACTCCGCGTCGAAGGAACCGCCGTGCCGCGCCGCATCGCGCTCAAGCGCGATGGCCGGCTGCTCTTCGTCCGCATCGAGGACATCGACTGGATCGAGGCGGCCGACGACCATGTCGTGGTGCACGTGGGGCGGGAGCTCTATCGCCAGCGCGACACGCTCACGCGCCTGGAGCAGCGACTTCCTCCGCACAAATTCCTGCGCGTCCACCGCTCGTCGATCGTCAACGTCGACCGCATTCGCGAGATGCAGCCCTGGTTTCAAGGCGATTTCGTGCTCATTCTCGTCGACGGAACGCGGGTGACGACGGGGAGGAGCTATCGAGAGCGGGTGCGAGAGTTCATCGACCGCTCCTTGTCGGGGTCTGGTGTCTGGGGTCTGGGGTCCGGGGTGGAACGGCGCGGCAGCTTCGCTGCCGCGCTCATCTGATGAGGGCCGCCCGCGCGAAGCGCGGCGGCCCCTTTCCATCCCTGACCCCTGACCCCTGACCCCTGACTCCTGACTCCTTTCACGCAAGACCATTCGCATCCCATAGCGAGGCCGGAGCGTGATCATCGGCTTCATTGCCACGCGCTGATCGGGAGCAAGCTCGGCGCGCCAGCGCTGGGCGAGCGTCGCCAGCACCAGAACCCCTTCCGTCCACGCGAACTGGTCGCCGATGCACATCCGCGTGCCGCCACCGAAGGGGAAGTACGAGAACTTCGGGCGAGTCGCCTGAGCGTCCGGCGTCCAGCGATGCGGATCGAAGCGCTCGGGATCCGGGAACCACCGCGCGTCACGCTGCGTGACGAGTGGACTTACCACGACGAGCGATCCCGCCGGGATGCTCACGCCCGCTATCTCATACGCCTCGAGCGCCTGGCGCCCGATCGCATACGCCGGCGGGTAGAGGCGCATCGACTCCGAAAAAACCATTCGCGCGTAGGGAAGGGCGCCGAGATCGTCGGCGGTGGCGCGGCGTCCACCAAGGACATGGTCGATTTCCTCGTGGAGACGACCCTCGACTTCGGGGTGCTGCGAAAGCAGATACCATGTCCACGTCAGCGCGTTGGCCGTCGTTTCATGGCCGGCGAGGAACAGCGTCAGCGCCTCGTCGCGCACCTGCTGGTCCGTCATCCCTCCGCCGTCGCCCTCGGCATCCTGCGCCGACAGCAGCATCGAGAGCAGATCCCCGCGTGCAGCCCCCCGCGCGAGCTCCGCGCGCCGCTCGGCGATGAGACGGTAGACGGTCGCGTCCAACCGCGCGCGGGCGCGAGCGAATCGCCGCGTGTGGGGTAGCGGAAGCCGGTCGAGCAGCTGCATGCCGGGGATGAAAACCGTCTGGAAGAGTTGGAGCACCTCCGTGAGCGCACCTCCGATCTCATCCGCTTCAGCGTCGACGTCGGCATCGAACAGCGTACGGGCGACGATGGCCAAGGTCAGCGCCATCATCTCGTGATCCATGTCGACCGTCGCACCATCCCGCCAGCGATCACCGGCGATCCAGCCGCGATCGACCATGACTCGCGCATACTCGGCGATACGCTGCCGATGGAAGGCCGGCTGCACCAGGCGTCGCTGACGCAGGTGGAAATCCCCCTCGCTCGTCAGGAGGCCCTCTCCGAACAGGATCTTCGCGCGCTGAAGGACGTGTCCCTTCATGAAGGTGCGCTGATGCGTGACGAGCACATCGCGCACATGGTCGGGGTGGGCGAGAAGGTGCAGGCGAAGGTTCCCAAGCCGTGCGCGCGCGATGTCCCCCTGCTCGCGATGCAGGCCAAGGAGGAATCCGGCGAGGTCGCGTCTCGCCCGGACGACGTTGGTGAGACCGGCGATGAGTCCCATGACAGATGTATGCAGCGAGACCGGGCGCGACGCCACGCCCCTTGGCCTCAGAGGTCCGGACAGCTAGAATCGTGGCACCCCTTCACCATTGCCATGGCCAATCGCGCGCGCATACCCGTTCTCATCGTCGGATGGCTCATCGTCATCGGCCTTCTCGTCGCGACGTTCATCTTTTACGGCGGGACGCGACTGTCACAGCCGCACCAGCTCAACGGGTTCCCACGCATGCCGCTCTACGGCGCGATCACCTGGTGGTTCTTCCTCGCCATTCCGATGATCGGTCTCACGTACGGCGCGTTCAACGAGTGGCGAAAGAAATGAGCGCATTGCGGTGACGTGGTTGAGGCGCCCCCGGCGGAGAGACTGCCGGGGGTGTTTTTCTTTTGGCGCAGCTCCGACCGGCTCTTCCGCCACGACGCCGGCTCTCCCTCTCCGGCGCAGGAACTTTTCAGGCGGTCACCCGTTGACCTCTCACGGTTGTGGGTACGCACTTGCTGTTCGCTTGAAGCAAGTACTCACTTGCTTACACACATGTTTCCGGCTAGACTCCGCCCCATGAACTCCATTCGCGAACGCCTTCTCGATGCCGCCGCCCGCGTCTATGCCGAAACCGGGTATCGCGGCGCTACCACGCGGCGCATCGCGCAAGAGGCCGGCGTCAACGAGATCACGCTCTTCCGTCACTTCGGCTCGAAGACCACGCTGATTCTCGAGGCCGTGCGCCAGGCCAATCTCCGCAGCGACTGTCCGTCAGTGCCCGCATCGCCCGGCGATCCCATCGGCGAGATCACGACGTGGGTGCGCGACGAGCTCCGGCACCTCACGCAGCTCCGCTCGATCATTCGCACCAGCCTCGGCGAAGTCGAGGAGCGGCCCGAGATTCTTCCCCTCCTCCGCGAAAAGCCGCTCGACGTGATCCTCGGCCTCTCGTCGTACATCGAGCAGCTGCAGCAGGAGGGGCGAGCGTCGTCGGACGTCGATGCGCGAACGGCCGCGCTGAGCTTTTTCGGGACGCTCTTCGCCGACGCGATGGGTCGTGACGTGATGCCCGAGCTCTATCACGCTTCGCTGGATGAGTCGGCCGATCGGTATGCGAACGTCTTCCTTCGCTCGATCGGGGTGGCCGGCGCAGCCGGTGGCGGGGTCCGTGGGTCCAACGGCCGATCCCGTCGGAGCAAGGGGAAGGTCAGAGGTTCCGTCGCTTCGTAACGTCGGATTTCCAGAACCAGGATGTCGATGATGGCTCGCACAACGACTCTATCGATCCTCGCCGCGCTCGCGTTCGGGAGCGTGCCGCTCGAGGGACAACAGGCCGCGTCCGGACGTCAGCTCTCTCTGGAGGAAGCGCTTCGCATCGCCGAAACGGCGAGTGAAGACGTCGGCATCGCGCGTGCCGCCGCGGATCGCGCGCGCGGTGAGCAGATGCGCGCGCGAAGTGAGCTCTTTCCGCAGGTCTTCGCATCGCTCGGGTACACGCGAACGCTGGCATCGCAGTTCGAGGACATCGCCGAGAATGCGCCGCCCCGAAATCCCCAGGCGCTCGATCCGATCGACGACAATCCCAACGACGAATTCGGGGCGACCTGCTTCAACTACCTGAATCCCGGCGGGACGACGACCGAGCGACTGGAAGGCCTGGAGAACGCGGCACGGTGCACGAGCGCGGGCTTCGACTTCACCGCGCTTCCATTCGGCCAGCGTAACAACTGGACGCTTGGGTTGGACGTACAGCAGACGCTGTTCGCCGGCGGGCGCGTGGCGGCGCAGACCCGCATGGCCGGCGCCGGTCGCCGCATCGCCGAGACATCGCTGGCGTCGACGCGCGCGCAGCTGGTGCTCAACGTGATCGAGGCATACTACGATGCGGCGCTTGCGGACCGGCTCCTTTCGATCGCGGTCTCGACCCTCGAGCAGGCCGAGACGACGCTGCGGCACACGCAGCTGGCGCGTCAGGTGGGGAACCAACCCGAGTTCGAGCTGCTGCGTGCCACGGTGTCGCGAGACAACCAGCGCCCGATTCTCATTCAGCGCCAGTCCGATCGCGACATCGCGCTCATGCGGCTGAAGCAGCTGCTCAACCTGCCGCTCCAGGAGCCACTGACGCTGACGACGCCGCTCGACGACACGACCGTGGCCATCCCGGCGCGCCTGACGAGCGGGCCGTTGGCTCGCGCCGACTCGATCGTGCCATCCGAGCGGGCGCCGGTTCGTCAGGCGGCCGAAGCCGTGGAGGTCAGTGCCAACGCCCTGCGGATTGCAAGGTCGCAGCGACTCCCCCAGGTCAACGTCAACATGCAATACGGGCGGGTCGCGTACCCGCAAACGGGCCTGCCGGTCTGGAACGACTTCAGCACCAACTGGACGGTCGGCGTGGCGCTCCAGGTTCCGCTCTTCACCGGCGGACGCATCACCGGCGATGTGCGCGTGGCGCAGGCCGATCTGGAGGAAGCGCGGTATCGGCTGACGCAAGCCCGTGAGCTGTCGGAGCTCGACTCGTACGCGGCAATGGCGCGGCTCGAGGCCGCGGAGGCCTCGTTCGCGGCCAGCGCGGGCACGGCACAGCAAGCCGCGCGCGCGTATCACATCGCCGAGATCCGCTATCGCGAGGGGATCTCGACGCAGGTCGAGCTGTCGGACTCGCGCATTCTCCTCGAGCAGGCGTCCGCCAACCGGGCGCTCGCCGCACGCGACCTCGCGGTTGCCCGGGCGCGGGTCGCGCTGCTGCGCGATCTCCCGTTCGGCGCCATTGGAGCTCCCTCGTCAGGCGCTCCCGCGTCGCCACAGCAGGCACAGCAGCAACGGCAGCCCACTCCCCAACGCCCGCAACAGGCCGCGGCATTCACTGGCAGTCAGACCGGAGCATTCGCCCCATGAGTCCCCAGCGCCCACTCCTCCAAGGAGCTCTCCTGATCGCCCTCACGCTGGCCGCGATGACGGGCTGCCGCCGCGACAACGAAGCGAGCGCGGAGGAGAACACGACCCCGGTCGTCGACGTCGGCGTCGAGAACATCGCGGTCGCGGAGCAGACGATGCTGCGCGTTGGGCCGCTACTCTCGGGATCGCTCCAGGCGGCTCGCGAGGCGGATGTTCGCGCCGAGATCACCGGGACGGTCGTCCAGTCCCTGGTCGACAACGGCCACACCGTGCAGAAGGGACAGCTGCTCGCGCGCATCGATGATACGGCGATCCGCGATCAGTGGCTGTCGGCACGGTCGTTGGTGACGTCGGCGCAAAACGCGGCGAGCGTCGCGCGACGCGACGAGGAGCGATCGCAGCGACTCGCCGAAGCCGGCGCGATCGCCGAGCGGGAGCTCGACGCGGCTCGCCAGGCGCGGATTGCCGCGGAAGCTCAGCTCGAGGATGCCCGGGCGCGTCTGTCGCTGGCGCAGCGGCAGCTCGACAACACCCAGATCCGCGCGCCTTTCGCCGGAATGGTGAGCGAGCGTGCGGCGAGCGCCGGTGACGTCGTTCAGCCCGGCTCGGAGATGTTCACGATCGTGGATCCATCGAGCATGCGCCTCGAGGCGTCGGTGCCCGCGGAAGCGCTCTCGGCGCTGCGTGTCGGTGATCCGGTGGAATTCACCGTGAACGCCTATCCGGATCGGACCTTCACCGGTCGCGTGGAGCGCATCAACCCGGCCGCCGATCCGACCACGCGGCAGGTGCGCATCTTCGTCGCGATTCCGAACGTCGGTGGTCGGCTCGTCGCGGGCTTGTTCGCGGAAGGCCGCGTCGCCACGGACGCGCGCAGCGCCGTGGTCGTGCCCGAGAACGCGGTCGACGTGCGCGGCATTCGCCCGACGGTCGTCCGCGTGAAGAACGGACGCGCCGAGCGCGTCGAGGTCGAGCTCGGTCTCGAGGACGACGCGACCGAGCGCGTGGAGATTCGCACCGGCGTGGCGGCGGGGGACACCCTGCTCGTCGGCGCGGCGTTAGGTGTTACGCCCGGCTCGCAGGTGCGCGTGACGCCGATCAGCGATCAGTAACAGCGGTCCTTCACCCGACGAGCATCGCATGGTTATTTCCGATTTCGCCATCAGGCGCCCGATCATTACCGTCGTCAGCATGCTGGCGCTGGTGATCTTCGGCATCTTCGCGCTGATGCGGCTGCAGACCGACGAGTTCCCCGATGTGGCGCCACCGATCGTCACCGTGGGTCTGCTCTATCCCGGCGCTTCTCCCGACGGTGTCGAGCGTGAAGTGCTCGACCCGGTGGAGGAGGCGATCTCCTCGATCTCCGGCGTGAAGAAGGTGCGGGGCACGGCCGAGGACGGCTTTGCCACGATCATGATCGAGTTCGAGTTCGCGAAGCCGCTCGCCGAAGCCACGCAGGACGTGCGCGACGCGATCTCCGGCATTCGTGCCGACCTTCCGCAGGAGCTCGAAGAGCCGATCATCCGGAAGTTCAACGACACGGACCTGCCGATCGTCTCGTTGGCGCTGTCGTCGACGTCGTTGAGGCCTGCGGAGCTGACCCGCCTCGCGGATCCCGGTATAACGCGTCTGCTGCGCTCGATTCCGGGCGTTGCCGAGGTGCAGGTGTCCGGGAGCGTCGAGCGTGAGCTCACGGTTCAGATCAAGCCCGAAGCGCTGCAGTCCGCGGGAGTGGGCGTCTCGGACATCGTCCAGGCGCTGGCGCTGCAGAATCTCGCCGCGCCGGTCGGTCGGGTGACCGGCGCGCTCGAGGAACGCTCCATCCGCCTCAAGGGACGGTTGGAGTCGCCGGCGGAGTTCGCTCAGCTCGTGGTCGCCGAGCGGAACGGTCAGCTCATCCGCCTCGGCCAGGTCGCCGACGTGTTCGACGGCGTCGAGGAGCAGCGGACGGCGGCGATGTACAACGGACGCGAGGCGGTCGGCATCGACGTCAAGAAGTCCAAGGGATACAGCACGACCACCGTCAGCGACGAGATTCTCAAGCGCATCGACAGCCTGAAGGCGACGCTCCCTGCCGGGACAACGATCGATGCCGTGAAAAACAGCGGCAACGAGGTTCGCAACTCCGTGCGCAACGTGCAGGAGGCGCTCATCGAAGGCGCGCTGCTCACCGTGCTCGTCGTCTTCCTGTTCCTCAACTCCTGGCGCTCGACGGTCATCACCGGTATCGCGCTGCCGATCTCCGTGCTCGCATCGTTCATCGCGGTATGGGCGCTCGGGTTCCGTCTCGAGACGATGTCGCTGCTGGGGCTGTCGCTCGCCATCGGCATCCTGATCGACGACGCCATCGTGGTGCGCGAGAACATCGTGCGACA
>JAICOJ010000158.1 GCA_025930755.1 Gemmatimonadaceae bacterium
ACCCGCAGCAGGAATACATCCAGATCAACACCAAGGACATCCTGTTCATCTGCGGCGGAGCCTTCGACGGTCTCGACAAGATCATCGAGGCGCGCACCGGCCGGCGTCAGATCGGCTTCACGAAGGAGGAGATCGCGGCGGGCAAGGCCGACCAGGCCAAGGTGAGCCCGTTCGCCGAGGTCGAGCCGGATGACCTGCTCCGCTACGGCCTCATTCCCGAGCTGGTAGGACGACTGCCGGTGAGCGTCGCGCTCGACACCCTCGATGAGGAGTCGCTGGTTCGGATCCTCAAGGAGCCGAAGAACGCGCTCACCAAGCAGTACCAGAAGCTCTTCGATCTCGAGGACGTGAAGCTCACCTTCGAGGAATCCGCGCTGCGCGGAATCTCGCGCAAGGCGCTCAAGCGCGGCACCGGCGCACGCGGTCTCCGCGCGATTCTCGAGGAGCTGATGACGGACGTCATGTTCGAGCTCCCCTCGCGCGATGATGTCGTGGAGGTGAAGATCACGGAGCCCTGCGTTCTCAACGGAACGCCCCCGCTGCTCGAGATCGCGCCGAAGAGGCAGAAGAAGGAAGCATAGGAGGCGCTGAGGGCGCTGGAGGCGCTGGAGGCGCTGAACGGCAACGTCCGTTCGGCGCCTTGGCTTTTTTCAGCGCCTCCGGCACCTCCAGCGCCTTCAGCGCCTCCAGCGCCTCCGGCACCTCCAGCGCCTTCAGCGCCTCCAGCGCCTTCAGCGCCTCCAGCGCCTTCAGCGCCTTCAGCGCCTTCAGCGCCTTCAGCGCCTTCAGCGCCTTCAGCGCCCTTTTAGTACATTCCCCCCCATGCCCCTCGTCACTCGCGACGCCGACTCGTACGACGTTCCGGAGCGCCTGCCGGTTCTGCCGCTGCGCGACCTCGTGGTGTTTCCCTACATGGTCGTCCCGCTGCTCGTCGGGCGCACGGCGTCGTTGGCGGCGCTCGATGAGGCGGGGCGCGCGGATCGCTGGGTGTTCCTCGTCGCGCAGCGCAGCGCCGACGTTCAGGAGCCGGCCGCCGCCGACCTCTTCCGCGTGGGCGTCATTGGACGAATCGTCCAGACCACGCGGCTCCCCAATGGAACCATCAAGGTGCTGGTCGAGGGCGTCGCGCGCGCCCGGGCCGCGCGGTTCACGACCGCGGAGGGACACCAGCGGGTGACGATCGCTCCCCTTCCGCTCGAGCCCGGCGACGAGGCCACGGGCCATGCGATCGTCCGGCGCGCCGACGAGCTGTTCGAGGAATACGTGGCGCTCCATCGCCGCCTGCCTGGCGAGGTGCTCTCCGTGGCGCGGGAGGCCGAGACCGCGGACAAGCGCGCTTTCGCCATGGCGGCGCACTTGCTCGTGCGTCTCGAGGATCGTCAGCGCCTGCTCGAGTCGACGACACGGGCCGATCTGCTCTCGCGCATCGCCGAGCTCCTCGCCTCCGAGCTCGAGCTGCTGCGGCTCGAGCGCAAGATCGAGGACGACGTCAAAGGCGCGATCTTCCAGAACCAGCGCGAGTTCTACCTGCACGAGCAGCTGCGCGCGATTCACCGCGAACTCGGCCAGGAAGAGAGCGACGATTTCGATGAGCTCGAGGCGGCGATCAGTCGCAAGGGGTTCCCGGAGCCGGTACGGGCACGGGCCGATCGCGAGCTGCGCAAGCTGCGGCGCACGCCATCGCTGTCCCCGGAAGCGGCGGTGGCGCGCAACTATCTCGATTGGCTGGTGGCGCTGCCCTGGACCGAGCGTTCCGACGATGCGATCGACGTGGCGCACGCGCGTGAAGTGCTCGAGGAAGACCATCACGGTCTCGAGGAGGTGAAGGATCGTATCCTCGATTTCATCGCCGTGCTCGGGCGCGTCGGGACGCTCGAGGGCCCGATCCTCTGTCTCGTCGGACCACCAGGCGTCGGGAAGACCTCGCTCGGCCGCTCAGTCGCCCGTGCGCTCGGCCGTCGCTTCGTCCGGATGTCGCTCGGCGGCGTTCGCGACGAGGCGGAGATCCGCGGACACCGCCGCACCTACATCGGCGCGATGCCCGGCCGCGTCGTGCAGGCGATGCGCCGCGCCGAGGTGATCAATCCCGTGCTCCTGCTCGACGAGGTCGACAAGCTGGGTCAGGACTGGCGTGGCGATCCCGCCGCCGCTCTGCTCGAGGTGCTCGATCCGGAGCAGAACCGCGCGTTCAACGATCATTACCTCGAAGTGGACTACGACCTGTCGTCGGTGCTCTTCGTGACGACCGCCAACTCGCTCGCGAACATCCCCGACGCGCTGCGCGACCGGATGGAGATCATTCGGCTTCCCGGCTATCTCGATCACGAGAAGCACGCCATCGCGCGCCGGTTCCTCATCCCGAAACAGCTGCGCGCGCACGGGATCGATCCCGCGACCGTGACGTGGGAGGATGGCGCGGTCCCCGCAATCGTGCGCGGGTGGACTCGTGAGGCGGGCGTGCGCGACCTCGAGCGACGGATCTCCCGCATCGCGCGCAAGCTCGCACGAGGCCGCGCGGAGCGGAACGCCGAGCCCACTGAAGAGCGCGTGCGGGTGACCGAGCTGCCGACGCTCCTCGGGACGTCGCCCTTCGATGAGGACGATGTGACGCTGGATGACAAGGTGGGCGTCGCCGCCGGGCTCGCGTACACATCGGTCGGGGGCGAGGTGCTCGAGATCGAGGTCAGCGTCGTCCCCGGGCGTGGGAAGCTGCAGCTCACGGGTGCCCTCGGCGACGTGATGAAGGAATCGGCGACCGCCGCGATCAGCTACGCGCGCGCGCGCGCCAAGCCCCTTGGTCTGGAGCCCGACTTCCACCGGACGCGCGACATCCACATCCACATCCCCTCCGGGGCCACCCCGAAGGACGGACCATCGGCGGGAATCGCGATCGCGAGCGCGGTGGTGAGCGCGCTCACGGGGATCCCGCTGCGTGGCGGGCTGGCGATGACGGGCGAGATCACGCTGCGTGGGCGCGTGCTTCCCATCGGCGGGCTGAAGGAGAAATCCGTCGCGGCGCTGCGCACGGGCATTCGACAGGTCGTCATCCCCCGTGGAAACGCGCGCGAGCTTCCCGAGCTGCCCGAAGAGGTGCGCTCGTCGGTGGAGTTTCATGTCGTCTCGAGCATGGATGAAGTGCTCGCCCATGCCCTTGCCCCGATGAAGGTGACGCAGGCCCTCCATGCATCGCAGGTCGCGCACTGATGACGACCGCGCGCGAGGCCGATCCGCTCGTCATCCGGCGGCTCGAGTTCCTCGGCGGCCAGGCGTCGGTCACCGGATGGAAGCCTGCGAGCGAGCTTCCCGAGATCGCGTTCAGTGGACGCTCGAACGTCGGCAAGTCCTCGCTGTTGAACAAGCTCGTCAGGCGGAAGGCGCTGGCGCGCGTCAGCGCCACGCCCGGGAAAACGCGCGAGATCAACTTTTTCCGCGTGAACGACGCGTTTCACCTCGTCGATCTCCCCGGCTACGGCTACGCGCGCGTCTCCAAAACGGCGCGTGAGGCGTGGCGGCCGCTGATCGAAGGGTACCTGCAGACGAGCGAGCAGCTGCGCGGCGTGGTGCAGCTCATCGACGCGCGACACGCGCCATCCGATGACGATCTCCGAATGATGGATTTTCTCGCGGCGGTGGGGGTCCCCACGATCGTCGTGGCCACCAAGGTGGACAAGCTCTCGAAAGCCGAGCGGAGTCAGACGCTGGCGGCGCTCGCGGCGCGCCTCGGCATCGAGGATGAGCAGCTCATTCCCTTCAGTGCTCGAACGGGCGAGGGTCGCGACGAGCTGGCGCAGGCTGTCGTTGCGCTCCTCGCCCAGCCATCCTGGAGGGACGAGTGAGAGCATTCCTGTCGATGTTGCTCGCGGCAACGCTTGCCTGCGCCTCGTCGTCCGGCGGTAGCGCGCCAGACAGTCCCGTCGATCCTACGCCGCCGGAGCAGGCGACGGCGGACCTTCCCGTCGGATTCGGCACGCTCCACCAGGAAGACATCGCCCTGCGGATCCAGCTGCCCTCGGTTCTCGTGCGCGCCCTTCCGCTCGACGAATCGGTGATCCGGGTGCTATCGCCGGACTCGTACCGGGGGCTGCACGAGCTGGTGACGAGCCGCCAGGCCGAGCTCGATGAGCGTGCGCGACGCTACGGCGTGCGTCAGCCGAGCCTGTGGTATTTCTCCTATTACGGCGTCCAGCCCGACGCGCGCTTCTCGCCGGAAGAAGTGATCATTACAAGCGCCGGCCGTGTGTTTCGGCCGTTGTCGATCGTTCCGCTCACGACCGGCTTCGGCGAACAGCGTCTCGAGCAGCGGGGTGTGCAGACGGCGATCTACATCTTCGACGATGGCGTGGACGTGAACCTTCCGCTCGTCGTAACCGTTCAGGGTGTACCGAGCTCGGGCTGGGAGGCGAATCTGCGGCGCATCGAGCGCGAGCGTGCGCTCGTTCGCTCGCGAGCGGCGGCGCGATCGGGGGCGTAGCGCGGCAGCGCTCCGATGAAGCTCCCAAAGCTTTTTGTTGACCATGAGGCGGAGCCGAGTCCTGACACGAAGCCATCCGTGTCATTTGCGCGGCATCCGCGGCTACCGCCTTCAGCGTTGCCGTTTGCGGGTCTTTGCGGCCTTCTGCGGTTACATTAGCCCACAGCGATGCGATAACGACAATGGTTATCCGCCCACTCCGCTCCCTCACTCGCGCGCCGCACGCGCCGGTCATCGAGGCCTGGCTCGAACAGCTGGCCGATGAATTGACGTCTCCAAACGCCGATCGCGCGGAGATTTGCCGGCGGACGCTGGCGGAGATCACCTATCCCGAGTACGCGCGCAACTGGGAAACGGCGGTGGAGGACGAGTCGCTCCCCCTCCCCACGCGGGCCGCGCTGCTCGCGCTCGACCCCAGAAACATCACGCTCGAGCCCGAATACTACGCCGAGTGCGACGACGCGAAATTCCAGCGCGTGAAGCCGCTCTTGTGGCTCTGGTACTCGTTCGATCGCACGGTCCTTGGCGGCCAGAACGTCGACGTCGGCGTGCGATTCCGCCGATTGCTCGCGCCGCTGATCTTCAAGCGCGTGGGCGCGAACTTCAAGTGCTTCCAGTTCGTCGAGTTCTCGTTCGGATACAACCTCGACGTCGGCGACGATGTCGTCGTGCACCGCCACGTGCTGCTGGATGACCGCGGCGGCATCGTGCTCGGCAACCGCGTCTCGATCAGCGACTACGCGAACATCTATTCGCATACGCACAGCATCGTCGATCAGAAGGACGTCACCGATCTGGAAACGGTGCTCGAGGACGACGTGCGCATCACCTATCACGCGACCGTGCTCGCTGGCGTCCGCGTCGGTCAGAACGCCATGGTCGGCGCCATGGCCGTGGCGACGAAGGACGTGCGCGCCTTCCATGTGAACGTGGGCATTCCGGCGAAGAGCGTGCGCGTGAAGCCGAACGCGCCGGCGGATGCGTATGCGACGGTGAGAAGGCCGAGAGAGTGAACAAGAACGAGGAATGAGGACCGCGAAAGTCGCGTGACCGATTCCGCGGCACCTTCCTCGTTCCTCGTTCGGTTACTTCACCCGAAGCACGTCCTCCACTTTCCCCGCGTCCCCGCCCTTCAGCAGCTCCGCCGCATCGCGCACGTTCGCGCGCTCGCGGGGCCACGCGAAGCGGCGCTCGGCATCGGCGATCGGAAGCCACTCGCCGCGCGTGTGCTCCAGGCTGAGCTGCAGCGGCCCGTCCGGGACGACGGCGGCGAACACGACGGCGAGCATCACCGTGCCGTGCTGGTGCAGGTAGAATGGCTGCACGGTGACATTGTACAGGCGGTCCACGGGGAGACCCGTCTCCTCCCGGACCTCCCTGATCGCCGCGTCCTCGGGACGCTCGCCAGGCTCGATGGTGCCGTGCACCGTCTCCCACGCACCGGAACAGCGCACGCCGGGCGCCCGCTCGAGCACGAGCGCGTCCCACTCCCCGGCGCGACGTCGCAGCACGAAGACGTCGACGACGCCCGCGCGAACCGTCGTCGCGTCGCTCAATCCACCTGACGAGCGCGCCCGAGCAGGGCGTTGATGCGCGCACTCAGGGCACGCGGACGGAACGGCTTGGTGAGGAAGTCACTGGCGCCGTACTCGAAGACGCGCACCTCGCTGTCCTCATCGCCCTTCGCCGTCAATACGATGACGGGCAGCGTGGACGTTGCCTGACGAGCCCGCAGATGACTGAGGACGCCGTACCCGTCGAGCCGAGGGAGGTTGAGGTCGAGCACGACGATGTCGGGCGCCCCCCGGTCCACCTCGTCGAGGGCGAGCACGCCGTCGCTCGCTTCGAGGACGGTGAAGCCCTCTCGCTCGAGAAGCTCACGCAGGATGCGCCGCAGCGGCTCCTCGTCCTCGACCAGGAGCACCGTCGCGTGGTCCCGTCGTGTCTTCGCCTGCGGCGTGAGATCATCGAGCAGCTCGAAGGCGGCACCGTGAGCAACGGTGGCGGGACCCGCCTCCGGCTGTGGCGTCCGCGCGTTTTCATGCGCGACGTCGCGCAGTGCCTTCCCCTTGCGCGCAGGCGGTGAGCCCGCGGGGCGCGACGTCGAGACACGCGAGGGGTCGTCTTGCGGAACCTCCAGCACACGCAGCAGCTCTTCGATCGTCGTCTCGCCCCCGATGACGCGACTCACGCCGGATTCCCACAGAGACCGCATTCCACCTTCGCGGGCCGCGTCCGCCACGCGATCGACGCTTTCGCCCGCTGAGATGCGCCGCTCCACCTCGGGATTCGAGACGAGGACCTCCACGACGGCCATGCGGCCGCGGTATCCCGTCTGCGAACAGTGGTCGCACCCCGCGGCCCTGAAGAGCGCCGTCCCCGCCGGGATCCACGGGCGCAGCCGGTCAGGAACGGGATCCATCCAGACTTCGCGGCATTGCGGGCACACGCGACGGAGGAGCCGCTGCGCGATGATGCCCTTGAGCGCGGCCGCCAGCTTGTAGCTCTCGACGCCGATGTCGGTGAGGCGCGTGATCGAGCTGGCGGCGTCGATCGTGTGGAGCGTCGTGAGCACGAGGTGGCCGGTGAGCGACGCCTGCACCGCAGTCGCCGCCGTCTCGCGATCGCGCACCTCTCCGACGAGCACCACATCGGGGTCCTGACGCAGAATCGATCGGAGCGCCGCGGCGAACGTGAGGCCA
>JAICOJ010000065.1 GCA_025930755.1 Gemmatimonadaceae bacterium
CAGCGCCTCCTTATGACGTGTTCATATTCCTGTGGACAATGTTCATAACTTATGACATTGCCTCGGCTGCCTGCTCATAATAGGACCCCCGGCGCTCCCCTTTGACTACCAGGTCGCCCCGTTTCACCAGCTTCTCCAGGACCGCCCGGGCCTCCCTCGGCCCCACCTGACAGAGGTCGGCGGCCTGCGCCCGTGTGATCCGGCCGTGCGACGCAACGTATTGCAGGATCATGCTTTCCCGCTGGATTGGCTCGATTCCACGGACCCGCACGAACGCCTCCGGCGTCCCGAGCGCGCGATAGGTTGCAGCGGAGAAATGGTAAACCCGGTCGCGGCGCTCCTCCCGCGCTTCCAGGAGTCCGCTTTCCACGAGGCGCTCCAGGAATGACAGGGCGACCGGCTCCGCCCTTTGAACGAGTGCCGCCACTCTCTCGACAGTAACGCGCCGCTCACTGTCGACAGCGTTCAGGATGAGGAGCTCCTCCACGCCGAGCCGCTGCCCGGGCCTGTCGCGGGCCGCTACGAGCCGCGTCAAAGCCATGTTCGCCGGACCGCCCCGGAGCACCACGTGCACCGCCTCGGCGGTCGACCTCGAGTAGTCGGGGGCCTGGCGGCCGTAGCGCAGCTGGCCCTCGAAGATCGTGTCGATCCCCCGGCCTGTCCGCTCGACCAGCCCTATCCGTTTGAAGGCGTTGGCGAGCACCGGATTGCGCGGGCGCGGCGCCGTCACCAGCAGGTTCTCGAGCCGCACCTCGGCGGGAAACCCGCCGGGATTCGAGATCTCGATCTCGTTCTCGCTCCACTGCACGTGCACCGCACCTAACGACGTGTAGTCGCGGTGGATGAGCGCGTTGTGCAGCGCCTCGCGAAATCCCGCCGGGCTGTAGCGCGGCACCCCCACGCTCACCGAGCCGACCGCCAGTTCCTCCTCCTCGTTCCGCGCATCGAAGCGCTCGCGAATCACTTCGGCCACGCGAATGAGCGGGAGACGGTAGAACTCGTTCACGGCGATGCGAAGCCCCGTCATTACCTGGAATGCGACTTCGTGCGTCGGAATGAGCTGACGCACCGACTCCTCGCGCCCCACCATCAGGAGCCCCGCGATCGTGATGCCACTCCCGACGCGGAGGCCGAGCGCGCGGGCGATCTCCTCGTCAGGCAGGTTCAGGAGCGTCGCGTCGGCACGGCCGGCGTTCCGGGCGATCGTCTGACGCAGCCGCTCGAGCTCCAGCGGATCGAGATCCGTCCATTGTGCCTGCGGGACGACGAGCGCCGAATGATCGATGGCGCCGCGCGATGCCTCGCGGGACTGCATCTCGTGCGGCAGGAAGGGGACGCACTTCCACTTGCCATGCACGTCGGTCGCCCGGCGGCGATACACGCCGGCCACCGTCGCCGTCACCGGTTGCTCGGGAGGAATGCTGACGACGACCACCTCTCGCCCCTCGACCGTGACGACTCCACACTCGACGGAGCACGCCGGCGCCGTCTGGTTGGCGATCATGAGCTCGAGCCGCCGAGCGTCGGTGTACGTCCCGTGGCGCGGCCGCGCCCCCGTTATTCGCCCGTCGTCCTCGACGCCGATGAGGACGAGTCCACCACGCGCGTTGGCGAGGCAGCTGACGGTCTCGACAAGCTCCCGATCATCGAGCGCGCCATGCTCCTCACCGCGGAACTCGACGTCGAGCTGTTCGCCCTGGGCGACGACGTCACGGAGCTGGTCGGGGGTCAGCATGCTGCCGCGAATGCTAGGCCGATTTCCACCACCGCGACAGGGGAAGAGCGACTGCGAGCTGCGAACTGCGAGCTGCGAACTGCGAACTGCGAACTGCGAGCTGCGAACACTACCGGGGGCAGGTCGCAGCTCGCAGCTCGCAATTCGCAGCTCGCAGTTCGCCTTCGTCTGTGCCATTAACTCACGGGGACACCCATTTATGTACCTGGCAAGAGCCGGTATTGCCCTGCCCGCTAGCTTTCCGGACCCTATGCGCGGCCGCCCGCTCGCTTACGTCCTCCTGCTCATCGCGATCCTCATCTGGGGCTTCGCGTACGTGGTCACGAAGAGCGGCCTGGATGCGGTGCCGCCGATGATGTTCGCGCTGCTCCGCTACGCGGTCGCGTCCCTTCTGCTCGTTCCGCTCGCGCTCGCGCGTGGGGGACTGAAGCGACTTCCGCACCCGATACCATGGAGGACGCTCTTCCTCATGGCGATCACGGGCGTCGCGCTGTACTACGTCCTCTTCAATCTGGCGCTGGCCTACACGAGCGCCTCGCGGACGGCACTCATCCAGAGCGCGTTTCCCGCGATCGTCGCCGTCATGGCCGTGTTCTGGCTGCGGGAGCGCGTGACGCGCCAGCGCTTTACCGGTATCGGCCTCGCCATCGTCGGTGTCGTGCTGATCGTCGCGGCCCAGGACGATGCGTCCGCACGCAATCCGCTCCTTGGCAACGCGCTGGCCTTCGCATCGGTGCTCTCGTGGGGCACGTACACGATTCTCGCCAAGCGCATCTCGGACGCCGATCCGATCGCGGTCACCGCGGTCATCTCGCTGATCGGCACCGTCATGCTCGTTCCCGCCGCGCTCATTGAGAACGCGGACGTCGCCCTCTCCTCGATCCCGCGTGACGGGTGGCTCGCCATCGTCTATCTCGGCGGCCTCGCGTCCGCCGCGAGCTACCTGCTCTACAGCCGGGCGCTGCGCGACATCGACGCGAGCCTCGTCGGCGCGTTCATCAATCTGAGCCCGGTCATCGGCGTCGTCAGCGGCGTGCTGATTCTCGGGGAAGCGCTCACGACGTCGGCGATCGTCGGCGGCGTGATGGTGTTGGCGGGCGTTTGGCTGTCATCACGGACGGGGCGAGATAGGAGTTAGGAGTCAGGGGTCAGGGGTCCGGGATGGAAAGGGGCCGCCGCGCTTCGCGCGTGCGGCCCCTCGTCAGATGAGCCCGACAGCGAAGCTGCCGCGCCTTTCCACCCCTGACTCCTGACTACTGACCCCGAGCGCCTACTTCGTCGCCGTCACCGCGCCCAGCTCATCCTGAACCTGCTTGAGCGGGCTGTAGATGAACGTGCGGTTGTCGGAGCTTCCGCCCCAGAGGATACCGACGAGCTGCACGTTGTCGCCGCTCGTGATGCGGAAGACGGGCGAGCCGCTGTCGCCGCTGCCGACCACAACCGCGCCGCCGGGATTGCTCACGAACGTCTGGCAGAGCTGGGCGATGTTCGTCCCCTGAACGCCCGTGTGCACGCAGGTGCGCGTGACCTCACCCTGCGTCCAGCCGGTCGTCCGGCCGACTTTGTTCACGACGGTGCCGAGGGCAAAGTTGCTCGTCGCGTTGTCCTGCGACGACACGGTGAACACTCCCGCGACGGTCAGCGAGCCGTTGTTGGCGCCCGTCGTCTTGAGAATGTCGCCCTGGTTCGACGCGGTGCCGCTCGCGTAGAGTGCTCGTGAGGCGTCGCTGTAACGGCACTTCTTCCCCTTGGGGCACGCCCCGCCGCGGAAGTACTGGGGGTCGGCGGCCTCGGTGGCGATGACGGTGCCGTTGATTCCACTCGATGGTTGGTAGTACTGCGTTCCTTCCGTGCCACCCTGCCGGTTCGTGCAGTGCGAGTTGGTGATGAACGAGCGGCCGGAGGAGTGCGAGACGTTGAAGCCCATCGTGCACAGGTACTGGCCGAAGTGGATCTGAATTCCGGCCTGTGTTGGGCGGAATACATCGCGCAGCGTCGCCATCTGGTAGATGGGCGCAGTCACCTCCATCTCGTATGCGGAGCTCGGGACGCCGAGCCGGGCGAGCGCAACGCGAATTCCAGGAATCGCCGCGGCGTTCTCGACGCCGAACACGAGCTTGTTGACTCTCTCATCGTGGTCGGCGAAGACGGCGCCGGGGAGCGCCAGCACCGCGGGAGATGCCTGATCGAACCACGACGCGAGGCGGTCCTGTCCGCGCTGTGCGGAAAGGCTGACGTCGGGCGCGGTCGGTGAGACCGCATCGGCGCAGGCGGTGACGACGAGGATGCACGCAAGTGCAGAGACGGGCCGTGCGAGCTGCTTGCGGATCATGGATACCTCTCTGACGGTGAGACCGGAGTGCAGAGACGGGCTTCCGCGTCGAAGCCTGGATTGGGCGGGGAATCATTCGTTTCCGGGTCGCCCCTGTCAAGAGAGTGTCAGCGCGAAAGACGAACGAGGAACGAGGAAGTCGACCGGAGAGATCTCCAATCGACTTCCTCGTTCCTCGTTCCTCGTTCGTTATCCCCTACGTGCTAGCCAGGATTCCGTACCAAGGGGTCAGTCGCAGTGTGCCGGACCGATCTTCCCGTTGTTGTAGTCATCCAGCGTCGCGGCCCACGCGAGCACCTGCTGGCGCTGCGCCGACGTCAGCGAGTTCCAGTCAGCGGCGGCGTGTGTCGCGAGGAATCCGTCCGCCTGCGTAATCGTCTGCAGCACCGCCGAGCCACTCGCACCGTTCGCAATGTTCAGCTTGGCCGCGAGGAGCTGCGCGTACAGCTTGTTAATGCCGTTCGACGCGTCCCCACTCTTGTCGAGTAGGGCAACGGCGAACGCCGCGGTCGTGACGTGCACGCTCTTCCCGCCACCGCTCGTTCCGAGCCACAGCGGAAGCAATGGCGTGACCACATCGGCCTGCGGTCCGAAGCCCGCGTGGTTCTTCCAATATCCAATCGTGCGGGTGCAGACGTCGCCGGTGGGCGGCGGTGGCGGCGCTCCGCACGCTCCGACACCCAGACGACCGTCGTTGTAGGCCGTCAGTGTGGCGACCCATTCGACGACCGCCTTGCGCTCCGACTCCGAGAGCGAATTCCAGTCCTCGCCCCGGTGCGTTCCGAGGAAGATGTCGGCCGCAATGCGCGCCTCACGAACGGGGCGCGGATCGCTGCCGCGAGCAATGTTCAGCTTCGCAATGAACAGCTGCGCGTAGAGCTCGCCAATCGGGTTGGTAACTCCACCCCGTGCGAACACGAACCGGATCGGGTTGAGCCCGTGGATGATCAATGTCGTCGGGCCATTGGCGACGCCGAGGAAGATCGGGGCATACTGCATGACCGAGTCGGGGTCAGCCCCTTCGCCGTAGTGCGTCCGCCACCACTCCTCGTTCTGAACACAGATGCCGCCACCCGGAGGCGGGCAATCGCCGGTGGTGATGATGAGCGTGCCCGACACGTCCCGGGTTTCGCCGCCCGGCGGATTTGGCCCGCTTTCACGAAGCGGCTCGTCGATCTTGTATACGAACGTCTGCCCGCACACGCCCGAGTTCAGGATGTCGACCATGAATGACATCCCGAGATGTCCGGTCGCCGTCGGCGGCGCAATTCGCTGATCGCGCGGAATCCCGTCGATCGATGTACACATGAAGTCCGGACCGAGCGTCTTCTCGCAGCCGGCGAACCCGCCGTCGCGCATCCACGCCGCGGCATCGACCTCGAGCGTGCTCTGCTCGTGAGGCAGCCCGAACCCGGCAGCCGCCTCGGCGACGCGAATACCGCTCAACGCGGCCACTGCGGCGACAACGCGGTATTCGACATTGGGCTTCGCGTCGAAAAGAACCTCGTAGGAGACGCAACGCGTCTCGTTCGCCGCCAGCGCCTGTTCCGATTTAATGACGACGCTCGCCCCTGGGACCGCAACGAAGCTTTCGCCGGTCTTGGCCATGACCTGCTCCGTCACGACAAACCCCGGGACGGTGGCGTGGCCGGTGTTCGTCACGCACGTCTCGCCCCGCACACCCTTGACGACGTCGTCCGACGCAAGGCGGCGCTGCGCGTCGACCTGCCAGGTGACCCAGACCGTCTGCCCGGGGAGAATCTCGACGCGGTCGCGCTCTGGTAAGAGACGCATGTCATGCCCAACGTGGATTTCACGGACGTACCGCTGCGCCGTCCAGTCGTACTCGATACGCCGCTCCCAAAGGCCGTGGGCCGTTTGAGTGGCGGTCAGTCGGCTGCTGCCGTTGCCGGCAGCGCGCAACAGGTCGGCGGTATCGGGTGAAAGGGGTGAATCGTGGCAAGCGACAGCGAATGCTGCCGCTGCAATGGGGACTACATATGCGTACCGCATGCTACGTCTCCTACGAATCAGTGTCGTGGTGCGATCACTCCGTGATCTGGATGTCGTTTACTCGGTCGCGCCGGCGTAGGCGCGTGCGATCTCCGCGTGCAGGAGCTGGTCCCCGCGCTCGAGTGCGCGTTCGGCGGCCCGAATGCCGATCGTCATGCCCGCTTCGGCGTCGAAGCGGTAGTGGATGCCGGCGTAGACACGCGAGTCGCACGCTTCCACAGCCATGCGCTCGAGATCGTCGGCTTCGCTCGGGAACAGCGCAGCAAGTACTTTCGCGCCCGCGCCCGAGAAGCACGCGTGTCCCGACGGATACGATGGATGAGGCGGCTGCCCGATCGGGGTCGTGACCCGAGAATCGGCCTGCCACGGTCGAATGACCCAGTAAGTGAACTTCGAGTCCCAGCAACCGATCGCGGCGTCAGCCATGGCGACGTTCATCAGCGCGAGCGTCCGCGCCGCCTGCAGATCGCCGAAGCCGCGCTCGCGGATGAGCTGGGTCGCGATCTCGTTCCAGTGACCCGGCGGTGTGTACGTCCCCGCACCGTCGGCCCAGAATCGGGCGATCTCCATCTGGGCGGCCGTCCGCGTCTCGGCGATCTGCCACACCTCGTCCAGCGCGTCACGGAACTGCTGGGAGTTGAACGCCGGTGGGGCCGGGGCTCTCAGCTCGCTCCCCGATTCCCACAACCATGGTCGCACCTGCCCCCACATCGGGAGCTGTGGCGAGGCGCCGGTCCAGAACCCGTCGCCGTTAGGCACCGTCCCGGTCCAGGCCGCATCCCATCCATCGCGTTGTGCCCGCTCCAGCAGGCTCGCGGCGATGCGTGTCCCGATCACCTCTGCCCGCTCGATCGCCGCCACGTCGATCGACTGCCCGCGCAGGGCGCTGAGATCCGCGGCGAGCGCATGCTCGATGCGCACTCCGTGGGACGGGAAGAGCGCGCCGAGGACGCGAGCGGACGCTGTCGCGATCGCTGCACGGGAGGGACTCTCTGCGTCGCGAAGCGACGCCAGCGATGGGATTGCGTCGGGACGGATCCCTCGAGCCGACAGTGCCGCGGCGTATTGGGCGACACTCAAATACGTGTACGCCCGACCCGCGACCGGCGGTGAGGTGCGATCGAGAACCACGAGCTCGCGCGCGAGGGTATTCCAGCGGACGCTCGCGTCGGTCGCCTCGGGAACCGGCGCCATGGCGCCGTCCGAGCACGCCGTAAGTGCGGCGGCGGCCAACAGACACCCGCTCAGCAGGCGGGCCGTGTTTTTACGAAGATGACTCGCTGTCGGTGGTGGCGCGGCGCGCCCCACCAGGTTCCGAATGTCCATCGGCCCGACCGTTGGCGTGAAAGACGTCTCTCGTGCAGGAGATGGCCGTGCACG
This sequence comes from Gemmatimonadaceae bacterium, assembly GCA_025930755.1. Classification (GTDB taxonomy): domain Bacteria; phylum Gemmatimonadota; class Gemmatimonadetes; order Gemmatimonadales; family Gemmatimonadaceae; genus JAICNG01. Next base: position 7,461 of record JAICOJ010000065.1, read on the forward strand.
TGCGCCTTGCAGGGCTCGGCGGCGCCTGTGACTGGGGGCGTCGAGGCCGAGTGTCCTGGCTCACACCAAAGCAAAAAGGCTGCCAGCGGGAAACGTATGTAGGTGAGCGACGGTTCTGGCGCTGGGAGCGTCGTTCCGGGCGCGGTAGGGGCTTTAACCTCCAAAGAACCAGGAACGAGAAACGAGGAAGTCGACCGGAGAGATCTCCAATCGACTTCCTCGTTCCTCGTTCCTCGTTCCTGTTTCTTTCCCCAGCGGGCTACTGCCCGACGTAGACCACAGTCGCCTCGTTGCAGCCCGAGTACATGATCTGGGCGAACCCCATGCTGCCATCGTTGCGCACCGCCACGCGAACGGTGCCGGCGACGAAGGGAGACCACGCCAGACCCTCCGCGACCGCCGCGGCGCACTCGGCGCTGTACTCGAGCGCCTCGACCGTCGTGATGTTGAAGTGCGCGGAACGGCCGCCCTGACGGTACTCCATGGAGCCATTCACGTTGTAAGTCCCATCGGGAAGCGGCTCACCGTGCGTGATCGTCGAGCCCTGCGCCGCCGCAAAGGTCGCGGCCCAGTCCACGTCGACGCCGAGGCTGGGATAGCCGTTGAGCACCGCCGACTCGAGCCCGCTCACGGCCTGGGACAGGCCCGTCTGCGAGGCGCTCACCGAGGTGAGTCCGTCTCGCCTGACATAGCCGCTCAACTCCGCGGTGGCGAACGTGAAGCGGACGTTGTCGAGCGCCATGTTGAACGCCATCCCCGCCGTGCCGGGAGCGGGGTCCGTCACACGGATCATCCCGGTGAGGTCGAACGTGCCGTTCTCTTCGATGAAGCGGCACGCCGGCAGCGAGAAGGTGATCGTGAGATTGTCCGGAACCGCGTCGGCATCGCTGTCGGTGGGGGGATTCTGCGACATGACGCCGCACTCGGTACCCACGACCTGGAAGGACGGAGCGCTCGCGCCCTGGAGATTGAGCGAGAGCCCGCTGAGGCCACCCGGGGCGCGGCGCTGTACCGAGAACTGCGGCATTTCGACGCCGGTCATCGCGTCCTGCGCGGTGAGCTGCGTGACACCGCTTTCGATCTCGGTCGCCATCGCCTGGCCGATCACTTCGAGCTGCTCGGGAGAGACATCCAGTGGAGCGGTCGAGTCGCTACATGCAACAAGGGTCACCGCAGCAAGCGTGAGAGCGCTCGCGCGTCTGAGAGAACGTGACGAGAGAGTCATCGGGGCCTGTGGTTCGTATGAGGGAAATCTTAGCTGCGAGCCGCAGCTGGATACCTCTCATCAACGATCGAAGGCGCACCGGGGAAACGTGTCCGAAGTCACCGCGTCCGTCAGCGGCGCAAGGCACGCCGACCGCCCGTTTCGATGGCCTGCGCTGGACCAGCCGTCCCGACGATGAACTGGAGAGACGCGCCAAATGCCGCTATCACGAAGATCTGCTTTTCGGCATCGCGCACCTCGAGCGGGAGGTCCGACAGGACGCCCCACCGGACGCGGAGACCGGGCTCGTCAGGCACGATCTCGATGCGACCGAGCGCGGCATCCTCATAGATGCCGACGTAGTCGGAGAGGCGGCGCGGCGGCGCGCGCACCGGACGAGGCGCGCTGGCCACGCGCGCTCGGCGGGCCTCGAGGCGTGTCACGAGCGTGTCGAGTCGCGCCTGACCGCGCGCGTCGGCGTCTGTGCGGCCCAGGAAGACGTCGTAGGCATACGCGGCGATGATATCGGTGAGCCGCCATCCGGGCTCGCTGTTGACCTGCGCGACGACGCCAACGCGGCGTGCCGGCAGCATCGAGAGATGCGATCGAAACCCGGTGTACGATCCGAACCGGCTCACCATCGGTTCGCCGTCATAGCTTCCGATGTCCCACCCGAAGCCCCAGCCGTCTCGCTGGAAGTAGGCGAACTGCGCATTCTGGCGCCCGAGGATCTCGTGCGAGCGCCGAACGACCTGCGCAGGAAAGACCTGTCGACCGTCGAGGCGGCCGTCATCCATGTGCAGAATCGTCCAGCGCGCCAGATCGGCGATCGAGCCGACGTGCCCTCCCGCGGCGTTCATCGTCCGGTCGCGCTTGAGGAACGGCTGCGCCTCGTAGCTGCCGTCCGCGCGCAGCTCATGCGCCTTCGCGATGCGTCGCTGCGGGATACCGGTCACGCGATGATGAATGTCGCGCAGGCCCGCGGGCGCGAACACGTTGCGATCCAGATAGTCCTTCCATCCTTCCGCGTGCTTTTCGGCGATCACCATGCTGGCAACGTTGTAACCGATGTTGCTGTAGTTGAGATCCCGTGACGGCAGCGGGCTGCTGAAGGCGAGGAGCTGATTGAAGTCCTCCTCGGGAAAGGCGCCCGTATATGCTGCCGAGAGGACGAGCGGACCGCTGCTGAGCCCGTGCGTGTGGGCGAGAAAGGACGCGAGCGTGATGTCATCCGGTCGCGCGTCCGGATGCCAGGTCGCACGGGGAAGCAGGCGTGTGATCGGTGCGGTGACGTCGATCCCCCCCGCGGCCTCGAGCAACGCCACCCCGAAGCCGGTGAATGACTTCGACGTCGACGCGACGTACCAGAGCGTCGAGTCGGTGACGGGAATCGCTTCCTGGACGTTCGCATGTCCGAGCCCGGCGCTGTATACGACGCGGCCGTCCGAGACGACGGCGACGCCGAGGCCCGGGGTGACGCGGGTCGCGAATGCGCGGCGCACGAATCCGTCGATGCGCTGAACTCTCGGGTCGACTATGGGCAGCGCGGGAACGGTCCGACAGCTTGTGGCCAGGAGCGGCAGAGCGAGGGCGATCGCGAGAGCGAGCTGCATGGTGAGGCGGTCCGGAATCGGGTAGATGCGAGTACGTGTCAGCCAATCTTGGACTCGGGACCGCCTTGCGGCTTGAACGAATGAAACCTGTCTACGGAGCCGGGGCGTCTTCCGTTTTCAGTCGATACTTGAGCGCCCCGGATGGGCAGTGGCCGATTTGCGCGGCAATCGCTGCCGCTGCGCCCAGCTCGGGCATCACCCACCGCCGGCGGCGCACGTCGAACACGGCGGGCAATCCACGGACACACACGCCCGAGTGAATGCAGAGGTCCGGCTCGAACGTGACGGTGATCTCGGCGGTTTCGTACACCTGCAGTCGCCTGGGCATGGGAGCCTCGGAGGTGGCATGCCTAACGGTGGGGAAAACCGGATCGCCCCGTCCCAAGGAGGCTAATGTGGCGCTCTGGCCGGTCCAGTCAACTCGCGGCAACGTTCAGGTGTTTCACCGCGCCGGAGGGACCCTTCGCCGGACGCCAGACGCCGCCCGCACAGTGGGGTATGCATCGTGCTCGGACTTTCCCCCATGTCCCGCGATGCACCTGCCACACGACGCCGAGCCCTCGCAGCGCTCACGACGATCGTCCTGATCGGGCTCGTCGCCGGACCGGCCGCGCAGACGACCGACGCTGACGCCCACGGGGTGCCTGGGCCGACGCCGTTGCCGCGCGCATTCGCCGACTCGACGTGGATCGAGATGCGCAACGTCCTCCTGCACATCGATGACCGCGGCGTCATTCGGATCGAGCGGCTGCGCGGCCAGGTGATGACCGACAGCGGAGCATCCGCGATCCTGGATGATGCGCGATCGTTCGCCATTCGCGTGACCCGTGGAGCGACGCGGATGAATGGCGACGACCTCGCCGCACTGCTCAACAGCGTCGTCTTCGCCTACGAGGGTGCGCCACTCACGAGACTGAAAGCGCGCATGGAAGGGAACGCGGTCGTCCTGAGCGGAAAGATGCGCAAGGGGGTCAATCTTCCCTTCTCCATTACGGCGACGCCGACGCTCGAGCCTGACGGTCGCGTCCGCATGCACCCCACGCGCACGCGCATCCTCGGCATCAACGGCGCCGCCCTGATGAAGGCGCTCGGCCTTCAGCTCGACGATCTCCTGGACCTGAAGAAGTCGCGCGGCGCTGTCGTCGACGGAAACGACATCCTGCTCGATCCGACGCAAATCCTGCCGCCGCCGCGAATCGAGGCGCGTCTGGAATCCATTGCCGTGGTCGGCGACGAGCTGGTGCAGACGTTCGTGACCACGCCGCTCGATTCGATCTTCGAGCGCTATGTCCGTCCCGACTCGACGCACCCGAACTTCGTGTACTTCCGGGGCGGCCGCCTTCGCTTCGGCAAGCTCGAGATGATCGACGCCGACCTCCACATTGTGGACGGCGACCAGAGCGACCCCTTCGACCTCTACCTGGCCAAGTACAACCGGCAGCTGGTGGCCGGAACGTCTCGAAACCTGGAGACTTACGGCCTCCGGGTGACCATGCCGGATTTTGAGGACCTGGTCGCGCCGAAAGAGATTCCGGTAGCGGCTCGGAGGTAGTCGAGGATGTGCGGGTCATCGGGTGATCGAGGTCCCGGCGTCGCCTCTCCCCGATCACCTCGACAACCTCGAGACCCTTGACCACCTTCTCCACCTGGGACAAGCGGAGACCACACCAATGCCAGACAAGAAGATCATCGCCGTCGTGGGCGCGACTGGTGCCCAGGGGGGCGGGCTCGTGCGCGCGATATTGGCCGACAAGGACGGTCAGTTCGCGGCGCGCGCCCTGACGCGCAATGTCGATGCCGACAAGGCAAAGGCGCTCGAGAAAGCGGGCGCCGAGGTCGTGCGGGCGGACCTCGATGACGAGGAGAGCCTGAAAAAGGCGTTCGCGGGAGCGCACGGGGCGTTCTGCGTCACCAACTTCTGGGAGCACTTCTCGCCGGAGAAGGAGTACGCCCAGGCGGGAAACATGGCGCGCGCGGCCAAGGCCGCGGGACTGCAGCACGTCATCTGGTCGACGCTCGAAGACACGCGAACGAAAGTGCCGCTCACCGACGACCGGATGCCGACGCTGCAGGGGAAGTACAAGGTTCCCCACTTCGATGCGAAGGGGGAGGCCGATCAGATCTTCCGTGACGTGGGCGTCCCGACCACGTTCCTGCTCACGTCATTCTACTGGGAGAACCTCATCCATTTCGGAGCGGGCCCAAAGCCCGGGCCGGATGGGAAGCTGGCGCTCACCTATCCCATGGGTGACAAGAAGCTCCCTGGCATCGCCGCCGAGGATATCGGGAAGACGGCGTTGGCGATCTTCAAGCGGGGGCGCGAGTACATCGGCAAGACCGTCGCGATCGCGGGCGAGCATCTCTCGGGAAAGGAGATGGCCGACAAGCTGAGCCGCGCGCTCGACAAGGAAGTCACGTACAACGCGGTGCCGGCGGAGGTGTACCGCGGCTTTGGCTTCCCCGGCGCCGACGACATGGGCAACATGTTTCAGTTCAAGGCCGACTTCAACGACTACTACGTGGGCGTGCGCGACATCGAGTCGGCGCGAAAGCTGAATCCGGAGCTGCAGACCTTCGACAAGTGGCTGGAGCGGCACAAGGAAGAGATCCCCGTAGAGTAGAGATCCCGCGTCTGGCCGGCTTGCGCAGCGAGCGAACCGCATCGGCACAGAGGCACAGAGGGCACCGGGACCGCGATTCCGCGAGCGTTTGGAAAAAGTGTCCTCGGTGTCCTCAGTGGTGATGCGGTTGGCTCGCTGCGCCGCCGGTGCAGGTCGGAGGACCTTCGATGAAGATTTCCTGGCGCATTGTGTTGAGTCTCCCGCTTCTCGCGTGCGGGGACGACGGAGTCGCGCCGGTGCTCGAAGGGCCACCGCTCGTCGCCTCCGACCGCCGGCTCACGTTTTCCTCGACGCGGGATGGCAACCTCGAGATCTACTCCATGAACGTGGATGGGACCGACCAGAAGCGCCTAACGAACCACGCCGCGGCCGACCACAACGCCGACTGGTCGCCTGACGGCAGCAGGATCGCCTTCATGGGGTATCGCGACGGCGACTACGAGCTGTACGTCATGGATGCCGACGGCATCGCGGTCCGGCAGCTGACCTTCAATTCCGCACATGATGGATTCCCGCGCTGGTCCCCGAGCGGGCTCGAGATCATGTTCACCTCGCTGCGCGACGGCAACTTCGAAGTGTACGTGATGAGCGCATTCGGCGGGAACGAACGCCGGCTGACGGTGAATCCCACCGATGATGTCGGAGGCGCCTGGTCCCCCGATGGCTCGAAGATCGCCTTCTCGTCGGGGCGCGACGGGAACCTCGAGATCTACGTGATGGACGCCGACGGGGCGAACCCCGTGCGCCTCACCACCCATGATGCGTCCGACGGCGGCCGGATCGCCTGGTCCCCCGACGGCACGCGGATCGCCTTCTCATCGTTCCGCGATAGCAACGACGAGATCTACGTCATGAATATCGACGGCACGAATCTCACGCGCCTCACGAACCACCCCGCGAAGGACAAGTATCCCGCGTGGTCACCGGATGGCCTGCGCCTCGCCTTCAGCAGCAACCGCGAGGGGAACGACGAGATCTACGTCATGAACGCCGACGGCACGGGGCTCAGCCGCCTGACGAATAACGCCGGCATCGATTTCCTCGACGCGTGGAGGAAGTAAGGCAGGGGGTGGTCAGGGTGATCGAGGGCGTCGAGGTGATCCAGGTACCCCTGACCTCCTCGCCTCGATCACCTCGACATCCCCGATGAGCTCCACCACCTTCTCCCCATCCTCATGCCCACCCCCATGGACCGTCGCACATTCCTCGCCGCGCTCGGAGTCGTCGCCTGCGCACCTCGCGCCACGCTGGGCGCGACTCGACGTCTGAACCGCGTCGGCATTCAGCTCTACTCGCTTCGCGACGATGCGCGACGCGACCTCGAGCGCACCATCGCCGACATCGCCGCCATCGGGTACAAGGACGTCGAGCTCCTCGGCTCGATGAGCAACTTCGGCATGCCGCCGGCACAGCTGCGCGCCGTGCTGGACCGCAACGGGCTGCGCGCCCCGTCGACACACGTGAGCGGAAACGCTCTCGACGATCTCGATCGACAGCTCGATGACGCGCGCACGCTCGGACATGACTATCTCATCGTCGCGAGCCTGCCCATCACCGGCCCCCGCACCGTCGACGACTACCGGCGCTGGGCCGATCGCTTCAACGAATCGGGACGTCGCGCGCGCGAGCGCGGCGTGTGGATCGGGTTCCATAACCACGCCAACGACTTCACGCCGATCGACGGTGTCGTGCCGTACGACGTGCTGATGGACGGGACCGATGCGGCCGTCGTCCGCATGCAGCTCGATACCGGCAACCTCGCCATGGCCGGCCTCGACCCTCACGAGTACATGAGACGCTACGGACCGCGCTACTGGTCGTTCCACATCAAGGACGTCGCCCGCCTCGGCGCGACGCACGACACCGAGCTCGGCAAGGGGGCCATCGACTTCACGCGCCTTCTCGCGAGCATCGACCGCATCGACGAGAAGCATCTCTTCGTGGAGCAGGAGACGTATCCGGGAGCGCCGGTCGAAAGCCTGAGACGGGATTACCAGTACATCGCCGGTTTGGAATTCTGACGCCGAGGTGATCGAGGGCGTCGAGGAGCGTTCATGCAGGGATCGAGCTACGACGCGATCGTCGTCGGGTCGGGAATCTCGGGAGGTTGGGCGGCAAAGGAGCTCACCGAGAAAGGGCTCCGCGTCCTGCTGCTGGAGCGCGGGCGCAACGTCGAGCACATCAAGGACTACGTCAACGCGACCAAGGGACCGTGGGAATACCCACACCGCGGTGGGCGCACGCAGGAGATGGTCCGCCGGTACCCGGTGCTCAAGCGCGACTTCCCCCTCAACGAGAAGAATCTCGACTTCTGGGCATCGGACGAGGATTCACCCTACACCGAGGTCAAGCGCTTCGACTGGTTTCGCGGATATCAGGTCGGCGGCCGCTCGCTCATGTGGGGCCGATGCAGCTTTCGGCTGAGTGACATCGACTTCGAGGCCAACCTCAAGGACGGCATCGCCGCCGATTGGCCAATTCGCTACGCTGAGATCGCTCCCTGGTACAGTCACGCCGAACGATTCGCCGGAATCGCCGGATCGAAGGAGGGCCTCGAGCAGCTTCCCGACGGTGAATTTCAGCCGCCGATGGCCCTCAACTGCGCCGAAGCGCTCATCGCGTCGCGCCTGACGAATCTGTTCGATGGGAAGCGCCGGCTCATCTCGAGTCGCACCGCGAATCTCACCCAACCGCTTCCCGGCCGCGGCTCGTGTCAGTACCGCGATGCGTGCTGGCTCGGCTGTCCGTACGGGGCGTATTTCAGCACGCAGTCCGCCACGCTGCCGGCCGCCATGCGCACGGGACGCCTGACGCTTCGCCCCTTCGCGATCGCGAGTGAGGTGATCTACGACCGTGACCGGAAGCGGGCGACCGGGGTTCGCGTGCTCGATGCGATCAGCAACGAGACGACCGACTACACGGCGAAGGTCGTCTTTCTCTGCGCCTCCACGCTCAACTCGACGTGGCTCCTCATGCGCTCGGCCACGGATGTCTGGCCGGGCGGGCTCGGCAGCAGCTCGGGCGAGCTCGGCCACAACCTGATGGACCATCACTTCCGCGTTGGCGCGGCGGGTCGCGTCGATGGGCTGGAGGACAAGTATTTCTATGGCCGCCGCCCGAACCCATCGTACATCCCGCGCTATCGCAATCTCGGTGGGGACAAGCGCCCGTATCTGCGCGGGTTCGGCTACGAGGGCGGGGCGAGCCGCGAAGGGTGGTCACGCGCGGTGGCCGAGCTCGGCGTCGGCGGCGCCTTCAAGGACGAGATGGCGGAGCCGGGGCGATGGACCTTCGGCGCCACGGCGTTCGGGGAGATGCTTCCCAATCACGCCAACAAGGTGACGCTCGACGAAACGAAGAAGGACAAGTGGGGGCTGCCGGTTCTCAAGATCGACTGCGCGATCGGCGAGAACGAGCGCCTCATGCGGAAGGACATGGCGGCGGACATGGGCGAGATGCTGACCGCCGTCGGCGTGAAGGACGTGCACACCTTCGACGACGAATACTACCCCGGCATGGGCATCCACGAGATGGGCACGGCGCGCATGGGCCGCGACCCGAAGACCTCGGTGCTCAACCGGTGGAACCAGGTGTGGGACGCGCCTAACGTCTTCGTCACCGACGGGTCATGCATGGTGTCGACCGCATGCCAGAATCCGTCGCTCACCTACATGGCCTTGACCGCGCGCGCCGCGGATCACGCGGTGAATGAGCTGAACAGGCGGAGCCTGTGAGGAGCTAGGGGTCGGAGCCACGGGTCAGGGGTGTCAGGGGTGGGTTTCGGGAGAGAGAACCGCCGGTCTCACCTCGCACCACTTCCCTGGCACCTCTGACCCTGACCCCCGTGCGCCTGTTTAGCGTTTAGCCGTCGTGCGCCCCTTCGGTGGTTTCGCTCGCCTGCTGGCGACGGGCAGGATCGGCCAGTGCATCAGCAGATCGGCCGGATCATCGTAGATCGCCATCGCCTCCTCGAGCGCGTCATCGTCCCACCATCCGCCGCAGCGCACCGCGATCGCGCGAACCCCGGCCTTTCCCGCCGCCTCGATGTCGTACGGCGTGTCGCCGAGCATGATGAGCTGGTCCGCCTTGAGCTTGCTCTTCTTGATGGCGGCGCCGATCACGTCGGGGTCGGGCTTCGAGTTGTCGACATCGCCGGACGAGGTCGCCTCGTGGATCAGGTCCGCGACCCCCGCCTGCTCGAGCAGCCCCTTCATCTCGTCGCCGCCAGCCGACGTGGCGACGACGAGTGCGAGTCCATCGGCAAGCAGACGCTCGAGGAGCGCGCGCGCGCCGGGCGTCGGTTTGAGGTCCGCCAAGTAGCGTTCCTCGAAGATTCCCTTCTTCCGCTCGACGATCGCCTTGCCTTCCGGGGTGTCGTGCTCGAAACCGGTCAGGGAGGGGACGAGCTTGTCGCTTCCCATGCCCACGAGTGGTCGCACGTGATCGAACGGGATGTCGATCCCATGCTCCGCGAACGCTCGCGTGAACGCCGACGCGTGCGCGTCGTTGCTATCGAGGAGCGTTCCATCGATGTCCAGGAGGACACCCTTGAGAGGAGCCGTCGCCATGACCGTATCGAGAGCAAGAACGTAGCCGACGGGCTCGCCGATCAACTGCTTTCTACCACAGAGTTCGCGCTAGCGCGACAGCCTTGACCACACCGCGGGATCCTCCTGTCCAAGCCTCCAAAACGCAAAATGCGTCACTCCTAACTGCTCGGCACGCCGCATCAGCTCTTCGAGTAACGCGGCGTCGGTGAGCCATATGACCGAAGTGCCATTACTGGTCGCGCCACGCAACGTCCTTGACGTGGAGTCGCGGCTCAACGTCATGCCGTCCCGCTCGGCGGTGCGCATCGCGGTCGCGTACGAAACGCCGACGCCCGGCTTGCCCTTCACCCAGTGATATCCGTAGAGCGGGAGCCCCGCAATCACTCGTGAGGCGCCCACCTCCGCGACTACGCGCGCGAGATTGCGCGTCATCCAGTCGGGCGCCGAGATCGGACCGGCGTCGGAGCCGGACCAGTGCTGGTCGTACAGCATCACGAGCACGAAGTCCGCGACCCCCATGAGGTCGCGCGTCGGATACGCCTCATCGGGTTCGGCAGGAACGGCCACGGCGATAGTCGTCACGCCATGCGCCTTCGCGGAATCGACGATCGCGCGCAGCAGCACCAGCTGTGCGTTGACGTCGCCGGCCTTCAGCGTCTCGAAGTCCAGCACCAACCCCGTATACCGCATCGATTGCGCATGACGCGCGATTCGGCCCGCGACTCGAGCACGGCGCACCGGATCCGACCCCAGCGCGCGAATCGACGCCGTGTGAAAGCCCTGGCCGTGCCACGAGGTCACCAGCGCGAACCGCCGCACTGTCCCCGCAGCGAGCCGCATCGTGTCCGCATACGCGGACGGCAGCAGCGGCTCACCGGTCAAACTGTCGAGCGCAATCCATCCCGTGACGGCGACATCGAGCCGCGACGCATTGGCCCGCAGGCTCGCGTCGCTCAGGGGATCCCACGGTCCGGTGAACGCCCAGAACGACTTACGCTCCTGAACGCTCCCGCCCAGCGCCGTGCACGCGACGATCGTGACAAGGAATACAACAACCGATGTGATTCGCCGCATGAGGGCACGCCAATTGAAAGAGTGGAAGGCTCGGATTCAAGCTCAATCAACGTGCCACGCAGCACGCAGGATATGTCCAGCGACGATCCATTCTTCGACGGCGCCCTTCCCAGCGGCATTGAGCCCCTCGATGCACTGCTCGGCGCCCTCGTGCCCGGCCGCATTCATGTGATCTGCGGCACAACTGGCACCGCGAAAACGATCGCGGCGCTCCAGTTCGCGTATGCGGCGGTCGCCGAGCGGTCGACAGCGCTCCTGCTCACGCAGGATGACGCGGCCGACATTTCCGCGCTGGGTCGCTATCTCGGCATGCGCCTCGGCGACGCCGTGCGCGCCGGACAGCTGACCATCCTGCGCTGTCGCGGGGACTTCGCACGACGGTATCGCCAGGCGGCCGAGCCAGAGTCGGTGTTCGACGAGCTGCGCGCGCTGGTGGGGTGGAAGCTGCCCACCCGCATCGCCGTCGATTCCGTGGCGCCCTTCATGGAAGTCTCGGCGACGTCGGGTGCTGCCGTGGCGGCGCTCGCGCGGTGGCTCGAGGCGACCGGCGCGACCTCGCTCGTCACCTATCCGGGCGATGTCGCTCGCACCGACGACCTGCGGGTGGATGCACTGCTCCAACGAGCGGCTGCGGTCGTTCGCTTCAATGCACACACCGAACGGGGCCGCCGGATGGAGGCGCTCAAGACGCGGTTCTCCGGCGCCTCACGAGCGCCCGTCGAGTTCCGCATTGAGGGCGGACGCGGCATCGTGGCCGGCGCTGACGGGCTGCGGCTCGCGACGAGAGCCTCGGCATGATTCGCGACCGCTACGCGATGCTGTTCAGCCTCGGTATCGTGGTCCTGACGACGGGGGCCGCATACGCGTACAGTCACCTCGGGGCGACCCCGACGCGCACCACGCTGGTGCTTCCGCCCTCGAGTGGTGAGCCGGTGAAGGTCGACGTCGACCGCGCGATCGTGCCTTCACTGGAGGACTATCGACGGTTCGCCGCGGAGGACGCCGCGTGGCGTCGCAAGAACGCGCGACTGCTCACGGCGGATGAGTACCGCGCGCGCGGAGATTGGCGCACGCCCGAGCGCCAGGCGCTCGACGACCGCGTGTTCGCGCTGACCAGACGCGGTGAGAACGCAAAGGCGATCGCCGAGCTCGAGCGTTGGGTCGCGAGATACCCGCGTGACACCGACGCCCTGCTCGATCTCGCCCGGCTCACGAACCAGGTCGGCCGGAACGACGAGTCGATCCGGTGGTATCGCGAGGTGCTCGCGCTGAAGGAACGCGCGCGGTGACGCGCGTGCTCCTGGTCGGCGTGCTGCTGGCAACCTTGCCAGCCGCACTCGACGCGCAGCGTCAGACCGACACGCGCCGCATTCGCGCCGAGTATGCGGGTGTCTTGCTGCAATCGAAGAAATACGACCAGGCGATCGCCGAGTACCGCCGGCTCGTCGCCGACGAGCCGACCCGCTTCGAGTATCGCATGGGCCTGGCACGCGCCCTGGCGTGGTCCAGGCGCCATCGTGACGCCGAGAACGAGCTGGCGCGACTGCGGGCGCTGAGGCCCGGGCACGCCGAGGTCGAGCAGCTCACGCGAACGGTTCGTGCCGGACTCGACCCGTCGTCGGGCGAAGCGCGTTCGTGGGTGGTGCACGACCCGGGTCATCTACCGTACCGCATTCAGCTCGCCCGCGCGTATGCTCGTGAAGGGAAGTCTCGTCAGGCGGCCGATCAGTTCGACACGATCTTCCGCCAGGGGGCGCGGGATGATCTCGCGCAGGAAGCGGCAGCAGCGAACGCCGACGCAAAGCGTTTCGCC
>JAICOJ010000087.1 GCA_025930755.1 Gemmatimonadaceae bacterium
CGGACGCGGTGGTCCGCGAGGGCTAGTGAACTGCGTCTGAATGGGTGAGTGCAGCCGCGGCCAGGGCGATGGCAACCGCGACGACAGTTGTACCGCAGAGAGCGCGGAGAGCGCAGAGGACTCCACCCGCCGGAGTCGTTTTTCGAAAGCCGCTGTGGTCGACGTTTCTCTGCGGTAGAATTGCCGTTGCCGTTGCCGCGCCGTTCGTGACGTCGAAGGATCCGTGTTCCTGCGTGGCCAAACACTCTCGAGGCTGCCGTTCGCACGTCGCTGAGGCTCCGCGGACCCTTTGCAATAAGGATCTCAGACGCAGCTCACTCGTCGTCAACTCGCGCGGAGACGCAGCATGAAGCATGCTTCGATGAATCCTGCTCGGTTCGTACTGGGCCTCCTGGCGCTTCTCGCCCTCCTCGGGTGTGCGGCGACGTCCGACGACACCGCGCAGCAGGGCTCGGGCGCACCGGCCGCGTCGCAGACGCTCAACGTCAACAACGTTCCCGAGGACCTTCGTCATCTGGTGCCCTTCGCCGAACGCTGGGGCATTGGCGACGACGTCGACCGCAACGCGGCGGTGGATCGGGCGACGGCGGCCGAGCGTGCGGAGCTGGAGCGCGCGATCGCCCCCGCGGACGCGCGGATTACCGCCTGGCTCGACTCGTTCCGCCAGCAACCGATGACCGACGAGGCCGCGGCATTCATGTACATGCAGCTCGCACTCGAGGAGATGCGGGCCGGCACGCCCTAGCCCGTCTGAACGTGAAGGGCCTGAGAGTATGTGCGGTCGTCGTCCTGGCGCTCGTCGCCATCGGCGGATGCACCGCGGAAAGGGACCGTCTCGATCCCTCGACGATCCTCTTCGTGACGGACTTCGGCGTGCGGGATGGCGCCGTCGCGGCGTGCAAGGGCGTGATGCTCAGCATCGCCCCCGCAACGCGGATCGTCGACCTCACCCACGACGTTCCGCCGTACGACATCGAGATCGCCGGCGAGGTGCTCGAGCAGGCGCTGCCGTTCTACCCGACCGGCACGGTCGCGGTCGCCGTCATCGATCCCGGCGTCGGCAGCGAGCGCAAGGCGATCGCCGTCCTGACGAAGCGCGGCCATCTCCTCGTCGGCCCCGACAACGGTCTCTTCACCCTCGTTATGCAGGCGGAAGGGGTCGAGCGCGCCGTCGAGGTGCGAGAGACGCGCTACTTTCGAGCGCCGCAGACGTCGTCCACCTTTCATGGCCGCGACATCTTCGCCCCCGTCGCGGCCCATCTCGCGACGGGCACGCCACTCGACTCACTCGGCCCGCCCATCGACCCGGTACAGCTCGATGTGCGACCGGCGCGTCTCGCCGAGGGGCGCGTCATCGGGATGGTACGGTACATCGAGGATCCGTACGGCAATGTCGTGACCGACATTCGGCCGGTGCTGCTCGACTCGATCGGGACCACACTCGGAGACTCGCTGGAGGTGCGCATCGGCTCGCGGACGCTGCGGCTGCCCTGGCGCAGCACGTTCAGCGACGTCCCGACGGGCAGGCCGCTCGCGGTCATGCATTCGCGAGGCGTGCTCTCGTTCTCCATCAACCAGGGCGATTTCGCCTCGAGGTTCGGCGTGAAGCGGAGGGACCCGGTCTCGGTCCGCCCCGTCCCATAGCCGACCCACGATCGCGTCGATCGAGCCGACGATACCCGCCTCGCCGGTGGGAAAGGACCGCGTACCCGCGGCCTAACGGGAAGCCTCTCCTATATCCGCCGCGAAACGCCGAGGCCCCACTCGGCGGTGGTGCCCGCGAACGGGTCGATGGCACGCACGCGAAGCTCTCCTCGAACGCCCCAGCCACTCTGCGTTCGGACCCGAAGGCCCACCGCGGTGCTGAGGGCAAGCTCCGAATCCGACGCTCCTTCGCTGAACGCGAACGCCGGACCCGCGCCGACACCGAGATACGGACTCACGGAGCCCCGACTCTGTAGTTGAAGCTGAATCTCGGGGAACAGAAGCGTAACCGTCGAGCCGAATTGCGCATCGTACCGCCCCACGGTGAGACCGGGCTCCACGACAACGACTGAACCGAGTGGCAGCTCGACGCGCGCCGCACCGAAGACACTGGTTCCCGTCCCACTCAGATCGTATTGAAACGGCCCGGCGACGATGGCGAGGGCCCTCCCATGTCGCTCGACCTGGGCAGCGCCCGAGCGAGGGGCACCCACCGTCGCGCACATCACGACGCCCAGCACATACAGCGGTCGATGGCGGCGCACCACGTTCATGGTCATTCCTCCGTTAGGCCCTGTCGCTTACGTGCGTGTCCCCGTTCGTCTTACGAAAACGGCAGGAATCGGACCCGCATAACTAGCGGTCCATCGGCATCTTTTCCTCTGGCGAAAGTGGTGAAAAAGCGGTATCTGTATGGCTCCCCCGCGCCATTTTCGCATGACCACCTTCTTTCTCGTGTGCGCCGCCCTCGGAGGCGGCGTCCTCGTCGTCCAGCTACTCCTCGGCCTCCTTGGTGTCGTCGACGCCGGGAGTGAGGTGGACGCGGGCGCGGGACACGCCGGCGGCGGCGCTCACACCGCGTCGGAAGGGCTCGACCTCATGAGCGTTCGAGCCCTCTCGGCCGGCGTCGCGTTCTTCGGGCTGGGCGGCCTGGCGGGAATGGCCACGCCACTCGGTCTGCTCGCGGCGATTCCGCTGGCGCTGGTCGCGGGAACGGCGGCGATGTTCGGGACGGCCGTGGCCATGCGCTGGATGCTGGGGTTCGACGACGATGGGACGGTGTCGATCCACGGCGCCGTCGGCGCAACGGGGACGGTGTATCTCACGATTCCCGGCGAGCGAAAGGGAGCCGGGAAAGTCACGCTCACGCTGCAGAACCGGATAGTCGAGTACCAGGCGGTCACCTCGGACGCGCCCCTTCCCACGGGCGCGCCCATCATGGTCGTCGATGTCGTGGGCCCCGACACGGTCCATGTCGTCGCCGACCCCACGAGGAAGGAGTTGTCCAATGCCGTTCGCTGACATCTTCCCCGCGCTGCAGCTGCCCGACCTGAGCGGCACGACGATCGCCATCGGCGGCGTGCTCCTCGGTGCCGTGCTCGTGATGAGCATGGTCTCGCTGTTCGTATCGCGCTACAAACGCTGTCCCGCGAACAAGGTGCTCGTGATCTCCGGCAAGGTCGGCGGCGGAGAAAGCGCCAAGTGCATCTCCGGCGGCGGCGCGTTCGTGTGGCCGGTGATTCAGGAGTACGCGTACCTCGGGCTCGAGCCGATTCAGATCGACATTCCGCTCAAGGATGCGCTGTCGTTCGAGAACATTCGCGTGGCAGTGCCGAGCGTGTTCACGGTCGCCATCGGCACCGAGGCCGAGGTGCGTCAGAACGCGGCGATCCGGCTCCTCAACCTCACCCACGAGCAGATCAAGCGTCAGGCCCAGGACATCATCTTCGGGCAGCTGCGCCAGGTGATCGCATCGATGAAGATCGAGGAGATCAACCGCGATCGCGATGCGTTCCTCCATCGCGTGCAACAGTCGCTCGAGCCGGAGCTCAAGAAGATCGGGCTGGTGCTGATCAACGTGAACATCACCGACCTCAAGGACGACTCGGGCTACATCGAGGCGATCGGAAAGAAGGCCGCCGCGACCGCGGTTCAGCAGGCCCGAGGCGACGTGGCCGAGCAAGAGAAGCTCGGTGAGGTGCGAGTAGCGGAGGCGGAGCGCGATCGGCTGGTGCAGGTGGCGAACGCGGTGAAGCTGCGCGAGATCGGCACGCGCGAGGCCGACCGTGAGAAGATGGTGCGGATCGCCGACCTGGAGAAAGAGCAGAAGGTCGGGGAGCAGCGCGCCGCATTCCTGCGCGAGGCGATCGTGAAGGATGCCGAGCAGGAGAAGCGTATCGCCGTCGCGAGTGCGGAGGCGAAGGCCGTCGCCGGCGAAGCGGACTCCATGGCGCTGATCGCATCCACGCGCGCGGCGCTGCAGGTTCGCGAGGCGGAAGCGTATCAGCTGTCGGAGACGCGACGGCGTGAAGCCGAAGCGTTCGTCCAGGAGGCGCAGAACCGCGCAATGGCGCGCGCAGCGCTGGCCGACGCGGAGCGGGTGGAAGCGGTGCGTCGCGCGGAGCTCGAGGCGCCGGCGAAGGCGGAGAAGGCGAAGACGATCGTCGAGGCAGAAGCCGAGGCGCAGCGGCGTCGCATCGAGGCCGAGGCGGAGGCGGCGGCGATCTACATGAAGCTCGAGGCCGAGGCGCGCGGGCAGTACGAGATCATGTCGAAGAAGGCGGAGGCGATGAAGGAGCTCGTCCTGGCCGCCGGCGGGGCCAAGGAGGCCTTCCAGCTGATGATGGTCGAGCATCTCGACACACTGGCCGAGACGTCGGCGAAGGCCATCTCGAACATCAAGTTCGACAAGGTCGTCGTGTGGGATGGCGGGGGGCCTAACGGGGCGACCAGCGGCTTCCTCCAGAGCATGGCGAATACGCTCCCGCCGATGATGCACGTGCTGCGCGACATCGCCGGCGTCGAGCTGCCCACGTACCTCGGGAAGATCGCGGGCGAGACGCACGCCAACGACTCCGACGTCACACCGCAGGCCCTCGGCGATGGCACCGGTCGGCCCGGCGGCGTGGTGGCGCCCGCCGACTCGCCACTGTCGCCGACGAAGGAGATTCCGCGGGCCGAGCGGAGTCGCTGAGTGCCGTGGTGATGCCGTCCATCATCACGGGATGAAGAGCGTGGTCCTCCCGGCGGTCGACCGGTTGCCCGCCTCGTCGATCGCGATGACGGTGATTTCGTTGTCGCCGACCACACCATACGCGCTCGGCGTCATGTTCGTCCCGATGGCAGTGTTCTCATGCACACCGTTCACGTAGATCTCGTAGACGATCACATTCTGCGGCGTGACGGCGTCCGTGGACGCGCTCCACCAGACTTGCATCTCGAGATCGCCATAGCTGAACGCCTGCACGTTTGATGGCTGCGTCGGCGGCGTCACGTCGCTCCCGTCGTTCGCCTTGGTCGCGACGCTGAATGGTGGGCTGACCGCGGACAGGTTGCCCCCTGACTCGTTGACGAAGCGGTCCTTGGCCTGCGCCGTGAACGTGTAGGTGGTCCCCGGCTCGAGCAGCGTGAACGTTCTCGACGTTTCAGAGACCCACGTAAACCCGCCACTACTGATCTTGACGCCGTCCTTGGTCACTGTATAGGAGATGAACGGGGCGTCGTCGGTCGACGACCAGGCGAGCCCGATGTGCCTCGTCCCCACGCTCGTGACCGTGAAGGTTGGAACCGTCGGTGGTGTGTGGTCCAGGGGAAGCGACACTGTCACCGTGTTGCTGCCCGCCGACTTGTTTCCGGACGCGTCCACGGCGTAGACCGAGAACGAATACGTGGTCCCGTTATGCAGGGGCGGATGCGGATACTTCCACGTGACGCTCGTCTGCGTGCCGGGCACCGCGACTTCGCGTGCCCAATTGTCGCGGACTCGATACGAAGCGCTGCCGGTTAACGCGTCCCAGGCTAACGAGACGCTCCACGACGTGTTGCCGGTCGAGCGGAGATTCAATGGCCCCGTCGGAGCCTTCTTCGACGGAGACCTCGCCAAGGCGGGTGAGTCTGCCCCGGTGATCGAGGGTGTCTCAGGCTGGGTGACCTCTCCGCAGGCGGCTGCCACGACCAGAATCGATCCTGCCAGGGCACACGATAGTGACTGCCGGAGTGCGGACATGGGACGCCTTCCTGGGATTCGGGATACTGGCTGGTCGCCGCCACCTCGAACCGTGAGAGGACGGAGGACGGCCGTCGCCACGCACCTTGCAAGTGGATGCATAAAAGCCCCTGGTTGCCGAGAGAGGTCCAGCCTCACACCCGTGCAGCTAACGCCGCTACGCTAGCGCGATCCAAGGGCGTTCGACAACGAAATTGGGGGGGAACGTATGGGGCGCGGCGGTGAACGCATCACGGGACGTGCCGGATGATCCTCCTCGCTCATCTCTCGAGCTGCACGGTTCCACGGCCCGACCGGTGGGCGGCAACACGATGGATCGGCCTCGTCACCGATCATTTCGCCTTCGTAGCGGGATTGCTTTTTGCAGCAGTCCGCGGCCCCGGAGATCCGCTCGTCGGGCGAACCCGTCCAGCAGCAAGGAGGAAATGATGGCCAACAAGATGACCACGTGCCTTTGGTTCGACAAAGGCGAGGCCCGCAAGGCCGCCGACTTCTATGCGTCCGTTTTCCCCGACACGGCGGTGGGCGCGCGCCATTCGGCCGTGTCGGACTTTCCAGGGGGCAGCGAAGGCGAGGAGCTGACGGTGGAGTTCACCCTTCTCGGACAATCCTTCGTCGGGCTCAACGGCGGCCCGAACTTCAAGCCGAACGAAGCCGTGAGCTTCATGGTCGTGACCGAGAACCAGGAAGAAACCGACCGCTATTGGAACGCGATTGTCGACAATGGCGGCCAGGAAAGCGCATGCGGGTGGTGCAAGGACCGATGGGGCTTTTCCTGGCAGATCACGCCGCGCGTGCTGCTCGAAGCGACGTCCCATCCCGACCGCGCGGCCGCCAAGCGGGCGTTCGAGGCCATGATGACGATGCAGAGGATCGACATCGCCAGGATCGAAGCAGCGCTCAAAGGTGAGACCATCAATGCGTAGGCCGGGCGAAGTGAAGGTCGACAGGATCGGAGTCTCATCGCATCGGCGTGAGTGAATGGTGGCGTTAGGCTGTACACCAGGAGAGCCAGAAGGCCCCTGATGCGCCGAGTCCGCTACAATGTCGCCGCCAGCCTGGACGGCTTCATCGCCGATGCCGAGGGCCGGTACGACTGGATCCCGCCAGAGCCGGCCATCGACTTCGCGGCGCTCTTCGCGCGCGTCGATACCGTGCTCCTCGGCCGCCGGAGCTACGAGCTGACCCGGCGCGATCCGGCCGCGCGCACCTGGCCCCCGACCGCCCGGCTCGTCGTCTTCTCCCGGACGCTGGGGGCCGCCGACCATCCCGAGGTAACGATCGTGGCAGACGACGCGGCCGGCACGGTCGCCGCGCTCCGTGGTGCGCCCGGTGGGGACATCTGGTTGTACGGGGGTGGCGCGCTGTTCGCCGCGTTGCTCGCGGCGGGACAGGTGGACACGATTGAGGTCACGGTAATCCCGGTCCTCCTCGGAACGGGCGTGCCGTTGCTCCCCGGCGTCACCGACCGCGCCGCACTGCGGCTCACGGAGACGCGGGTCTATCCGTCGGGACAGGTCTCGCTGCACTATACGGTGCCGAGAGCGCGGTGACCCTGCCGCCTAACGTGCACCTCAACGTGGAGTCGCCATCGCATGAAGACGCCGGGGACCGGGGGTAGGCGTGGCAAGACGAAGCCGAACGCCAAACGCACGCCGGGCGCAGGCAAGCCGCGCGAGTCGGGCGCCAAATCCAGGGCCCCGCTGAAGCACCATGAGCAAGCAACCGGGGAGTCAGCTTCCCGGCTCATCGACCAGCGGATTCGTGAGCTGGGGGGATGGCGCGGGGAGACCCTGGCCCGCATGCGGGCGCTGATCCTGGAAGCCGACCCCGAGATGACCGAGGAGTGGAAGTGGATGGGAACTCCGGTCTGGTCGCATCACGGGAATGTCTGCACCGGGGAGGCCTACACGAAGGTCGTGAAGCTCACCTTCGCCCGGGGGGCCAGCCTCCCAGACCCATCGCGCCTCTTCAATTCCAGCCTGGAGGGCAACACGCGACGCGCGATCGACATCCACGAAGGGACCGAGGTCGACGCCGGCGCGTTCAAGGCGCTCGTGAGAGCCGCGGTGGCTCAGAATGCCAAGCTGTCGAAGAAACGGTAGACTCTGAGGCGCATTCCGAAATCACGAATTCTCTACCTCAGCCGCCGTCATCATGAAGTCGTCAGCGGGTCGCGCGCGCATGTCAGGCAAGGCCAAGCCCAAGGCCAAGGGTACGTCGCGCGTACGCAAGCCACGCAGGTCGTCCAACAAGTCCAAGTCGCCGCCGAAAGCGGGCGCGAAGGCCAAGCCACGGACAAGCGCGGCCAAGCCGAGCAAGATGCCAAGCGGCGGGAAGCGTCCCGTCGTTCTCCTCTCGGGCGGCAATCCGCAAATCGCGAAGGCGGACGGCGACGCCCCGGTGCAGGCGTATATCGCCGCAATGCCGGGCTGGAAGCGCACCCTCGGGAGGCGCCTGGACGCGCTCATCGAGCGGAGCGTGCCTAACGTGCGCAAGGCGGTGAAGTGGAACTCGCCGTTGTACGGCATCGAGGGCCGCGGGTGGTTCCTGTCGTTCCACGTCTTCACCCGGTACGTCAAGGTGGCCTTCTTTCGAGGCGCATCGCTGCAGCCGGTCCCGCCAGGCCCCAGCAAGCACAAGGATGTGCGCTACGTGGACATCCATGAGGACGACGAGCTCGACGAGGCGCAGATGGCGACGTGGGTGAAGCAGGCGGCGGCGTTGCCCGGCTGGAGCCCTGGCCAACCGTCCTGAGGATCTGTCTTCGCCCGTTGAGCGGAGATCATGAACATGGAGCCCCGGTCCATCCTGGCCGCGACTGCCATCGGCCTTGGCGCCACTCTGCTCATGGACCTGTGGAATCTGCTTTTGAAGCGGATGTTCCACATTCCCTCGCTCAACTACTGCCTGCTTGGACGCTGGGTGCGGCACATGGCGGAGGGCACGATTCGACATGCGAGCATCAGCGCCGCCCAACAGAAGCGCTTCGAGTGCCCGGTCGGCTGGATCAGCCACTACACGATTGGCGTCGCCTTCGCGGTGGTGTTCGTGGCGCTGGCATCGGGTGGCTGGCTGGCCCGCCCCACGGTGCTCCCTGCGCTGCTCTATGGAGTCGCCACCGTCGTGTTCCCCTTCTTCATCATGCAGCCGTCGTTCGGCCTCGGCATTGCGGCATCGAGAACGCCCAAACCCGCACGGGCCCGACTGAAGAGCCTCGTGACGCACGCCATATTCGGAGTCGGGCTGTATGTCTCCGCGCTCGGAGTGAGCTACCTGCTGGGGATGCGCGCCTAACCACCGCCGGCGACGATGCGTTGCCGGCGCCGTCGGGTGCGCTCCTCCAGCCGATCGTGCGCGTCGGACACAGCGGGACGAGGTCGACGAGGCACACCTCGGCTGCCAGAGGCGACGGGCTGGGACGCGAGCCGGACCTTTGCCGCGACGTGACCGGGCAGCCGTGATGCCGCGCGTCTCCCACCGTTCACCGCGGATACCTTGACGTTCGACAACAGCCGTCGTATTGTCGAATGACAAGGTATCGCGACGGGGCGAGTACCGCCGCCGCGCTATCCCCTCTCTCACGCGGGTCGTCCATCGCACAGGAGAAGCGATCATGAGATCCCGGCTTACCGTTGCCTGCGGGCTGCTCGCGCTGTGGGCAGTCCCTTCCGTCGAGATGGCCGCCCAGGCGGAACCCATTTCGGTCGAGGTCGCACCCTTCCGCTCAGTCCAGCTGCGCCACGGCGGGCATGCGATCCTTCGCTATGGGACAACCCAGCGGGTGACGTTTCTCAAGGGCAGTCCGGACCATACGGAGGTCACCGTCACCTCGGGAAATGGTCTGGTCATCGACAAGTGCAGACGCAAATGCGCTCGAGGCTATGAGCTCGAGATCGAGATCGTCACTCCCGAGCTCGCCGGCGTCTCCGTCGCGCAGGGGGGAATCCTCCAGAGTCGGGGCAGCTTCCCACGTCAGGCGGGAATCGACGCCACTGTCGACAACGGTGGTACCGTCGACATTCGCTCGATGTCGGTGGGGAGTATCACCGCCTCCGTGCTGAGTGGCGGACGAATCCTCGTGAGGCCGCTCACCGCGATGTCCGCCAGCGTCGTCGAGGGTGGAAACATCACGTATTGGGGCGATGCGCGGGTGACGCAATCGATCCAGCATGGCGGCGTCATCACGAGGGGGGTCCCATCCGAGGCCGACCAACCCCTTTCGGAGCTGAGCCCTGCGATCGCTCCCCTGCACGAGATGCCGCCGCCCGCTCCGATCGAGACACGCCGCAATCTCCGGCTTTGATACGCACTCGGGAGACCCTCCCGGCGATCGAGAGATAACGTCCCCTCTCTCGCCATGGGCGCATCGCACCGGCATAATTCGAGTCCGCTGACGTTTCACGCCTCGATCGCCCACCCGCCAGGTCCTCGAGACCGCGTTGACACGCTAACGACTCGAGATTGCCCATGCGTGACATCCGCGTCGCGACCGTCCAGTTTCAGCACGCTCCGGGCGACAAGCCGTACAATCTCGGACGCGTCCGCGAGTTCGCGGCCGAAGCCGCGCGACGCGGCGCCGAGATCATCGCGTTCCCCGAGATGTGTCTCACCGGCTACTGGCACGTACGCAACCTCTCGCGCGAGGCGGTCGATGCGCTGGCCGAGCCGATCCCTGACGGCGCCGCGACGCAACAGCTCTTGCACCTGTCGCGCGAGCACGGGATGACCGTGGGTGCGGGATTGATCGAGCGCTCGCAGGACGGCCACCTGTACAATGCCTACGTCGTCGCCATGCCGGACGGCCGGTGGGCCCTGCATCGCAAGCTGCACGAGTTCGTGAGCGAGTTTCTCTCGAACGGAGATCGGTACACCGTCTTCGACACCCCGCACGGCTGTCGAGTCGGCGTGCTCACCTGCTACGACAACAACATCGTCGAGAACGCACGGGCCACGGCACTGCTTGGCGCCGAGATTCTGCTCGCTCCTCACCAAACGGGCGGGTGCGACTCGATGAGTCCGCGCGCGATGAAGCCAGTGGATCCCGCCATTTGGGCGCGGCGGCACGAGGATCCGGCGGCGATCCGTGCCGAGTTGTGCGGCATCAAGGGGCGCGCGTGGTTGATGCGGTGGCTGCCGAGCCGCGCCCACGATAACGGAATGTTTCTGCTCTTCAGCAATGGCATCGGTCCTGATGATGACGAGATTCGCACGGGGAACGCGATGGTGCTCGACCCTTATGGGGAGGTGATTGCCGAAACGTGCGAGCCCGGGGACGACATGGTCGTGGCGGATCTGGACGCGTCGATCCTGCCGACATCGTCGGGTCGCCGATGGCTCCGTGCGCGCCGCCCCGAGCTCTACGAGAGCCTAACGCGGCGGACCGGTCGGGAGCAGGAGACGCGGCATGTGCGGTTCGGGAAGTAGGAGCCGGCGTGCGGGCGCCCGTCGAGCAACGATGCGGCCCTTTGAGACGAAGTGGCCGTCCGGCGGGATGAGCAGTGCTTGCCTCCCCTCGTCTCCCGGTCAAATTCCCTTCTGATGTCCCTTCCCGCCTCGCCCGCGCGCCGCTCGCAGCGGTGGCTGCTCGGCTTCGCCATCTGGACGGTGCTCGGGCTGCTCTCGGCGGCCCAGACGTCCATCTACTTCATGCGCGACGGGCGCCCGGTCCCGTGGACTCCGGTGCTCATCGACCGGCTGGCCGACTGGTACACCTGCGCGATCTTCACGCCGGTGTTCTTCATGGTCGTGCGTGCCATCCCGTGGGAGCGAGCTCGCTGGTGGCGGTCGGTGAGCGTTCAAGGGCTCGTTGCGCTCGCGTGCGTCCCGATCAAGTACTTCATGTATGCGGGAGTCGTCATGTCGCTCATCCCCGACTACCGCAGCGCCGTCGTCGGACATCTGATCGTCGGCAACATCGTCACCGAGTTCATGGCGTTCGCGGCCATGTTCGCCGTCATCCATGCGGTCGAGTTCAACCGCCGCGCCATGGAAGACACCGCGCGCGCCGCACGCCTCGAGACGCGTCTCGCCGAAGCCCGTCTCGAGACGCTCACGGCGCAGCTGCAACCGCACTTCCTCTTCAATACCTTGCACGCCATCTCGACGCTCATGCATCGGGACGTCGAAGCGGCCGACACGATGCTCGCTCGACTCGGCGATCTTCTGCGCCGCACGCTCGACGGTCGCGACCGGCCGGAAGTCCCACTCGCCGAGGAGCTGCAGCTGTTGAATGCGTATCTCGACATTGCGCGGGTGCGGTTCGAGGATCGTCTCACGCTCGACGTGAGAATCGCGACCGAGACGACCGCGGCGCTCGTGCCGCGCTTCGTCCTCCAGCCACTCGTCGAGAACGCGCTGCAGCACGGCATCGGGTCGCGTCACGGATGTGGCCGCGTCACGATCGAGGCCAGGCGACATGGCGAGCGGCTGCACCTCTCCGTCTCGGACGACGGGCCGGGGGGCGTGCTCCAGGGCAACGGGTTTCCGCGCGAGGGCATCGGCCTAACGAACACGCGGGAGCGCCTGCGCGAGCGCTACGGCGCGGATCACGCTCTGCAGCTCACCAACGCCGACGACGGTGGCCTCCGCGTCGCGGTCGACATCCCCTTTCGCGCGGCCACCGCCTGAGATGCTGCGCGTCGCACTGGTCGACGACGAGCCGCTGGGACGCGAACGGGTCCGTGCGCTGCTGGCCGACGAGCACGGCGTCACGCTCGTGGGCGAATACTCGACCGGCGAAGAGGCGCTCACCGGGATCCTGGAATCGGCGCCGCAGGTGCTCTTTCTCGACGTCCAGATGCCAGGCATGGATGGCTTCGGTCTCGTGCAGGCGCTGGAATCCCATCTGGCGCCCGATCAGCGTCCTTTCATCGTCGTCGTGACCGCGTACGACGCGTACGCGCTGCGCGCATTCGACGTCAGCGCGGTCGACTACCTCCTCAAGCCGTTCGACCGCGGGCGGTTTCGCGCGGCGCTGGCGCGCGCGCGTGCGCGGGTGACCGAGCGTCCGCGTCCCGAGGCGCGCTTCGTCGTGCGATCGGCGTCGAAGATGACCCTCGTTCGTGCCGCCGACGTGGAGTGGATCGCCGGCGAGGGGAACTACGCTCGGCTCCACAGTAGCGGGCGGCGGCATCTCGTCCGTGAGACGCTCAAGTCCGTCGAGGCGAGACTCGATCCCGGCAAGTTCGTCCGCGTGCATCGCTCGGCGATCGTCAACGTGGAGTGCGTCGCGACACTCGAGCCGCACGTGCATGGGCAGTACGTGCTCACCATGAAAGACGGCTCCCGGATAATCTCCAGCCGGACGCACAGCCCGAAGCTCAGGGCCCTGCTCAAGACGAAGTGAAGGCGCGTTTTCGCCGCAGAGGACGCGGACGACGCAGAGGAAACCGAGCTGCCAAAGGCTTTTGAAAGAAGCTCCCGCGTTGAAGTTCCCTCTGCGTCCTCTGCGAGAAAGACAGTTGCCTTGGTACGTCATGCTGCTTGCTCCATCGCGCGGCCAGTTCGTCACTTCCCATCTGTCGCGGAGCGGAATCGCGGTTGATCGTTGCGCCATGACAAAACTCATCGTGGCTCTGCTCGTCTGCTGCCTGACGCGGGTCGCGTCGGCGCAGAGCGCATCCGGTTTGGGATCGCTGCTCGACTCGGTCGTGCCCGCGACGATGGCCGCAGAGCGGATACCGGGCGCCGTGGTGACGGTAGTGAGCGGCGGGCGCGTGATCTTCTCGAAGGGGTACGGCTTCGCCGATGTCGAGAGCCGGCGCCCGATGACCGACTCGACCATCGTGCGGATCGGATCCATCAGCAAGGTCATGACGGCCGTCGCGGTGGCGCAGCTGATCGACCGAGGGCGCGTCCACCTCGACTCCGGCGTCGACCGGTATTTGCGCGACCTTCGGATACGGACGCGGTACCGGACGCCGACGACCGTTCGGCATCTCCTGACGCACACGGCGGCCCTGGACGAGATCCGGCCCGGTCCGCTGGCCGACGGACCGGCGAGCCTTCATCCCCTGCGCGACTTCCTGCGTCCGCGGCTCGTGCAGTACGCGCCACCAGGCGCGGCGACGGCGTACTCGACGTATGGAACGGCGCTGGCCGGCGTCATCGTCGAGGATGTCTCGGGGCTTCCGTTCGAGCGGTACCTCCTCGACAGCATCTGGCGGCCGCTCGGCATGACGCGAACCTCGATCACGATCCCGGACGCCTTGCGCTCCCAGACGGCGACGCCTTACGACGTCGAAGGAGACAGTGCCGTGCGCGCGCCGTGGGAATGGTATCACACGACGCCGGCATCGTCGGTGAACAGCACGGCGCGGGACATGGCCCGCTTCATGATCACGCAGCTCGCGGGCCGCAGCGCGATCATGAGCGAGAAGATGACGCGCGAGATGCAGCGCGAGCACGTCACCATGCACCCGATGCTTCCCGGGTACGGACTCGTGTGGCAGCAGATCCAGCGCGCCAACGGCGACCGCGGCGTGCAACACGGTGGCGACGTCGCCGGCTTTTCCTCGCTCGTCACATTGCTTCCGGGACGGAACCTCGGCGTGTTCGTAGCCGGCCACCGGGAGGGGAGTGACCTCCGGTTCACCGTGACGCGCGCCGTGCTCGATCGCCTCGCGCCAGCGCCCGATCCTGCGAAGCGACCGGTGTCGATGCACGCTTCGCGCGACGTCGCGGCGCGATCGGCCGCTCGGTATGCGGGCCACTACCGCGCGAACATCGTCTGTCACAGCTGCGCCAACCCGCGACCGGTGGCGGAGTTCGATGTCGTCGCCAACCGGGACGGCTCGTTGTCGGCCTTCAACGGCCGATTCATCGAGGTCAGCCCCCGCTTTTTTCGCAGCGAGGATGGGTCGCGCCGGTTCGGCTTTCACGAGGATTCGGCCGGCCGCATCACGCACCTGACGATGGGCTCGTGGCAGGTGCTGGAGCGCGTTCCCATGACGGGCGCGTCGGTCGACAGTGCGCGCATCAGAGCCGCCGTGCTGGACTACGTGGACGGCTGGTACACTGGCGATGCGGCGCGCATGGAGCGGGCCGTTCATCCCGATCTCGCCAAACGAATCTGGCGCCCCGATCCCGAGCGCGGCGCGAGCCGAATGGAAAACCAGACGGCGCTGACCCTGGTTCAGGGAACTCGGCGCGGCTCGGGAAGAGAGACGCCGGAGCCTCAGCGCCGACGCGAGGTCGAGATCCTCGAGATCTTCGGCAACGCCGCAAGTGCCCGCGCGCGGATGACGGACTGGATCGACCTCATGCACCTCGCGCGCGTGAACGGAGAATGGAAGATCGTGAACGTGCTTTGGGAGGTCTCGCACGCGGAGCGAGGCGAGCGTCCGGCAACGGCGACCTCACCCGTGTTGCGTGCGCCAACGCAGAATCCGGCGCTGCGCGCCGAGGTTCAGGCGGTCAACGACTCGATGGTCGCTGCGTTCAACTCGGGCGACATGCTCGCGGTGGCCCGCTTCTACACCGATGACGCGCGCATCGACGGCGAACGAGGCGAGCTCGTGCAGGGC
>JAICOJ010000165.1 GCA_025930755.1 Gemmatimonadaceae bacterium
CCATTCCCGGCGGCACCTTCAGCGACGAGTCCTTCACGTCCTTCGCCTTCTCGCCGAAGATCGCCGTCAGCAGCTTCTCTTCCGGCGACAGCTCCGTCTCGCCCTTCGGCGTGATCTTGCCGACGAGGATGTCGCCCGGCTTCACGTGCGCGCCGATGCGCACGATGCCGCGCTCGTCGAGGTCCACGAGGGATTCCTCGGCGACGTTCGGGATCTCGCGCGTGATCTCTTCCTGCCCTCGCTTCGTATCGCGAACGTGCAGCTCGAGCTCCTGGATGTGAATCGACGAGTACACGTCGTCCTTCACCAGCCGCTCCGAGAGCACGATGGCGTCCTCGAAGTTGTGCCCGTACCAGGGCATGAACGCCACGGTGACGTTCGCGCCGAGCGCCAGCTGGCCCTTCTCGGTCGCCGCGCCGTCGGCGAGCACATCGCCCGCCTTGATG
Organism: Gemmatimonadaceae bacterium; assembly: GCA_025930755.1. Taxonomy (GTDB): domain Bacteria; phylum Gemmatimonadota; class Gemmatimonadetes; order Gemmatimonadales; family Gemmatimonadaceae; genus JAICNG01. The sequence continues at coordinate 447 of JAICOJ010000165.1, forward strand.
CGCTGGCCGAGCTTGACGAGCGGGCGCTGGTTGATCGCCGTGTCCTGGTTGGTCCGCCAGTACTTCTTGAGCCGGTACCGGTCATGCTGCGTGAGGCGCGCGAGCGGGCGATCCGAGCCGCGACGCTCGTCCGTCCGGCCGCGATCGGCGGGACCGGAGTCGACGATGATCTCGTCGGCGGTCACGCGCGTCACGACACCCGCACGCTTCGCAATCACGACCGCGCCGGAATCGCGCGCCACCTTCTCCTCGAGCCCGGTGCCCACGACGGGCGTCCGGGGGTTGAGCAGCGGAACGGCCTGCCGCTGCATGTTCGAGCCCATGAGCGCGCGGTTCGCGTCATCGTGCTCGAGGAACGGAATGAGCGCCGCCGCGATCGAGACGAGCTGCTCGGGCGACACGTCCATGTAGTCGATGCGGTCGGGCGGCACGAGCGGCACGTCGCCGCGCTGCCGGCACAGCACCAGGTCGTCGGAGAACGTGCCATCCTCGCGGATTTGCGCGTTCGCCTGCGCGATGACCACTTCCTCTTCGCGGTTGGCATCGAGCCACTCGATCTCGCCCGTCACCTTGCCGTTGCGCACGACGCGATACGGCGTCTCGACGAAGCCGAGATCGTTCACGCGGGCGTAGCAGGCGAGCGACGTGATGAGGCCGATGTTCGGACCTTCCGGCGTCTCGATCGGGCACATGCGCCCGTACTGCGAGTAGTGCACGTCGCGGACCTCGAAGCCCGCGCGCTCGCGCGTCAGGCCGCCCGGGCCTAACGCCGAGAGCCGGCGCTTGTGGGTCAGCTCGGCCAGCGGGTTCGTCTGGTCCATGAACTGGCTGAGCTGCGACGAGCCGAAGAACGCCTGGATCACCGCCGACACCGTCCGGGCGTTGACGAGATCGTCGAGCGTGATCTTCTCCGGATCGGTGTTGATCGACATGCGCTCCTTCACCAGGCGCGCCATGCGCGACAAGCCGACCGAGAACTGATTCGCGATCAGCTCACCCACCGACCGAATGCGCCGGTTGCCGAGGTGATCGATGTCGTCCGTGTACCCTCGGCCCTCGTGAAGCTCGACGAGGTAGCGGATGATCGCGATGAAATCCTCCTTCGTGAGCACGGTGTGGCTCGCCGGAAGATTGAGCGCCAGTCGCTGGTTGATCTTGTAGCGCCCCACACGCCCGAGATCGTAGCGCTTGGGCGAGAAGAACAGCCGCTCCAGCGCGAGCCGCGCCGTCTCGATGTTCGGGGCATCGCCCGGCCGCAGCAGGGAGTAGATCTGCTGCAAGGCGTCCTTCTCGGCCTTCGTGGGATCCTTCGCCAGCGTGTTCTTGATGAGCGTCGATTCGGCGCGGCCGGAGGCGACGAACACGTTGACCTTGTTGATCTCCGCCTTCCGCAGCTTCCGAATGAGCGTGTCGGTGAGCTGCTGACCCGTTTCGGCGATGACTTCACCCGTGTCCGGCTCGACGACGTCGGTCGCCAGCACGCGCCGTTGCGGGCGCTCGCCGCGCTCGATCGCATCGACTTCATCGCGCAGGTCGATCAGCGTGTACGAGGCGAAGACCTTGACCGCATCGATGTTCAACCGCCGCAGGCGGTTGTACACTTCGGGCGTGAGCTCGTCGCCTTCCTTGACGAGCATCTCCGCCTCGGCCCGCTCGCGCTCGGCGCGCGCCTTCTTGGTCTTGAGCTTGGGCGCCTCGGGGTCGTGCGCCTCCCCGGCGAGCGTGATGTCCTCGGCGATGATGGCGCCGAGCACTTCGCGCTGGTCGCCGCGGCTTTCGAGCTTCTTCGTGAGATCGAGCTCGCGCACCGCGAAGAACAGGCGGAGAATGTCCGAGTTCGTGCCGTAGCCCAACGCGCGCAGGAGCGCGGTGGCCGGGAACTTCTTCTTCTTGTCGATGTGGACGAAGATCACGTCGTGAATGTCGACGGTGAACTCGACCCACGAGCCGCGGAACGGGATGATGCGCGCCGAGATGAGCCGCTGACCGTTCGGGTGCGTGGATTCCTCGAACACCACGCCCGGCGACCGGTGCAGCTGGCTGACGATGACGCGCTCCGCGCCGTTGATGACGAAGGTGCCCAGCCCGGTGAGCAATGGCAGCTCGCCGAGGTAGACCTCCTTCTCGATGATGTTGCGCGGGCGCTTGGCGCCGTTGACCTCCTCGTTGACCACGAGCTGGAGCGTCGCCTTCAGCGGCGCCGAGTAGGTCATGTCGCGCTCGATGCACTCCTCGACGGAGTACTTCGGCTCGCCGAGCGAATACCGCACGAACTCCAGCGAGTAGTTCTCGTGGACGTCCGTGATCGGGAAGAGGTCCTTGAACACGCGCTCGAGACCCACGTCCTCGCGATCATGCGAGGCAGCATCCAGCTGGAGCAGCGCCTCGAAGGCGCGCGTCTGGATGTCGAGGAGATGTGGCATCTCCATTCCGTGCTCGAGCTTGGCGAACGAAATCTGCTTCAGCATATCAGGCATGGCTCACCCGCGCAGACGAAAAGAAGCCCCGCCCCGTTTTCCATTGTGAAAAACGTGGCCAGAGCAAAAGCTGCTTCAGTTGTAAAGCGACGATGACAGTCAGCATCGCGTGGGTAGTGAAGGACAGGGGTCGAGGGTCGGAGTGTCCAGGGATCACGTGATCCCTCGACCCCCCGACCCCTTGAGCCCGGTCACTTCACTTCCACGCTCGCTCCCTGCTCCTCGAGCTTGGCCTTGATCTGGGCGGCTTCGTCCTTCGAGACGCCGGACTTCACGACGTTCGGGGCGCCGTCGACCAGATCCTTGGCTTCCTTGAGACCCAGGCCGGTGATCTCGCGAACCACCTTGATGACCTGGATCTTCTTCGCACCCGCTTCCTTGAGCGTGACGTTGAACTCGGTCTGCTCTTCGACTGGAGCGGCGGCCGCACCGCCTCCCCCGCCAGCGCCGGGCGCGCCACCGCCAACCGGTGCCGCCGCGATCGTGACGTTGAACTTCGACTTGAAGGCTTCGATCAGCTCGGCGAGCTCGAAGACCGACATGTTGCCGATCGCATCGAGAATCTCGTCCTTGCTCATGGTCGCGTTAGCCATTGTGTCCTCTGCTTCGTGATGAATAGTACCCGTGGTCGTCGCTACCGGTCCGTGATCCGACCGGCCGTGGGCTGTCGTCGAGCGCGTCGCGGCTCGCTAGGCGCTCGCACCTTCCTTCTGCGTCCGGAGCGCGTCGAGCGCACCCGCGAACATGTACAGCAAGCCGTTCAGCGCGCCCACGAAGGCGGCCATCGGCGACATCAAGCCAGCGCCCAGATCGGCGAGCATCTGCTCACGGGAGGGCAGCGCGGCCAACTGCTTCACCTGCGCCACGTTGATCTGCTTCCCTTCGAGCAGCCCGCCCTTCACCTCGGGCTTGGAGTCGAACTCCTTCGCGAAGTCCGCGAGGACCTTGGCGGCCGCGATCGGATCCTTCCCGATCACGACGCCGGTGGGTCCACGAAGGCGCTGCCCCGAGAGGCCGCTTTCGTTGACCGCGCGCAACGCGAGGGTGTTCTTGATGACCACGTACTCCACCCCCGCCTTCCGCAGGCGGCGGCGCAGCTCGGTCATCCGCTTCACGTTGAGACCCGTGAAGTCGGTGTAGTAGAGCGCCTTCGCGCCCTCCATCTTCTCACGCAGCTCGGTGACGAGCTGTTCCTTTTCGGATCGCTTCATCGCTCGTTACCGGTACGGGGTGGTATCGATCGTGACGCCGGGTCCCATCGTGCTCGAGATCGCGACGTTTCTTATGTAGACGCCCTTCGAGGCGGATGGCTTGGAGCGAACGATCTGGTCCATGAACGCGCCGAAGTTCTGCTCCAGCTGCTCGTGGGTGAACGAGACCTTGCCGATCGGCGCATGCACGTTCCCGGCCTTGTCGACACGAAACTCGATCTTGCCCGCCTTCACTTCGCGCACCGCACGGCCAACGTCGAACGTGACCGTACCCGCTTTGGGATTCGGCATGAGACCGCGCGGACCGAGAATGCGGCCGAGCTGTCCGATCTGGCCCATCTGATCGGGAGTCGCCACCATGACGTCGAAGTCGAGCCACCCTTCCTTGATCTTCGGAATGTGCTCGACGCCGACGAAGTCGGCGCCCGCCGCTTCCGCTTCACGCGCCTTCTCGCCGACGGCGATGACCAGCACGCGCACCGACTTTCCGCTCCCAGCGGGGAGCACGACCGTTCCACGCACGACCTGGTCCGCGTGGCGCGGATCGACGCCTAACCGCACGGCGACCTCGACCGTCTCGTCGAACTTGGCGAACGCCCTGTTCTTCACGAGCTCGATGGCCTGTTTCGGCGGATAATGCGTGCCGATGTCGCGCCCCTTGGCGGCTTCCTGGTACTTCTTTCCGTGGCGGCGCATCAGCTCTCGACCTCCACGCCCATCGAGCGAGCCGCGCCGGCGACCATCGCCATGGCGGAATCGATCGTGTCGCAGTTGAGGTCCGGGAGCTTGAGCTCCGCGATCTTGCGGACCTGCGCCTTGGAGAGCTTGCCGACCTTGTTCCGGTTCGGGACGCCAGAGCCCTTGTCGAGGCCCAGCTCCTTCTTGATCAGAATCGCCGCGGGCGGCGTCTTGGTGATGAAGGTGAAGGACTTGTCCGAGAAGATGGTGATCTCCACGGGGGTGATCGTCCCGTCCTGCGCCTGCGTTCTGGCGTTGAACTCCTTGCAGAACGCCATGATGTTGATGCCATGCGGCCCGAGCGCGGTTCCCACGGGCGGCGCGGGATTCGCGCGGCCGGCCGGCACCTGCAGCTTCACGAAGCCGATTGCCTTCTTAGCCATTGCTTCCTCATCGCTGTGTAGCTCCCACTGGCTCGTTTAGCGTCGAAGTGGTCGTCGACGGCGTACAAACGGCAAAGACGTCAGATATCAGAATTCAGAATACAGATTTCAGAAAACACCCCACGGCAGTTGCGCGACATCTGAATTCTGAAATCTGAATTCTGACATCTGACGTCTCTGCCGTCCTTCCCGATCAATGAGCTCGCAGCTGCAAGTAATCCAGCTCCACACTCGTCGGCCGACCGAACAGAGAAACCGAGACTCTCACCTTTCCCTTATCGGGATAAACCTCTTCGACCGTCCCGTTGAAATCGCTGAACGGCCCTTCGGTGATCGCCACCGCCTGACCGACCAGAAACGGGATCTCTTCCTTCGGCTCCTGCTCCTCCAGCTCATCGGCGATGCCGAGGAGCCGGTTCACTTCCTCCGGGCGCAGCGGCTGCGGGAGCCGATCGTGCCCGACGAACTTGATCACGCCCTGAATGCTATTAATGACGTGGAGCGTCTCCTGGTTCATGATCATCTCCACGAGCACATAGCCGGGATAGATCTTCCGCTCCACCGTCACCTTCTTGCCGTTCTTGATCTCGATCTGATCCTGGGTCGGGACGAGCGCCTGACGAATCGGACGCTCCTCGGCCGTCTTGGGATCCGCATCGATCTTCCGCTGAATCAGCGAGCGAACCTTGTTCTCGTGCCCCGCGGTGGTCTGAATGGCGTACCAGCGATGGGTCATCGCTTACTGCACTCCGAAGAGCGACGGGATCCCCCGCACGAGGATCGCCTGCAGCGCGAGATCCATGAGCGCGATGACCGCTCCGATCAGGAGCACGAACACGATGATGGCGATCGTCGCCTGCCGAAGCTGCGTGCGATCGGGCCAGGTGACCTTCCGCATCTCCTGACGCACCTGACCGAGGAACGTCGGGACCTCACGGAGGCCATCCATGAACCGAGACAATCCGCCGCGACGCGGTGCAACGCTGGTCGACATGGCTTACTTCGTTTCCTTGTGCAACGTGTGCTTGTTGCAGCGCGGGCAATACTTCTTCCACTCGACGCGCTCCGGGTGCAGGCGCTTGTTCTTGTCGGTGAAGTAGTTGCGGTTTTTGCAGTCGTTGCAGGCGAGAATGATTTTCTCTCGAGGCATAGCTTTCTATTTCAGGAAGAACGAGGAACGAGGAACGAGGAAGCGCGCATTCACTTCCTCGGTCCTTCTTCCTCGTTCATTTGATGATCTTCGTCACGACGCCGGCGCCCACCGTGCGGCCACCCTCGCGAATCGCGAAGCGCAGCCCCTCGTCCATGGCGATCGGCGTGATCAGCTCGATCTCCATCTGCACGTTGTCCCCCGGCATCACCATCTCCGTCCCCTCCGGCAGCTGCACCGTCCCCGTCACGTCCGTCGTCCGGAAGTAAAACTGCGGCCGGTACCCCTTGAAAAACGGCGTGTGCCGCCCGCCTTCTTCCTTGGTCAGGACATACACCTCGGCCATGAAGTGCGTGTGCGGCGTGATCGACCCCGGCTTCGCCAACACCATCCCGCGCTCGATCTCCTCCTTCCCAATCCCG
>JAICOJ010000233.1 GCA_025930755.1 Gemmatimonadaceae bacterium
TCGGCGACCGCCATGCGTCCGCGATGGTCGCGACCGACCGTCGCCTGCACCATGTCCCCACGGCGAAGCCCGAGCTGCCTGACGAGATGCGGCGGCACGAAGGCGTCGTTGGGGGTGGGAAGGTAGCTCTCCCCGGCGCGGCGAATGAAGCCGCCGTCGCGTGAAGGGTCGAACCATCCCTCGGCGTCGCCCTCGGCGACGATGACCGCCGGCACGGGAGCGCCGCCGCCATGGTCGGGGCGAGGACCGCCACGCCCACGGCCGCGTCGCCCACGCCGGCCGTTCTGACCGAACCGATCGCGCCCCCCCTGGTGATGCGGATGCTGGCCGGGATGCCGCGACGGTGGGGGGCCACCGGGTGGTGGGACGGTCTCACTCGACGGAGTGATGAGTGGTGGCGCACCGGGCGCCGGCGTGCCGTTGTCGCGCTCGGGCGTGGAGCCATCCGGCAGCGGCGACCCATCCTCGCGATAGGGATTCACTTCCATGTCATTGGCCTCGAAGGTGGGACGAGGCTGCGCTGGGCGCGGGCCGCGCCCACGACGGGGCGGGCGTCTGCGTTCGTTCATGCAACCAGGTGTGTCGTGGTGAATTCTCGACGGACACGTCCATGCGGATCGTGTCCCGTACTACCTATGGAGTTTGTCGTGAGCGCGCCGCCATGCACGCGGCTGTTCCGGGCGCTCTGGTGCGTGGCCGTCCTGGCGACGCACCGGTCCTGCTTCCGTGCTGTTGTCGACGACGTCGCGGAAACACGGACAACTCACGCGCTTCCGGCGCTTGCTCAGCGCAACCCGAGCCGCCCCGCGCCTGCACTGCGGCGCTGCTCGTCCACTTTAGGGATGGCCAACGCGCACCAGCGGGTCAGCCACCCCCAACTTCACTTCCAAATGCGATTTGCGCAACTACCCCGCTTCGTACGCCATCCGGGGCGAGAACCGTGCCTGAACCGAGCGAGGAACGAGGGACGAGGAAATGGCCATTCCGGATTCCGGCGACTCTCCCAACGCTGCTTCCTCGTTCGTCGTTCCTTCATTCCTCCTTTTCGCGGAGCGCATCCAGCTTTCGGGATGACGCGATCACCCGCCTCGCGAGATCGACGATCCGTCTCACCGAGTCCCGCTGTTCGTCGTTGAGCGTGGGGTCGAGCTCCAGCAGCTGAGACTCCGCCAGCAGCGCGGCAAGCGGGTTGTTCATCTCGTGCTGCACTCGTCCGACCGCGTTCGACAGCTCCATCACCCGGCTGGTCTCGCTCAGCTTGTTCTCGCTCACGCGTCAGGCTCCGGCACGTATTCGGTCAAGGTCCCCGCACAATGACGACGCATCCTCGCATTCGTCAGTCGATGCTGACCTCGGCGGCGACCCTGCATAACTTACGCCTTCCATGACCGCCGCCGACGTACATACCGCGATCACCGCCGCCGTCGACGCGTATCGAGTCGATGCGAACGTGGCCCATCTGCTCGAGCGCATCGAGCAGGTCGCTCGCACGGCCGATCCGGACACGCTCGCTTCGGCGGTGGAGCCGTTCCGGGCAATGCCGGAGGTGGCGGGCCCCGTGTACGAGCACATTGTTGCAGCCAGGCCTGACGACGCACGCGCGCTGGTCATTCTCGCCAATGCGTACTGGCTGGCGGGCCGCGGGCCGGAGCAGGTCGCGGAGCTCGCCTCCCGCGCGATCGCCGCCGATCCCACGCACCGAGGCGCCTGGCACCTGTGGGCGCTCACCGAGAGCGACCTGAGGGCGCGCGTGACCCGCTGGGGCCAGGTCGCCAGGCGCTTTCCGGAAGACCAGCTCGCTCGCGCGAACCTCGCCGACAACGCCGCGTCGCTCGCTTCGGCCGATCACGATCGTGAGGCGCTCGAGCTGGCGATCGAGACCTACACGGAGCTGCGTGCCCTCGCTGCGCGTGCCGAGGAGATACAGGCCCTGGATCGCGCGATCCAGACTCTGCGAGATTGGCGAATATGATTGCGGAGTGCGGATGAAGTTGCCTGCAACCTGCAATCCGCAATTCAGGCTGTCGCGTCTCTCACTCGCGGCGCCATCTTCGCCAGCTCGCCCGTGAGCTCCTGGAGCTCGAACGGTTTGTGAAGCGCCTTGCATCCGCAGGCTTCGATCAGCTCCAGCGCGCGCTCGCTCGTATCGCCGGTCGTGAACAGGGTGCGGTAGCGGAGGTGCGGCTGGATGGAGGCGGCGAGCTCGAAGAGGACGTCCCCACGCAGGTCGGGAATGCGGAGGTCGAGCACGAGAAAATCGAAGTGTTCGGCACGGAGGAGCGTGTGGGCCTGCTCGCCAGCCTCGACGGCGACGACGTCATAGCCGGCGCGCCCGAGGGCGATCGTCAGCGCACGACAGATCGTCGGTTCATCATCGACCACGAGTACACGCAACCGCTCATTGAACCGCATTCGTTCGTTCTCCTCGCCGTGCCAGCCGCGCCGTAAGCAGCGCGACGAACTCGTCTGGTGGTACGCTTTGTCGCAACGCGGTCGGCGTGAGTCCGGTCGCCGCTCGCACCTGCCGTGCGAACAGCCGAGCCGATCCGTAATCGAGCCGCTCGACCACCTCGTCCAGCGAGCGTCCCGGGTCCTGCATGTAGAAGTACGCGCGCAAAAGTCGGGCGCCCAGCACCAGCATTCTCGCCGGGGCCACCCCGGCACGTTCGAGCCATCGGTCCAGCGCCCTGCGATTCATCGCCGCAGCCTTGGCGAGGTCGTTCACGTCCTTGAACTGTTGCGGCACTCGGAAGAGCCGCTCGACCGCTCGTGCCAGCTCCGCGGGGACTGTGCCGAGCGATCGCGCGAGCGATGCGAGCACCGCATCACTCATCGCGTACGCCGGCTGCCGCTCCAGGAGATCGCGGAAGCGGCGCGGCTCGTCGTCGAAGTTGCGGAGCACGACGTGCCGCACGCCCAGCTTTGCCAGCTCGACCGTCGCGCCGAGCGTTTCCGGCGCGAGGATCGTGTAGATCACCACTGGGAGCGAAGGGAAGTCCCGGATCAGCATCCGGAGCTCGTCCAGTCGCACCGTTCCCTCGGCCCGTGGATCCGCTACGACCAGATCCACCGACTTGCGTCGTACGGCGTCCGTGAGCTCATCCCACCGATCGACGGTGATGATGGTATGCTCTCGGCCGAGCACGATCCGCAGATGGGACAGCAGAAGGGGAGGGAGACGGACGACGACGTTCACGCCACCGGATCACGTGTCCTAAAAGTGCACATCTATGTCTCAAGATGTGCGTTTACCGATGGACGCGTAACCGTACCTTGCGTGACAGTTGCAACCCCCCAGTTACAACTCTTCCCGCGAGGTTTAGTTATGTCCCGCCGCCACCTCTCTCTCCTGGTGCTCGCCCTCCTGACGTTCGCTGTATCCGCGTGCGCCGACGTTACGGCGCCGGAGCCCAGCAA
>JAICOJ010000088.1 GCA_025930755.1 Gemmatimonadaceae bacterium
AAGATCCTGCGCGAGATCCTCGAGTGGGCGTACGCCGCGCTCGTCCATGCACTCTTCGCGGATGCGCGTGGCGTCGCCGAATGATTTCCGCGCTCGCGCTCGCGCCTCCGCGCGCGGAACTCCGCTCGCGACGAGCCGCTCGGTCTCCATGTCGATATGGAAAGCAAGCTCGTGCTCGACGTCCTGCGAGACCGCGCGCTTCTGGACGAGCGCGCGCAGCCGGTACCAGACGGCGTGCGGTGTCATCGACCGATGCCTCACGTCATCTGGAGAACGAGTCGCACGGCTTCGGCGTAGCGTCGCCAGGTCGTGGTCTCCTCCTCGAGCTGCCGACGCCCGGCCGCGGTGAGCCGGTAGTACCTGGCCTGCCGGTTGTTCTCGGTCACGGCCCACGAGGACGCGATGAGTCCGCGGGCTTCCAGTCGATGGAGGGCGGGATAGAGCGACCCCTGCGCGACCTGAAGCACATCGCGCGAGGTGTACTGAAGTCGCTGCGTGATGCCCCACCCATGCATGGGCTCGACGGACAGTGTCTTGAGGATGAGCAGATCGAGCGTTCCCTGGAGCAGGTCGACGGTGGACCGGGGCACGGCAGCTCCTGTAGACTGTCGACAGGGAGAATGGGATGGTTCCTGTAGAGTGTCAAGAGGAGAGGGTGCTGGAACAGCGCTGGAACCGCGCTTTCTTACACCTATCTCACCCCCACCAGCCCCTCACTTCTCGCCCACAGCTCCCGCGCCAGCCCTGGTGCGCGGGCCCGCCGCGGGTAGGGCGCGCGGCGTTGACGCACGAAGTAGCAGCCCGTTATCCCGTCCACCGCATTCGATGCCGCCAGACGCACGATCGGCGCGGCGCCCGACGCGGGGGCTCGCAGCGACCACTCCCACGCCCCTCGAATCCAGCTCGGCCACTCGCGCATGAGGTCGGTGGCGACGAGGCCCGGATGGATGCAGTTCGCGGTGATGTTGCTCGCCTCCAGCCGGGCGGCGAGCTCGATGGTGAACAGCATGTTCGCGAGCTTCGTGTCGAAATATGCTCGCAACCCGGAGGAGGCTCGCGGGGTTCCAATGTCCGCGGGGACGACGCGCCCCACCGTTCCGAATCGCGACGTGACGTTCACGATTCGCGCGCGGTCGGCCGCGCGCAGCTGCGGCAGCAGCTGATGCGTGAAGAGGAACGGCCCGAGGTGGTTGATCGCCCACGTCATCTCGAATCCGTCGATGCTTTCGGCACGCGAGCGAAGATGCACCCCGGCGTTGTTCACCAACACATGGATCGCGTGGTGATTCGCGGCGATCTCGGCTGCCGCCGCGCACACCGACGCGAGCGAGGCGAGATCGAGCTGCACGAACGATACGACGGCTCCCGGTGCCGCCGCCTCCCGCACGCGCTGCGCGACTCGTTCGCCGCGATCGCGATCACGACCCAGCATCACGACCGTCGCGCCCATCCCCGCCAGCGCCGAAGCCGTCGCGTGGCCGAGGCCGCGGGTGGCTCCCGTGACCACGCAGACGCGGCCGAGGAGATCGATCACTTCGCGTGAGGACTGGCGCCGTTCTTCGCGGCGTGAAGTATTCATTTCACCTATGTCGCCGTTGACCATCGTTCTCGCTGTCGTGCTGCTCCTCGGCACCGCCCTGCACGGCATTGGCGCACTGCTGCACCCGATGCTCGCCGGTGATGGCGCCACACAACTTCGCACGATCGCCGACATGGCGCACTGGCGGGAGCTCCATCTCGCCATGCTCGCCGGCAGCGGCCTCATCGTCGCGGGCGTGTGGGTTCGCCTCGTTGACGATCGCGCTTTCGTCCGTGGTCCACTCGTCGCTGCGCTGGTGGTGATCTCGATCGGGGTTGCCATCAATGCGCTCAACACCGCGTACATGACGGGTGCCGGTTGGCACATGGCCTCCATGTTTGCCACCGGCGATGTCTCCATGGTGCCGCTCTTCGACGCAACCCATCCCATTGGCCTCATGGCCGCGCGGTTCGGCAACCTCATCATCGCGCTCGGCGCGCTGGTGCTTGGATGGGCAGAATGGCACGATGCCGAGCCGCGTCGCCTCGATGCGGGTCTGGCGTGGCTCGCGGCGCTGGGCGGCCTTGTCGGCGCGATCTTCTTCGAGGAATCGAGCCGCATCGCCCTCGCCGCCGTCGCACTGCTCTCCGGCTGGCAAGTCGTCACCGCCCTTCGCGTTCTTACCTTGTCGCTGAAGCGGTCGCGCCGTACGATGGACCAGGAGCCCAGGAGCTAGAGTCAGGGGTCAGGGAAACAGCGCTGCGGCGTCGGCGTGCGTATCTGACCACTGACACCCGGCTGGTGGTTGTTCATTCAACGAGAGAGCCATGCGCCTACTCGCCCTTCTTGTCGGTATCGCCCTTCCCGGTTTCGCGCTTGCCCAGGACGGAACGTGGGCGCTGACCAATGCGCGCATCGAGACCGTCACGCGCGGCGTCATCGAGCGGGGCACCGTCGTAATTCGCGATGGCCTGATCGAGGCGGTTGGCGCCGATGTGCGCCCACCCGCGGACGCGCGGATCGTCGATCTCGCGGGGAAGCGTGTGTACCCGGGACTGATCGACCTCACGTCGACGATGGGTCTCGCGAGCGCCCCAGCCGCCGGCGGCGGTGGATCCGGAGGGTCGGGGACCTCCGCGGCCCAACCGGGCAGTGCGACCGTCCGAAACGTCGGACTCGAGCCGGGGCGCGTGATCGCCAATGAGCTGCGGCCCAGCGCCTCCGACATTCGAGCGGCACGCGACGCCGGCATCACCACGGTGCTCGTCGCGCCGTCGCGCGGGGCGTTTCGCGGACTCTCCGCGCTCGTGCCGCTCCGCGATGAATCGGCCGAGCAGTACGTCGTGAAGTCGCCAGTGGCGCTGCACATGGGCTTCCAGGGTGCACAGGGCTCGGGCTTCGGTGGGCGCTACCCCGCCACCTTGCTGGGCGTCATCGCCTACGAGCGTCAGTCGCTGTACAACGCGCGGCATCACGCGGCGGTGCAGGAGCGCTACCGCGCGGGTGCACGCGGCGCGGTGCGTCCGTCGTACGATGTCGACCTCGACGCGCTCGTCCCCGTCGTGCGCGGCGCCGTTCCCGCCTTCTTCGCCGCCGACCGCGAGAACGAGATCCGACGCGCGGTGCGCGTGGGTGAGGAGTTCGATCTCAAGCTGACCATCGTCGGAGCGACGGAAGGGTTCCGCGCGATCGACGCGCTCAAGCGAGCCGATGGCGTCGTCGTGTCGCTGGACTTTCCGCGCTCGACCGAGGTGACGGGATGGTCGTATCGCGCGACGCAGCGACATGCGCTGGATGATAGTGCCGCGACGGACAGCGCCGTCCGCCGCACCCTCGAGTCGAATGCCGCCACGCTCCACTCGGCCGGCGTTCGATTCGCGCTCGCCTCTGGGGGCCTGCGCCCCGGCGAGTTTCTCGGCAACGTCCGAAAGGCGATCGCCGCTGGCCTGCCGCGCGACGTCGCGCTACAGGCGGTTACCGTTCGCGCCGCCGAGATCGCCGGCGTCGGCGCGCAGCTTGGCAGCATCGAGGCGGGAAAGATCGCCAACCTGGTGGTGGCCGAGCGCGACATTCTGGGCGACAGCGCGAACGTGCGAATGGTATTCGTCGACGGCATCCGTCACGAAGTCATTCCGCAGGCGGCGCCGGAGCGGCGCCGTGGGGCAGGAGGCGGACGCGGGGGTGAGCGCGAGGAGGGCGGTGAGATGGCCCGCGTCGCCGGCACGTGGGACATCACGGTGACATCACCGCAGGGTGAGAACCGCGCGAGCATGACCGTGACGCAATCGGGGGCCGCGCTCGAAGGTACGATGGCGACCGAGATGGGGACGGTGCAGGTCACGGACGGCCGCATAACGGGTGAGCGCGTCACCTTCTCGATCGCGGTGCCGATCAGCGGTCAGACCACGACCATCGTGTTCCGGGGAACAGTGGATGGAAATCGCATGACGGGAACGGCGGATCTCGGCGCGATGGGGAGTGCAACGTTTACGGGAGAGCGGAGACCATGAGAATGATCGCGATCGTCGTGGTGAGCGCAGCGCTTGGCGCGGGTGCGCTTCCGGTCACCGCTCAGCAGCCCGGCGCAACGCGCGATACGGCGCGCGTTCTCTCGTATCCGATTCCTCCTGCGGGCCGGCTGGTGGCAATTACCAACGCCACGATCATGACCGCCTCGAACGGAACGATCCCCAACGGAACGATCGTGATCCGCGACGGAAAGATCGCGGCGGTCGGTGCCAACGTTTCCGTGCCGGCCGGTGCGCAGGTGATCGATGGCAATGGGAAGTACGTGATTCCCGGGATCGTCGACGCACATTCGCACAGTGCCTCCGAGGCCATTAACGAAGGGACCCAGTCGATCACCGCGCAGGTCCGCATGGAGGATGTGCTGCGGCAGGACGCGCTCGGACTCTATCGCGAGCTCGCCGGCGGCGTAACGACGCTCAACATCCTGCATGGATCCGCGAACACGATCGGCGGCCAGAATGCGACCGTGAAAGTGCGCTGGGGATTGCCCGCGGACAGTCTGCTCTTTCAGGGCGCGCCTCCCGGCATCAAGTTCGCCCTCGGCGAAAACGTGCGACAGACGAACCGCACCGTGCTCCCCGGCCAGGAACGGCGCTACCCGCGGACGCGCATGGGAGTGGAAGAGCTTCTGCGCGACGCATTCACGCGCGCGCAGGAGTATCGTCGCGAATGGCAGGAGTACGAGCGCGGTCGGAAGAACGTGAAGCGCGGCCAGGCCGCCCCGATGCCACCGAAGCGCGACCTCCAGCTCGACGCGCTCGTGGAAGTGCTCGAAGGAAAGCGCCTCGTGCACTGTCACTCGTATCGCGCCGACGAGATCCTGATGATGCTTCAGGTCGCGAAGGACTTCGGGTTCCGTGTCGCGAGCTTTCAACACGTCCTCGAGGGCTACAAGGTCGCCGACGAGATTGCCGCGGCGGGAAGCGGGGCCTCCACGTTCGCCGACAACTGGGCGTACAAGCTCGAGGCGTTCGACGCGATTCCGCATAACGCCGCGCTGATGGCCGAGCGGGGCGTGCGCGTCTCGATCAACTCCGACTCCGACGAGCGTGCCCGCCGCCTCTATCAGGAGGCCGCGAAAGCCATGCACTACGGCGGGGCGTCGGAGGACGAAGCGCTGAGGATGATCACCCTCAATCCCGCCTGGCAGCTTGGCATCGACAAGCGCGTAGGCTCGATCGAGGTGGGGAAGGATGCCGACCTCGCGATCTTCAACGGTCATCCCTTTGCTCCCGCCAGCCGCGTGGAGATGACCTTGATCGACGGTCGGGTCTTTTTCGATCGACGCACGGCGCCGACGCTGGAGCACCTGATGGAGCTCATCCGTCAAAAACAGGGGCCGCGGCAGGTCACGGAGGTGGTGCCATGAAGGCGAGGAGACGGCGATTGCGGATTGCGGATTGCGGGTGTTTGGCGATTGCGCTCCTCGGGACGTCAGCCGGCGCGCAGACACAATCCGCAATCAGCCCTGCCCAGGGGGCGCCCGCGCAATCGGCAATCGTTGTGATCCGAAACGCGACGATCGTTCCAGTCACGGGCCCACGCATTCAGAACGGGAGTATCGTGCTTCGCGGTGATCGGATCGAAGCCATCGGGCCGAACGTCGCGGCACCGAGTGGTGCGCGCGTCATCGATGGCAGCGGGCTGTTCGTGTACCCCGGCATGATCGACGGGGGGACGCAGCTCGGGCTCACCGAAATTGGGTCGGTGCCCGGCGGCGAGGACACGCAGGAGGTGGGCGACTTCAACCCGCATAACGTCGCGCTGACGGCGGTGAATCCGCATTCGGAGCTCATTCCCGTCACGCGGGTGAACGGCGTGACCACCGTCATCACTGCCGCCGAAGGCGGCTTGATCAGCGGCCAGGCGGGTCTCATCGATCTCATGGGGTGGACGCCCGCCGAGATGGCCGTTCGTCGCCACGCGGCGATGGTGGTGAGCTACCCGTCGTTAGGTGGCGGCGGTGGCGGCGGCGGATTTCGTGGCCCCCAGCGGTCGGACGCGGAGCGCCGCGAAGAGCTCGACCGGCGGACACGGTCGCTACGCAGCTACTTCGCCGACGCCAGGGCGTATGCCGAAATGAAGGGGCGCGTCGCCACGGCTGGCGGCGTCCGCAAGGTAAACCAGGCGATGGAAGCGATGACGCCGATCATGCGCGGTGAGACGCCGGTCATCTTCGACGTCACGACCGCCGACCAGATACGCGGTGTCCTCGCGCTCGCCGATACGTTCGGGATCAAGGTCGTCCTGCGCGGTGCGCGCGAGGCCTGGCGCCTCGCCGATTCGCTGGCGATGCGGAAGATCCCGGTGATCGTCGGACCATTGACCAGCGTCCCCGATGCCGACGATCCATACGACATGACGTACGCGAACCCCGGGGTGCTGGCCCGCGCCGGGGTGAAGATCGCGTTCCAGACCTCCGACGCCGCCAACTCGCGCAATCTCCCGTACAACGCGGCGCTGGCCGTCGCGTACGGGCTGGATGCCGATGCCGCCTTACGAGCGCTGACGATCAACGCCGCCGAGATCTTTGGCGTGGCCGATCGTTACGGAAGCCTGGCGCCGGGCAAGGTGGCGAACGTGGTGGTGACGACGGGCGACCCGATGGACGTTCGCAGCGTGGTTCGCCACCTCTTCATCCGCGGGCAGCCCGTGCCCCTGGATGATCGACACACGAGGTTGTACGAGCAATTCAGGGCACGGCCGCGGACGCAGTAGGAGCTAGGGGTCAGGGGTCAGGGGTCAGGGATCAGGGGGGGTCGGGGGTCGGGTGTAGGAGAGAACGGCATGCGCCTCTCCTGAATCCCATTCCCGACACCCCCTGATTCCTGACCCCTGACCCCTAGCTCCTACGCAACTCCCCCGTTTTCCAGATCGTCCCCACCGTGCCGCCGGCGAATGTGCTCCATGAGCGACCGTCGTCGCATGGATTTTCGCAGCTCCGCGGCGATGTGCGCACGCCGCGCCGCATCGAGCAGGCGATCGCTCAAGCGCTCCATCTCCCCCGTCGATTCGTCGGCGACGTTGCTGACGTCACACAACTCTTCGATGCTCCGGTTCAGGTCCGCCTGCACCTGATCGAGCATCGAACGCGACGGATCACGCGGCTTCCCTCGAAAAGTCATGGGCGCCTCCTTGCCATCCCCTCGCGACTGCGCGCTCAGCGGCGAGCGCGCCACCCCGGAGGGGCGTAACCCCCTAAGGCAAAGTTTGTGCTTCATGCGCCAATCGTCGAGGAGCCGAGTCACATGTTTGTCGTGCGTGAGTGGATGCATCATTGTGACTCGGAGCACACGGCGACCGCCACGCTCATGACGAAGAGGACACCGGCGTCGCGATGTGAATCGATCGCGAGCTCGTTGAAAAGGTCGGAGGCATGGAGGGGGATCGAGAAGCGAGAAATGAGGAACGAGCAACGGAAGCAGCCTCCGCTCAGCCTGCTCGTTCCTCGTTCCCAGCTCTTCCCGTCAGATCCAGCTCGAGCACCTTCCGGGCGGGGAGCGGGTCGACCGTCCTGTAGCACTGCAACCGGTCGATGATCACCGACCCCTCCACCCGCACGGAGAGCAGCTCCCGGCGCTGTGCGGCATCGAGCGTGACGTAAAAGCTGAGCGTCGCATGCGGCGTGAATGGGAACCGGGCCGGCTGAAAGGGCAGGCCTGACGTCGCGATCCGGTCGTGGAGCGCTCTCAGCGGTCCGTGCGGGTCGAGTGGGAGCACGATGATGTCGGTCTGCATGAAGCGCATCGGCGCGCCGAGTCGCGCCGTGATCGGCGCAGTGGTCTCGGCGATGGGACCGAGCGCCGTCTTCAGCGCCTCGAGCGGCACGTTGAGCGGAATGGGGCCGACGCCCGAGGACCCGGTAATCGTGATGTGCGGAACGGACGTACTCGCGAGCCGGCGATCGATCTTCTCCTGCGCCGCGCGCACGATCTCGCGCGCCGTGCCGGTGAGCTCGGAAATGATGAAGATGCCGTCCACGGAGCGAAATATGTCGTCAGGGTCCTCGCGGTCCTCAAGGTCCTCGTGGGCTGGCCCGAATCCTTCGTTTCGAGCGCACCCTGAGGACCCTGAGGACCCTGAGGACCCTGACGACCCTGACGACCCCTTGCCGTCCTACGACCTCACCGCCTGCCCCGTCTGCGCGTCGAGCGACGCTGAGCAAATCGCCAGCGGCGAAGACGCGCGCGCGGAAATGGAGGAGCTGTGGGAGTTCCACCAGCGCCGACTGCGACCCGGAACGCCGCCGCGCGCGCTGGCGGACCGCGTCACCTTCTCACAGGGACCTCCGCTGCGCCTGGCGCAGTGCCGGCAATGCTCGCTCGTCTATCGCAACCCGCGCGAGCGCGCCGAGGAGCTGGTCGAGACGTACGCGAGCGAGATGCCTGAGGACGCCACCCTTCGGACCCTCCACGAGACCCAGCGGCAAGCGTACCGCGCGCAGGTTCGGCGTCTCGAGCGCGCTCACGGACGACGTGGCCCTGGGCTCGAGGTCGGGAGCTACGTAGGGGCGTTCCTCGCCGCCGCTCGGGACGCTGGCTGGACGTTCGAAGGGCTGGACATCAACGCGCACGCGGCTGCCTTTGCGTGTCGAATGGGATTTCGCGTCACCGTCGGCGAGCTCGACGATGTCACGGGCCGGCGATTCGATGCGGTCGTGATCTGGAATACCTTCGAGCAGCTCCCCGACCCGCGCGCGGCCGCCGTGGCCGCGCGGCGACTGCTGAATACCGGGGGGACAGTCGCCATTCGCGTTCCCAACGGAGAGGCGTATACCATCTTTCGGCGTGCGCTTCGCGGTCCGTTCGCCTCCCTGGCGCGCGCTGTTCTCGTCCACAACAACCTGCTCGCTTTCCCCTATCGCCACGGATTCACGACTTCGTCGCTCACGCGTCTTCTCAATGACGCCGGCTTCGGAGATGTTCGGTTCCATGGCGATACCCTCGTCCCCATCGGGGACCGCTGGACTCGCCGATGGGCCCGGCTCGAGGAGCAGGCGGTCAAGGCGCTGTTGCGAGGTGCGGTGAGAAGTAGCAGGTTAGGACGGCGATATTCGCCCTGGATCGAAGCTTACGCGCGTGCACGCTGATGTGTACGCAACACGGCACCCCTCCCCGCGTCACCCCCTTCACTCGACATAGCCGCGCATGCCGGATGTGACCGGGGAAGCGACTCTCGGCTCGATTCTCGAGACCCTGGTGCCGGTGATGGCGCAGGCGGGAAGCGCAGGGGATGCGGCCGTCCTCCTCCTCGAGCGCCTCGTTTCGCGCCGGAGCTGTACTGCGGGGTGGGTGGGACGTCTGACCGAGCGCGGGGAGCTCATTGGCCTCGCCGAGGTCGACGTCGGCATCAGCGCGAGCGACGTGCACATCGCGGCCGCGCAGGCGATGCACCCGCTCCTGCGCGCCGCCGTTCGTCCCGAGGAGCCACCCCATGTCGCTCCGGTGCGCGAGCTCGGGATGGAGCAAGCGGCCATAATCCCGCTGCCCGTTCTTCAGCCGGCGCGGTTCGCCCTCGAAAGCTCGCAACAGGTATGGGCCTGGGGAGTGATGGCGCTTGCCGTCTCCCGACGTCCAACCGCCGAGGAAGTAGACCTGTGGACGCGGCTCGCGCGGTCGCTGGGCAGCGTCATCGCCCGTCTCGAGCGCGATGCGAGCCGCGTCGCCTCCGCATCGGCCGCAGCGCGCGATCGCGCGCTGCTCTCCGATGTCTTCGAGCATCTGCCGGACGCCATCGTCATCACGGACGCGGAGAACCGCGTCGCGATCGAGAACGAGCGTGCCCGGGCGCTGCTCCGCACACCCGAGGAGGGCGCAAGCGAAGGCCTGCGCCGCGCGACCGAGCTCAACACGCTCCTCATGTCATCGTTCCTCTCGCGTGCGGTTCTGCAGGGCACGGGGCCGGGCGAGTCCCGCGACGTGACGCTGGTCAATCCGGTGGACGGCACCGACCTCACGTTCGAGGTTCTCTCGGTGAGGCTCACGGGTCGCCGCGAACGCGAGCCGCTCACCGTGTCGCTCCTCCGCAACGTTACCGACCTCAAGCGGGTCACGGAGGCGCTCACCGCCCAGTTCTCGCGCGCGCGCGATGCGGAGCGCGAAGTCCGCAGCGAGCGCGATCGTCTCGAGATCATCCTCGAGAACGTCGCCGATCCCGTCGTCGTCACCGACATGGCCGCGGGCGTGCTGCTCATGAATCGCGCCGCCGAGCGACTGTTCCAGGCCCCCGAGGAACCCGGCCCGCTCGTGGCCGAGCGCAGCGCTGCATCGTTCTCGGTGCGCGCGAACGACACGATTTTCACCTCGTACATCTCCGACTTCGCGCTCGATCCCGACGAAACCCGCCGGACGACGTTCCGCCTCATGGATCCGGCGCGGAAGACGGACTTCCCGGTCGAAGCGATCGCCGGCAAGGTGATGAACGAGCGTGGCGAGCCCATTGCCATCGTCACCGTGGTCCACGACCTGAGCGTCGCCGAGGAGAAGGAGAAGCTCGCGTCGCAATTGATGGTGTTGAATCGCGACCTCGAGGCACGCGTCGCGGAGGCGACATCGGAGCTCGAGGAGCGCAATCGGCGGCTGGAGCTGCAGCGGGACGAGCTCCGGCGTGCGTCGCAGCTCAAGTCGGAGTTCCTGGCATCGATGTCGCATGAGCTCCGCACGCCGCTCAACGCCATTATCGGTCACACGCAGAACATTCTCGATGGCCTCTACGGCCAGCTGGCACCGCAGGTGCAGATCATCTCACGACGCATCGAGCAGAATTCGAAGCATCTTTTGATGTTGATCAACGACATCCTCGATCTCGCGAAGATCGAGGCGGGCGAAATGCCGATGACCATCGAAGAGGTGGACCTCCTCCCCCTCGTCGAGGACGTGCTGCGCACGCTCGAGCCGATGGCGCAACGGCGCGCGCTCTCGCTCACGCTCGAGCCGAGCACGTCGCGGGCGCGGATTCGCAGCGACGAGATGAAGCTCCGGCAGATTCTCACCAACCTCGGTTCCAACGCGGTGAAGTTCACCATCAAGGGCGGCGTTCGCGTGCGCGTCGTCGATCTGGAGAATGGCGTTGCCATCACCATCGAGGACACCGGCATCGGGATTCCACGCGATTTGATCGAAACCGCCTTTCAGGACTTCCGGCAGCTCGATCAGAGTTACACGCGGCAGGAGGGTGGTACCGGTCTCGGACTCTCGATCACCCGCCGACTCGTCGGCTTGTTAGGCGGGCGGCTGTTCGTGCGCAGCCTGCCGGGGGTGGGCTCGCACTTCCGCGTCGAGATTCCGATCTTCCCGGGGCAGGCGCCGCGCCTCGAGGGCGACGTCCTCGTCGTCGAGGATGGCCCGGTCTCGACCGATCCGTCGGTGAGCTCCTCGGCGAGGGGTGCATGAGAGGCGTCGCGCTCCTCGGCATCGCCGGGTTGGCGGCGGTCATGCCGCTCTCCGACGCGCTGGCCCAACCGCAGCCAACGCAGGAGCCATCGTCGGGGAACGTCGCCGGTACGCTCTCCGGACGTGATCGAGCCGCCCATCTCGCCGTCAACGGTGCACTTGGCGGATTCAGCGCGGCGATGTTCGCGCTTGCTCGCGGCAAGAACCCATGGCGCGCGGCACTCAAGGGGTTCGGTGGCGGCGTGACGATGGGTCTGGGGAAGCAGGTTGCCGGCGAGACGTTCAACGGTGCCGGCCTCCTCGGGCGCCAGCTCGCGGCGATGGGCACCTCGGTCGTGCGCAGCGCGTCCGAAGACACGACGGTCCTCATCGTCCCGGTGGGCCCGATGACGTTCGAGATCCGGCCGACCGCGGTCGACCGCGTCCGGCCGCGCGTGAACGTCGTTGCGACGACGACCCTGCTGTATTACGTCGTCCGCGCCGACACGCGTATCGACTGGGGCGCGACGCTCTCGAGCGGCGCGCCGGTCTTCCGGTTCCCGACCGAGACCGTGTCCACGCGCGACGGGATCATTTTCGGGCGGATGGACTTTGGAACCATCGTGCTCGGCCAGAAGCCGACCGTTCTCGACACCCAGCGGCGCATGACGCTGCCTCACGAGTCGATCCACATCATCCAATACGACTTTCTCGAGCAGGCGCTCTCACTCCCTCCCGAGCGCGCGATCCTGCGGAAGCTCGGCGCCGGGGAGGGCTTCCTCCGTCACGTCGACCTCGGCGCGATCTCGGTGATGCTCGCCGGTGTGCTGCAGATGCACATGGACTACGAGGATCGGCCATGGGAGCGAGAGGCGGTGATCCTGACGGAGGGGCGGAAGAACTAGGGGTCAGGGGTCAGGAGTCAGGAGTCAGGGGGGTGTCAGGGTAAAGGTTCGAGGAGAAACGCTCGAGCGACCTCCTGAAACCTACTCCCTGACACCCCCTGACTCCTGACTCCTGACTCCTGACTCCTACTTCTTCCGCATAACGAGCGGCCGCGCCGCCCAGCCGGACTCCCCCTCCGGCACCACCACCACGCCCAGCAGCCATCGGTCGATGCGATTGTCCGGATGGGTGTGGTGGTACTTCACCACCTTGACGCCGGCAAAGGTGCCGATCAGGCCCCCGATGAGCACATCGCTCGCCCAGTGCTTGTTGTCGTACATGCGCGACAGCGCGATGAGCCCCGCCCCGCCGTACATGGCCGGCGCGATGTACCACACCGACTGCGGCCACCAGCGGCGCGTCTCCTCCACGACGGCCGCGGCCGCGGCGAATCCAATGAGGGAATGGCCGGAGGGAAACGAGCGGTATTGCTCGCGGTTCCACCCGCGCATGAATCCGAAGTCGTGCGGCTTGTCGATATCGACGTAGGGTCGCTGGCGCCCTGCACTGATCTTGATGAGGTTCGTCACCAGCAATCCGGCGATGATCGCCTCGGTGCCGTGCAACCCCAGATCGGCCATGCGCTCATTGTCCGCCAGTCTGCCGATTCCGTAGAGCGCGGTGCCGATGAGGTACGCGCCGGGTTGTGCGATGGTCTCGACGACACGAGAGACGCGACGAAAGAACCGGTTGGTTTGCGGCGCACCCTGCAGGTATTCCGCGAACCGCTTGTCGAGCGGTGCAATGGCGATCGTGGCGAAGATCACTCCACCGGCGAACAGAGCGTCCTCCGCGGTGAACAACGGCTCCTGCGATGCCGCCAGGCTGTCTTCCGAGACTTGCGCCCTCATGCACGGCGGAGTGACCACAGCGAGACACAGCGCTACACGGACGATGAGGCGTGACATGGGTCGTCGGTCAACCTGGGGCGATGAGTGGGAAATGAGCAGATCGATGGAATGCCGAGGCTCGAACGAGGAATGAGCAACGAGGAAGCGTGAGCGATCTCGGCCCCACTTCCTCGTTCCTCGTTCCTCGTTTCTTGGTTCCTCGTTGCTTCTCTGTTGCATCGGTCGTGCCGATCGACGAACCTACCCCAATGGCCCGCTCCCCTCTCGACCTCGATCACGACACGATGCGTCGCCTCGGCTACCTCGTGGCCGACACGGTCGCTGATCATCTCTCCACCCTGCGCGACCAACCCGCGTACGCGACGCTCGACACAGCGGCGGCGGAGCGGCTCGTCGACCGCCGAGCTCCGACACACGGCACCGATTTCGAGACGCTGCTCGCGACGTTGCGCGACCGCGTCTTCCCGCACGCGGCACGCGAGCCGCACCCCGGATTCATTGCCTACGTCCCGAGCTGTCCGACGTATCCCGCCATACTCGGCGATTGGTTGGCGACGGGATTCAACTTTTTCGCTGGCGTCTGGCCGGTCGCGGCGGGTCCGAACGAGATCGAGCTCGTGGTTCTCGACTGGTTTCGCCAGTGGCTTGGCATGCCCGACGGGACGAGCGGGCTTCTCACCTCGGGAGGCTCGGGGGCCAACCTCACCGCGATGATCGCGGCACGCCATCGCGTCACGGCGGGCGACGCATCCCTCATCGCCAGACTCACCGTGTACGCGTCCGACCAGGTGCATTCCTCGGTGACACGTGCCGCGTGGCTCGCGGGCGTTCCGCGGGACCAGGTCCGCTCGCTACCCACGGACGACGACTACCGCTTGCGCGTCGACGCGCTGCGTGAGTCGCTCGCGCGCGATCGTGCATCGGGATTTCGGCCGCTCATGGTCGTCGCGAATGCCGGAACGACGAACACCGGCAGCGTCGATCCCATGTTCGAGATCGGCGCGGTGTGCGAGCGCGAGGATGTGTGGATGCATGTCGATGCGGCCTATGGCGGTTTCAGTGTGCTCACCGACGTCGGCCGGCGCGCGCTTTCCGGGATCGAGCGCGCCGACTCGGTCACGCTCGATCCGCACAAGTGGCTGTTCATCCCGTTCGAGTGCGGATGTCTCCTCGCACGCGATCCGGGTCGGCTCAAGGCGGCCTTTCAGATCCTTCCGGAGTATCTGGCCGACGTCCAGACTGGCCACGCGGCGGTGAACTTCGCCGACTACGGCGAGCAGCTCACGCGCTACGCGCGCGCGATCAAGGTGTGGATGTCGGTGAGCTACTTCGGAACGGACGCCATTCGCGACGCGATCGAGCGCGGGATGATGCTGGCGCGTCGGCTGGAAGCGCGCGTCGCCGAGACGCCCGGGTTGGAGATCGTCTCTCCGGCGCGCCTCGGCGTCGTGTGCTTTCGTGCGCGACCTCGTGACGTGGATGCCGCCGCGCTCGACGCACTCAACGAGCGCCTGCTGGCGCGCATCGTCGCCGACGGGCGGTACTTCATTTCGTCGACCCGGTTGCGGGGAGCCTTGGCGCTGCGCGCGTGCATCCTGGGATTCCGCACCGCCGAGGAGGACATCGACGGCCTCGTGGACGCCGTGGCGGACGCCGCGAGCCGTGACGCCGGCGTCACCCCGTCGCGATCAGCGGGAGCACGGACCTAACGAGCCCGGAAGTCGCGTTCGGGGTGGGCGTTGGTAATGGCCGGGAGCCCGCCCGAAATGCGCGTCCAGGTTCGGATCGTCTCCTCGAGCTCGTCGAAGTCGAAGGGCTTCACGAAGACGGGGCGTCCGAGCGCGCGGACCTGGCGGCCGAGGTCGGCATTGGCGGCGATGTCCCCGGTGACGAAGATCGTGTTGCGAGCGACGCGGGGATAATGCTCCTGCAGCCAGGCGTACAGCTCGAACCCGCTCCCA
>JAICOJ010000125.1 GCA_025930755.1 Gemmatimonadaceae bacterium
CGCCGCGATCCAGCCGAGCCCCACGAGCGCGCGAAACCACTCCGGGGCCGACTCGACGTAGTACAGCAGCCCCCAACCTCGACTCGCCGTGTTGTGAGTGACGCGGCTCTCACCCCCCATCGCGAGGAGGAATCCATCCCCTTCGCGCGCAACGCGAATCGTGAGCGGCTCCCCGCGACCGGCACCGGCCAGTCTGAAATCTGGTTGGTCGAAGCGCCGGTCCAGTGCGCGGAGCCGAGGTCGGACGACGAGCACGCCCCGGTCGTCGCCGATGAACATGACCTCGCGCCGGCGCAGGTCGTGAACGGAGAGGATCGGGGCGAGCGAGGGCGGCGTACTCGCGCCGCGCATTTCGATCTGAAGCGTGTCCCCCCGGTTCCAGGCGTCCCGGAACGTCGACCACGGCCACCTCGATTCCGGCGGCAGCGTGCGCTCGCCTAACCGTACGCTGGTGATGGTTCCCGGGTGCGGCGGGAGGTGATAGCGCTCGGGCTCCCATTGCACGAAGTACGGCGCGTCAGGGTGCGTTGGAGTAAAGAGCCAGCCGGTGAGAGCGACGATGCCGGTGAATAGCGCGACGGCCGCCGCGGTGAGTCCCACCGAGGCGCGAGCGCCCGGGTAGATCCAGCGGGACGCGGTCCACACCAGCAGACCCCCGATCGCGCACCCGAGCGTGTTGAAGACAAGGTCGCCGAGACTCGAGTCGCGCCCCGGCACGAAGAACTGGATCGACTCGATGATGGCGGAGAGCACAAAGCCGAGCGGGATGACCACCGAGGCCCCGAGGCCGGCGAGCGCCAACGAGATCCCCAGCGGCACGAACATGATGGTGTTGAGCGTCGCGTCGGCTGCCCCGCGGTCGCCGCAGACGAGACAAACGAGGAACCGCTCGCCGCCGATCGCGTCGGTGGGAAAGAGTGTCGCCCAGGCGATGACGGCGACGCAAAGCAGCGCCAGAATCCTCCCGCCCCACAGTCCTGTAACAGCCTTCACACAGCTGTCGAGCGCCCGCCACAGGGCGGACGAGGGCGAGGCCCCTTCGCTCATGTGTAACTCGTTGGGTGATAGGAGGTTGTCGAGTGCCGACGGAGGCTGATACCGAGGCGTCAAGCGTGCGTTCAGACGGGGGCTGTCCAAGTACCGAGAACGGCGTCCTTTGGCAATTTCGCCCCGCACCATGGCACCCGCTGCGCTGCTAATCTGCTCGATAGATGTCGAGGAGGACAACTGGCTTCCGCAACGCTCGGCGTGCACCGCGGAGAACGTGAGGCGGTTGCCGACGCTCGTCCCCCTTTTGAAGGACCTCGGCGTTCGTCCCACGTTCTTCGTATCGCATGCGGCGGCGCGCCATCCCGGCGCGCCGGGTTTCATCGAGCGCGCGATCGAGGAAACCGGGGGCGAGCTCGCGGCGCATCTGCATCCCTGGAACACGCCGCCGTCGCCGGAGCGCGCCACGCCATCGACGACCATGATGTGCAACCTTCCGCCGGAGCTTCAGCGCGCGAAGCTCGGCTCGCTGCTCGACGCGCACGAGTCGGCCTTTGGTCGCCGCCCTACGACCTTCCGTGCGGGGCGGCTTGGCGGCGGCCCGCGCGTGGTCCGTCAACTCGTTGACGCCGGCTTCACCGTCGACAGCAGCGTCGCGCCGCTGACGGACCTCTCCGATGAGGCAGGTCCGTCCTTCATGGATTCGCCGGTCCAGGCGCACAGGCTCGCGGCCGAGCCGACCGCGGATGACGTCGGTGAGCCGCCGTCGATCGTGGAAGTGCCGCTGTCGGTCTCTCTCACACGAATGCCGCTCGAGCGCTGGCGAGCGGTGCGACAGGATCTCCTCTCGACCGGGCGCGGGCAGGCCGTGCTTCGGGCGATGAGCGCGACGCGCATGCTGCGCCGCGTCGCCCTCAGCCCGGAAGTGGAGAGCACAGGCGACATGCTCCGTGCGGCCCATGTGCTGCTCGCGTCCGGCGCCGGCTACGTCCACCTGACGTGGCACTCGCCCACACTCGTCCCCGGCCTGACACCCTTCACGCGGACCCTTCCCGACGTCAGGCGCTTTCTGCGCACGCTGGAGAGCGTCATCGAGCGTCTGCGCACGCGGCACGAGCTCGAAAGCGTCACCGTCGGCGAAGCAGCCTCACGCCTCCTGGGCGCACGTGAGGTAGTCGCTCCTCCTGTAGCCGCGCTCGCGACGTGACATCCATAGCACGGCCGCCAGAGGTGGTCGCATATGCGCACGCTGCGCAGCCGGCGGTCGCCGAGCCATTCGCGGGCAGCGACGTGGAATGGGATGCGTTCGTCGCGACCGCCGGGGATGCCACGTTCTGCCACCTCGCGGCGTGGCGCTCGATCATGCGCGACGTCTTTGGCCACGATTCGGCGTATCTCGCGGTGCGGGCGGACGACGGCGCATTGCGCGGCGTCCTTCCGCTGGTGGAGGTGAGAAGCCGAATCTTCGGCAGCTATCTCGTCTCGATGCCTTTCCTGAACGACGGCGGCCCTCTTGGCGACCCGCCGGCGTGCCAGGCCCTGCTCGCGGCCGCTGGGGAAGAAGCGAGACGGCGTCGCGTCGATCTGCTGGAGATTCGTACGCGCCACGTCATTCCCTCCGCACTGAGCGTGTCGGAGCGGAAGATCACGTCGCTGCTCGATCTGCCACCGAAGCCTGACGATCTCTGGAAGCGCTTTCCTTCGAAGCTGCGCAGCCAGATTCGCCGGCCGCAGAAGGAAGGGATGGTGGTGCGATTCGGGCAGGGGGAGCTGGGCGCATTCTACGATGTGTTCGCCCGCAAGATGCGCGAGCTGGGGACGCCCGTCCTGCCGCGGCGGTTCTTCGCGGAGTGCGCTCGCGGTCTCGGTGCTCACATCGAGCTCGCTGTCGTGTACTGGAACGACGCGCCGGTGGCCGCCGGCTGCGGGTTCCTGTTCAACGGTGAGTTCGAGATCACCTGGGCCGGCTCGCCACGGCAGTTCAACGCGCAGTCGCCGAACATGCTCCTTTACTGGTCGCTGATGGAGCACATGATCGGGCGGGGCGCGCGCGTGTTCAATTTCGGCCGCTGCACGCCTAACGGCCCGACCCATCGCTTCAAGCGGCAGTGGAACCCGGTGGAGATCACCCTGCCCTGGCTCCAGCGCTCGCCCCGCGGGGGCGTGGCTGCGCCACCGTCGCCCGACCGCCCGGTCTTTCGCGCGGCCACGGCGGCGTGGCGGCGTCTGCCACTCCCGGTCACGAACACGTTAGGCCCGCTCATCGCCGGGAGCCTTCCATGACCGCTCTCCCTTACCGACTCCGGTCGCCTCGCGCATGTGCGGACTCGCTGGAATACTGACGTCGCGCGGTGAGCGCCCGGAGCAGCTCGAGAGCGCCGTGGCGCGAATGACCGAGACGCTCGTGCACCGCGGGCCGGATGACAGCGGCACGATGGCCGACGCCGACGCCGGGATCGCTCTCGGCTTCCGCCGTCTCGCCATCATCGACCTGTCGGAGCACGGGCATCAGCCGATGCGCTCCGCCTCCGGCCGGTTCACCATGGTGTTCAATGGCGAGGTCTTCAACCACGGCGCGTTGCGCTCAGAGCTCCTGCGCGATGGCTGGCGCTTTCGCGGGCACAGCGACACCGAGGTGATCCTGGCATCGTTCGAGCGCTGGGGAATTGCCGACGCCGTGCCGCGCTTCGTCGGGATGTTCGCCATCGCGGTGTGGGATGCCGCGTCGCGGACGCTGACGCTGATCCGCGACCGGATGGGCATCAAGCCGCTCTTCGTCAGTCAGACGGGCAGGCGAATCATTTTCGGCTCGGAGCTCAAGGCCCTGGTCGCCGATCCCGACTTCGATCGCACGGTCGACGTCCAGGCGCTCGGCGACTTTCTGCGCTACCTCTACGTCCCGGGACCGGGCACGATCTATCGAGCGGCGCACAAGCTCGCCCCCGGCCACATGCTGACGATCTCCGATGCCGCGGCGAGCCTTCCCGCATCGACGCCGTACTGGTCGGTGGAAGCGGCGGCCGCGCGCGGTCTGGCCAATCCGCTCGTCGCATCCGATCAGGACATCGCCGACGAGTTCGATGCACTGCTCTCGGATGCGGTGCGGATGCGCATGGAGGCGGACGTCCCGCTCGGCGCCCTGCTGTCCGGCGGCATCGACTCGACGACGGTGGTGGCGCTGCTTCAGCAGCATGCGTCCCGTCCCGTGAAGACGTTCGCCGTGGCGTTCGACGCCGCGGAGCATAACGAGGCGCATCACGCAGCGCGCGTCGCGAAGCATCTCGGCACCGACCACACCGAAGTGGAGCTCACCGGGGACGATGCGCTCGCCGTCGTCCCGCGGCTCGCCGACATCTTCGATGAGCCCCACGCCGACACGTCGCAGATTCCGGCGTACCTCATTTGCGGCGTCGCCCGACGGAGCGTCACGGTGGCCCTCTCGGGCGACGGCGGCGACGAGGTCTACGGCGGGTACAACCGTTACACGTACGGCGAAGGGATGCTCCGGCGGATCATGCAGGTCCCGCGGCCCGCCCGCATGATGGTCGCCGCGGGCATCGGCAGCCTGTCCGCCGAATCGTGGAATCGCGCGCACCGCGCCGTTGCCCCGGTGCTTCCCGGATCGCTCCGGCATCGGCTGCCCGGCGAGAAGCTGCACAAGATTCGACGCATCATGCGGGCGCGCTCGTCAGGCGGCATGTATCAGTCGCTGGTGGCGGCGTGGCCGGAGCCGGAGGAGCTGGTGCGCGATGCTCGGCCCCACACGGGCACGATGGAGCGCGTGCTCGGCGCGTCGAGTCCCGCGCGGCTCGTCGATCGGATGATGCTCGCCGATCAGCTGACGTACCTGCCTGACGATCAGCTGGCCAAGGTCGACCGCGTGAGCATGGCGGTGAGTCTCGAAGTGCGTGTCCCCCTGCTGGACCACCGCCTGGTGGAGTTCTCCTGGCGCGTGCCGCTGCACCAGAAGATCCGGGGACGTCAGGGGAAGTGGCTGCTGCGGCAGAGCCTCGAGCGGCGCGTTCCGCTCGACCTCATCGACCGGCCAAAGATGGGTCTTTCCGTCCCGCTCGGCGGATGGCTCCGCGGTGCGCTTCGAGAGTGGGCCGAGGATCTGTTGTCGCCCGCGCATCTGGAGCGCGAAGGGCTGCTTCACGCCGAGCCGATTCGTCGGGCGTGGCGGCGTGTGCTCGAGGGGCGGGACGAGGGAGCGCTGGGGGTGTGGGCGGTGCTGATGTTCGCTGCGTGGAAGTCCCGCTGGCTCAGCTGACGCTCAGCGACTCAGCCAGCGATGGGCGATCCGCGCCGCGCGCGCCCGGACGGACGATGGCTCGTAGACCCACTCGTCCGCGACCGTCACTACCTCGCGCGAGAAGTAGCGCTTGAAGGCCGATATCCCGCGCAGCGGATCGTCGCCCTCGGTATCCGCGCCGTCCGTGACGCCGCCGAAATCGAACCAGGTGGCGCCAATGCGCTTGGCCCAGGTAATGAGATCCCACATGAGTGGATACGCCATGGGCATGCGGAACGGCACGTCGCGCGTCGAGCCGCCCTGCGAGTACTCCGCGTGGTCGCCGTGCGCGCATCCCCACGCGAATGCCAGGAGGGAGTCGGGACCCTCGGCATCGTTGCGAAAGACTCCGACCAGGCGCGACAGGTGAGGCGCTTCGCGCGTGAGGTCGATCATCGCTCGCCAGTCCTGCGCCGCGTAACGCCCGCCCGTGCGCGTGAGGGTCTCGATCATGAGGGTCTCGAGACGCGCGGCATAACGCGGATCGGTGATCGGAGCGATCGTGGCCGGACATTTCGCCGCCGCCTTGATGTTGCGCCGGCCCGAGCGCTCGAATCCTTCGAAGATCGTCTGCTCATCGAGCCGCAGATCCAGCACCAGCGTCTGCTGGTATCCGTTCCGTACCTCCAGCGGCTTGAGTCCGAGCGCCGTCAGGTGCGCCGCATAATCCTCGCGCTCGTCGGCGTCGCGCGAGAAGATCTGTACCGTGAGCCGAAGCACGCGTGGGTCGCGCCGAACGGCGCCGACGAGGGTCTCGAGCGCCAGGCGGCGGAGGGCGGGCGCCAGCGCCGCCCCCAGCCTAACGACGTCCAGCACCATGTGCCCGGGGACGTACGGAGCGGGGCGAACGTTGACGCCGATTGCCCCGGCGCACCGCCCTTCCCTGCCTCGCACCGCGACCAGCCAGGTCTCGCGCGCCCGCACGACGGGCGCGGCCAGCTGTCTGTATTCCAAAGGCACGGGAACGCCCAGGCGGTCGAGATCGCGCTCGCACCGCATGCGCTCCTCGCTCGGCCCGCGCAGAATCGAGGCGCGACAGGACGCGGCCAGATCGCGGCCAGCGACCTGCATGTCGGCGGCGCCAGGGGTGTGGACGACCGCGTCAGCGAGCGTGGGTTGGCTCTGGAGAAACGTACGGGGCATCGGGGGGTAGGAAGAGTCGACCGCGAGACATGCTCAGCCGTGGCAATATCGGGGCAATCGCGCGGGCGGCCGGGGCTCGATGATAACCTGTTGTGCCGCAACGTCATGGAATCCGGCAGCTCGTTCTCGCCGCGCTCCGTATCCGATTCATGTAGCGACGTCGCGACAGCCGGTCACTGCACTATGGTGTTTGTTTCCCGAATCAACGCCGTTGCATTCGGGAAAAATGTGATGTGGAGCGTAGCGTAACTCACAGTGCGCATTATGTTTATCTCGCAAGTCCAACTGACTCAAACCGTGTGACTACCGTCTGCACGAACTCGTCGGCTAGGTAGCTGGCAGGTGTAGACGAGCTAGCTGCCGTGTTCGTGCACCATTTCCGGCAAGATCGCCTGGCCTCCCAGGGCCGCGACAAGGGCAAACCCGTCGAAAGACGGCGACGCAAAGCTACGAGGCTACCGTGCGCTGCACTCAGGGCGCACCACGCCAGTCGGGCCGCCGAACGGAACTCTTCGTGGAGGGCTCAGGGATGCGTCCCTATATGCTCACATCCGCGGCGACCCTTCTCGCCGGTGTGTTCGGCCTCGCCGCCTGTAACACACAGCGCGCCACTGATGCCCTTGGCTCAGTGGTCGTTTCCATATCCCCAAGCTCCGTCACTCTGACGGTGGGCCAAACCCGGCAGCTGCTCGCGGCGATCAACCCGCAGCAGTCCGGCAGCCCGAGCTGGAGCAGCACCAACCCTGGAATCGCGTCGGTTACCTCGGAAGGGGTGCTGACGGCTCATGGGCCGGGCGCAACCAAGGTTTCGGCGAGCATCGCTGGCGTGACCGGCGAAGCCGACGTCACGGTTGCGGCGGCTCCTCCTCCCCCACCTCCGGGTCAGGCACCGGTGGCAGTGGTGTCCGTCTCTCCCTCGACCGGAAGCGTGCAGATTGGTCAGTCGGTGCAGTTCGCCGCTACCACGCGTGACGCCGCCGGGAACGTGCTGACGGGACGTGCGGTCACCTGGTATTCGAACCATCCGGGGTACGCCCAGGTCGACGCGACTGGACGCGCTACCGGAGTGAGTGCAGGCACGGCCGAGCTCGTGGCGTCGTCGGAGGGTGTGACAGGGACCGCGTCGCTGACGGTCACGACGGCCCCGCCGCCGCCGCCCCCACCGCCGGCGCCCGTGGCGACGGTGACGGTGGCGCCTGCGACGGGAAGCATCTCGATCGGGCAGACGCTGCAGCTCACCGCGACGCTGCGCGACGCATCGGGCAACGTATTGACTGGTCGCACGATCTCGTGGACGACGAGCAGCGCCAGTATCGCCACCGTCTCCAGCTCCGGTCTCGTGACGGCGGTCGCGGCCGGTGGCCCCGTGACGATTACCGCTACGAGCGAAGGGCGCAGTGGCACGGCCGCGGTGACAGTAACCGCGCCGCCTCCGCCGCCCCCGCCAGCTCCAGTTGCAACGGTGACGCTCGCGCCCACGTCCACGTCGCTTCAGGTCGGACAGGCCGCGCAGCTCACGGCTACGCTTCGCGACGCGGCGGGCAACATCCTGACCGGCCGGACCGTCGGCTGGTCGACCGGAAACGCCGCCGTTGCGACGGTATCGACGTCTGGACTCGTGTCAGCCGTGGCGGTGGGTGGACCAGTGACGATTACCGCCACGAGCGAAGGCATGTCGGGAACGGCGTCGGTTACCGTGACCGCGATTTCGACGGGCACGACCCTCTTCGAGAGCGATTGGCGAACGGCGACGGGGACGGGTACCACGGCCCTGCGTGACGGCACCAAGTGGTCGGAGTGGGTCAATTACGGCGGACCGCAGCTCCTCTCGGTGGTCCCCGCGTCTGGCATGGGCTTCCCGTCCGGCATGGCCAACGTGCTCCGCGTGCTCCAGATGGGTGAGTCGGATGCCGAGCACATGCAGCTGACCAACGGAATACCTGCCCCGCAGGTCGGCGATCACCTCTACTATCGCATTTACACGCGCGTGGATGAGGCATCACAGGCTGGTCGCGGCTCGGACCACCCGGTCGAGCCCATGCCTGGTGCCTGCCCGTTCCTCTGGACGTTCAAGCGCCAAATCTCGTCCACGGGCTGGACGCCCGAGTGGCAGTTCTCGAACACGCCAAGCGAGGAATGGTGGAACCTGCGCGTGCAGCTGCAGAAGAACGTCGTCTACCGCATCGAGTGGCACTTCCACTTCCTCACGTCATCGACCTTCAAGTTCGACACGCGGATCTACGATGCGGCGGGCACGTTGCTCTATACCGACGCGGACTTCCTGAGCGGCAACTTCCTCAATCAAACGCTCGCCGCGCGCGATCCGAACTTCCGCAACACCAACAACGATTGCTTCCGGCATCTCTTCGTGGGTAACAACGGACAGGCCAGCTGGGCCGCCACGAACACGTACACCTATTGGGGTGGCGTGAAGGTGTGCCGCGACGGCTGGTGCGGAGCGTACTGAGCCACACCCCGTCCTGACGATCGACCTAACGACCACGCGCCCCGGGACTCACGTTCCGGGGCGCGTTGGCTTGGAGACGACAGACGCCCTCAGGTGCTTGCCGGTATGGGGCCCGACGCCTATCATAGCGGGCCATTTGTTTCTCCCCTCCGCGCCCCGACTGGCACGTCTCCCCCCGGCTGTCGGCCCGTATGACAAATCGCTCCGCCGCCATCGTTCTGTCACTGGGCTCGTTCGTCGTGACGCTGCTCATCGCCGAGCTCGTCCTCGCGACGTTCTTCCCGTTCCCCGACCCGTACTATCCCCACAAGGTCCGGCCCACGGAGCGAGAGTACGTGCCTTCGTCGTTCGCGCCCAACGACACCTTCCATCTCGCGGTGGAAGAGAATCTCCCGGGCGTCACCGGAACGAGCATCTTCACCACCAACGATCTGGGATTCCGCGGTGGCGCGCTCGCGAAGCCCAAGCCGCTCAACGAGCTCCGGATCTTCCTGGTCGGAGGCAGCTCGCTGGAGTGCTTCTACCTCGATGACAGCGAAGTGGTCTCGCAGCGGCTCGAGGAGCGACTCGCTGGTCGCATCCCCGCTCCGCTGCGGGCGCGCGTCTACAACACGGCGAAATCGGGCGACCGCACCTTCGATCATCTCGCGATGGTCGTCCACCGCGTGGCCCACCTGGAGCCCGACCTCGTGATCGTCATGGCCGGGGTGAATGATCTGCGCGGCGCGATGATCGGTCTCGACTACCTGCTCTTCCGGCCAAAGAAGGAACGGTGGTCCTTCGTACAGCTGCTCCGGCTGGCAGCCACGGAGTTCCAGCTCCCACGGCGCGCCTACGCCGTGATGCGGCGGAGCAGCGAGCGCGAATTACTGGAGGAGATCACCCTCACGAGTGACATCAAGGGCGACGTCGACCTTCGCCGATCCCGTCCGGTCACGGATCGTGCACCCACGGAGAACCTCGCTGCGTACACGAAGAATCTTCATACGCTGGTCGCCGCGACGCGCGGCGCGGGTGCGGAGATGGTGCTCCTCACCCAGCCCACGACGTGGAACAGCAAGGTCGATCCGCGTGCCGAGCAGTGGCACTGGATGACACTCGTTGGAGGTGAAGCGTATCGGGAGGATCTGCTGGAGGCCGCGATGGAGCGGTACAACGAGGCGCTGCGCGGCGTCGCGCAAATGCAGAACGCGCCGATGCTCGACCTGGCCGCCGCGCTTCCGAAGTCGCTCGACTATTTCTACGATGACGTGCACTTCAACGTGCGGGGTGCGGACACCACCGCCGCGCTGCTCGCGAATTTCCTCGTCGATCGCGGGCTGACGCGCCCCCGAGCGCGGGGAACCGTCCTCGCCCTCACCCCGAGCTCAGCGAAGACCCGCGACGAGTAGGGCGAAGCCGTCGCTCGACACGCCGGCGGGAATCGTGACCCGCGGGCAATCGAGCATGTCCCGCGACGCGGGGCGCATCCACCCACCGGCGGCGCGCCAACCCGCGCGGTATCCCCGATCGGTCGCCGCCTTCGCGACGCGGGGCGATGTGAGCCCGTACGGATAGGCGA
>JAICOJ010000033.1 GCA_025930755.1 Gemmatimonadaceae bacterium
CGCACAGTGCCTCGGGCGCCATCGGGCCGAGTTCGCGCTCTTTCCGCACGGCGCCGGAGCTGACGCGATTGTCGAGATCGAGCGCGTGGCCGACGATGTCCTCCTGCCATTACGCGGAGCGACACTCCGCTCGGCGACCCGCCCTCCTGAGCCAGTCGCCGGGCTGACGCTCGAGGGCGCCGGGCTGCGGTTCCTTGCCTGCAAGCCGAGCGAGGACGGCGAGTGGGTCGTGCTTCGGTGTGTGAACGTGACTTCGCGGTCAGTGAGGGGCGCATGGCGATGCGCATGGCCCATCCGTGAAGCGCGACGCGCTCGCCTGGACGAGCAGGGCGGCGACTCGCTGACAGTGCGTGCGAGTGGCGTCGTGGAGGTGGGGGTCGAGCCTCTGGGGGTCTCGACCGTGCTGGTTCGTTAGGCTCGATCGCGCAGCGGTGCGACGCTTTCTCCCGCGAGGCGGTCGCGCAGGGCGTCCCCGAGAAAGGTCGAGGCAACCACTGTAACGATCAGCGCCAGGCCGGGCGCCAGCGCGACCCACGGCGCGAGGACGATCGCGTCCCGTCCATCGGCGATCATATTGCCCCAGCTCGGTTGCGGCGGCTGGACGCCGAGGCCGAGGAACGACAAGCCACTTTCGAGCAGGATGGCGCCGCCGACCCCCAGCGTCATGGCGACGATCGCCGACCCGAGCGCGTTAGGCAGCACGTGTC
This sequence comes from Gemmatimonadaceae bacterium, assembly GCA_025930755.1. GTDB lineage: Bacteria > Gemmatimonadota > Gemmatimonadetes > Gemmatimonadales > Gemmatimonadaceae > JAICNG01. The sequence goes on from JAICOJ010000033.1 coordinate 708, forward strand.
GCCAGAGGATGCGCGCCGGCCGGGCTCCGAGCGCCGCGGCTCCCTCGACAAACGGTCGCGTCCGGATGCCGAGCACCTCCGCGCGCACGAGCCGTGCGACCGCCATCCAGCCCGTGGCGACGAGAACCGCCACGACGGTGAGCGTCCCGGGTCGCCAGAGCGCTGCGCAGACGAGCAGGAGGATGAGTCGTGGAATCGCGAGAAGCGCGTCGGCGGCGCCCATGAGGAGTCGATCGAGAACACCGCCTCGCCATCCCGAGAGCGCGCCGAGCGCGATTCCGACCGCGCCAGCGAGGAGAGATCCCAACACACCGATCACGAGCGAGATGCGCGCCGCGAGCATCGTCCGCGCGAAGATGTCTCGGCCGAACCGATCGGTGCCAAGCAGATGAAAAGCGCCATGCTGATCGGTCGTGAACGGCGGCAGGAATCGCTGTACGACGACGTCGCCCATCGTGCGCGGATCGTCGGCCGAGAGCAGGGGGACGGCGATCGCCCCGAGCGCCAGCAGGACAAGCAGCGCCATCGGAACCGCGACGTCGCGCCTGGGAAGCCGCATCACGCCCGCCGGCGTGGATCGAGCATTGGGAGCGCGAGATCAGCGGCGAGGTTCGCGAGGATGACGGCCGCGGCGTAGACCGCGGTGGCGCCAAGTATCACGGGATAGTCTCGCGCCGCGACCGCGGCGAGCGTGACACGTCCCATGCCGGGCCAGGCGAATACGCCCTCGACGAACACCGAGCCGGCGAGAAGGCCGGGAATGGCGAGTGCGAGCAGCACCACGAGCGGCGGCCACGCATTCGCGAGCACGTGGCGGAGATAGATGCGAGGTCGCGTTGCGCCCTTGGCGCGCGCGGTCCGCACGAAATCCTGCGAGACGAGATCTGCCCCGATCGTTCGCGCGTAGCGCGCGATGCCGGCCGCGCCGATGGCCGTCAGCGTGATGACCGGCAGCACCGCATGCCGCGCCAGGTCACCCAGGGCGGCCAGCCCGGTCGCATCGGACGCGGGATCGCGCATGCCGAACGCGGGCAGTCGGAGTGAAGCCGGGAACCCCCAGCGCGCCGCCCCGTAGGTGAAGGTCGCGATGAGCGCGAGGGCAAGCCAAAAGCTCGGTGCCGCGTACACTGTCGTCGTCGCGATCGTCAACGCGCGGTCGGACAGCGTGCCGCGTCGCGCGGCCTGATACATACCGACGGCAATGCCGAGGATGAAGGTGAGCGCGAGCGACACCGCGCCCAATCCTGCCGACACCGGAATGGCCTCCGCAAGCACGGTACGGACGGGCGCGCGACGCGCGAAGCTCTCTCCCAGATCGCCCTTGAACAGGCGGCCGGCCCACCGTGCATATTGTACCGCGAGGGGCGCATCGAGCCCGAGCTCGGTCCGGAGGCGCGCCTGATCGGCTGCGCTCGCGCCGGGCGGAACGAGCAAGGTCGTCGGATCACCGGGCGCGGCGCGCGCGAGGAGAAAGGTGATGGTGAGCACGATCCAGAAGAGGATGGCACTGCTCGCGAGCCGACTCACGACGTTGCGCATGACGGGATGATGCCGGCGAGGCGCAGCGCGTCAACCGTCGCCATCGCGGCCGTGCTCCTCGCGTGCGGCCAACCCGCCCGGCGAGCGGACACCGTCGTCGTCGCATCCGGCGCGGATCTCGAGTCGGCTAACCCGCTCGTCACGCTGCACCCGATGGCGCGGCAGGTTCAGCGCTATGCGCTCTTCGTCACCCTCGCGCGGTACGACGATGCGCTCGAGCCTACTCCATATTTCGCGCGCTCGTGGACGTGGTCGCCCGATCGCCGCGTCCTCCGGCTGCGGCTCGCATCGGGGGTCCGCTGGCACGACGGTCACGCGACGACGTCGCGCGATGTGCGGTTCACCCTCGATGCGGTGCGCGATCCGGCAACCGGTTCGCCGCGATTCGCCGAGCTCGGCGATGTGGAATCCGTCGATGCGCCCGATGACTCGACGGTCAGCATTCGCTTCGCACGCCCCCAGGCGGAGTTTCCGCTCGTCTTATGCGAGCAGCCGATTGCGCCGGCGCATCTGCTCGAGGGCGTCCCGCGCGCGGAGCTGCGGCGGGCCGCCTTCGGCGACCGGCCGACGGGAAACGGACCCTTTCGCTTCGCCGACCGTCGAGCGGGTCAGCGGTGGACCTTCGTGCGCAACCGAGACTTCACCGTGTCGTTAGGTGGCCCGCCGGCGATCGAGCGCCTGGTGGTGGCCGTCGTCGATGAGGCGTCGACGAAGTTTGCCGGTCTCGTCAGCCACGAGCTCGACATGGCGGGCATCTCCCCGTCGATGGCGAGGATTGCGGCGGCCGATCCGGCCCTCCGCGTCGTCGACTATCCCGTGCTCGTTGCGTATGGCCTCGTCCTCAACGCGAGCCGCCCGCCCTTCGACGATCCTCGAGTACGGCGGGCCATCGCCCTCGCGATCGATCGCGACCGGATCATCCAGGCCGCGCTCGCCGGCTTCGCGACGCCAGCGTCCGGCCCCGTATCGCCGGATCATCCGTTCTCGCTGAGAGAGACCGCGAACCGCGATACCGCGCTGGCGGCGGCCCTGCTCGATAGCGCGGGTTGGGTTCCCGCCAGTGACGGTGCACGGGCGCGCAACGGCGTCCCGTTGACGTTCGAGCTGCTCACCGTGGGGAGCGCCGACAACGCCGCCGAGCAGCTCATCCAGGCAGACCTCGCCGCGCTCGGAATTCGGGTGGAGATCAGGCAACGCGAGATGGGCGCCTTCCTCGCGGAGGCGCGTGCTCGCGACAAGCGATTCGACGCCCTGTTGACCGGCGTGCCTGGCGACCTCTCTCTGGGCTATCTCACGTCGATGTTCGATTCCCGCCTCGCTGGCGGTGCGCTCGACTACGCCGGCTTCCACACGCCGCGTCTCGATGCTCTCCTCGCGACCGCCCGCTCTGCCGTGGGAGACGATACGCGACGTGCCGCCTGGCATGACGTTCAGCGCGAGCTCGCGCGAGCGATGCCCGTCGCGTGGCTCTATCACGCACGTGGACTCCAGGGGATGTCGCGCCGGCTGAAGGGGGTGCAGATGGATCTTCGCGGAGAGCTGGCCACCCTCGCACAGTGGCGCGTCGAGCCGTGACGCTGCTCCTCGATGCGGCGAGGCTCGAGACGCGTCGCGCGGTCGCCTCCGGACCGCTGGCCGAGCTGACACACTCCCTGCGCGCAGACCTCGAGCCCCTTCTGCGGGACGGATTCGAGGTGCCTCACGAGAAGGCGCTCCTCTCGAGAGACGGTGGCCGCTGCGAGCGGGACGGCACGTTGTTGAGGTTCGATCCGTACTCGCCGCGATCCCATACCTGCCCGCGCTGCGCCGCGGTGTACGCCCGCGAGCGGGATTACCTCTGGTGGGTAACGTCGTACCAGCTGTGGCTCGCCGAGCGGGCGGTCCATGCGGCGTCACTGCACGCGCTCACCGGTGACCGGGCGCTTGGGCAGCTCGCGGAACGGATCCTCGATGCGTACGCCGAGCGGTACTTGAGCTATCCCAATCGCGACAACGCGCTGGGACCCACTCGCGTGTTCTTCAGCACGTATCTCGAATCCATTTGGCTCGTGCAGGTCTGCGTCGCCCTCTCGCTGCTCGAGGTCGTCGATGACGGCGAAAGTCTCGGAGCGCGAGTTCGCGAACGGATCATCGAGCCAAGCTCCACCCTCATCGCTTCGTTCGATGAAGGAGGCTCCAATCGCCAGGTGTGGAACGCGGCGGCGCTGCTCGCCTCGGCGCGGCTGCTCGACGACGCAGCCCTCTCGGACCGGGCCGTCTTTGGCCCGTCCGGCATTGCCGCACACCTCGCCCGCGGGCTGCTCCAGGACGGCTCGTGGTACGAGGGTGAGAACTATCACGTCTTCGCGCATCGCGGGCTCTGGTATGGCGTAGCCGTCTCCGAGGCGATCGGTTGTCCGCTGCCCCCCGAGCTCGTGCGGCGATTCGAGGAAGGGTTTGCGCTGCCGCTGCTCACCGCGCTGCCGGACCTGACGATTCCGTCGCGACGGGATTCGCAGTACGCGATCTCGCTACGCCAGTGGCGCTTTGCGGAGAGCTTCGAGCTCGGCCTCGCCAGGCGTGATGACGCGCGACTCTCCGCCGCGCTTGGCCGCTTGTACGGCGATGCGACCCCGCGTCGCGACACGGGGCGATGGCGGAGCGCAGCCGACACTCAGCCTCACGAGGAAGCGTCGTCGCTCACGCGCGCCGATCTCGGGTGGCGTGGCCTGTTGTTCGCGCCAGCCGACCTTCCTCGCACCGCGGAGGCGGTGGACAGGTCGGTGCTGCTGGAAGCACAGGGGCTCGCCGTCTTTCGCCGCGATGCGGGACGCACGTACGTCGCGCTCGATTACGGCCAGAGTGGCGGGGGCCACGGGCATCCCGACCGTCTCAACATCCTGCTGGCACGCGGCGTTGATCGCATTCTCGACGACTATGGCACGGGCTCCTACGTCGACCCGTCACTCCACTGGTACCGCTCGACCCTGGCGCACAACGCGCCGTTCTTCGATGGTGTCTCGCAACGGCGGAGCTCCGGCCGACTTCTCGCGCACGAGGAGCGCGGCGCGGCGGGCTGGGTCGCCGCAGAGGTGCCGATGCACGGCCTCGCCCGCGACGTACAGGCGCAGCGGTCGGTCATCGTGATGACCGATTACGTCGTCGACCACCTCGAGTGGACGAGCAGCCGTGACGTAGCGGCATTTCTTCCCATTCACGTGCATGCCGAGGTCCCCGACCTTCGCTTTCTCGAAGAACCGCTGCGCGGCGGCACTGCGGCCGAAGATGGCTTCGTGTACCTCCACCACAGCGAGCGCGCCCGGATTCCCGAGGGCACCATCGTGCATCTGCGCCGTCGTGGCCCGGAGAACCTGGAAGCGTGGGTGGCTCCGAGCCAGCCGGCAGTCTGGTGGCGGGCGATCGCGCCCGGTCCACCGGGCTCACCGGAGCGTCAACTTTCCCTCATCGAGGTGCACGCCCAACGAGGGAGCATAACGAGCGTCTGGAGCTGGGGTGGTGTCGTAACCGGCCTGAGCGTGGCGGAGGCAATCGTCATCCACCGCGGCGATCGCGATCGTCACGAGCACCGGCGATCGCCGGCGGGATGGTCGGTCACGCTGTACGCCGGCGTGGCGCGCAGCTCCATTGACCTGGGAGGTGTTCGCCCCGCGTCTTCCCCTGTCGCGGGGCAGGCTCACACGCCGCGCGGTGACGTCCCCCTCCACCCGGTCCGTCTTCGTGCGACGCAGGGCCCGGTCACATTCGAGCTGGGGGAAACCGCATACCGGCGGTCGGAGGCAAGCTGGCGGGAGGCGGGTGCTCCTCGCGCCGAGGTCGCGCTCAGCACCACGCAGCAGTACTTCGTGATCGAAGTGGCGGTGCAGAAGGCGGAGCTCGTGGTCCGACCGCCGGACGCACCCGATCCCGCGCTCGACAACGAGCACCCCGACATCCATAGCGATGGTGTGCAGCTCTATCTCGTCGCTGGCGGATGGGACCGTCCGGCGGCGTGGCTGGTGGTGCCCGAGGAGCCAGCACCACGCGTGCGCACCCACGTCGTCAACGGGATGCGCGGCGATATCCCGCTCACCGCCGGATGGAGTCGCGACGCTCGTGGCTACGCGATGCGATTCGAGATCCCGCTCGATGCGCTGGGAGGCGGGCGCAGCCTCCCGATCGCGGTCGACGTGATCGTGAACGAGATGGGGGCTGGGCGTCTGCGGCGCCGGGGGCAGCTCGCGCTCAGCGGGGGCGGGGACTGGATCTACTTGCAGGGCGACCGGCAGTCGCCGACGCGATTCCTTCCAATGGTCGTCGAGCGTGGCTGATCCCCTCGCGCGTGTTCGCGTCGTACTGCACGAGCCGCAGGACCCGGTGAACATCGCAGCCGTGGTGCGCGCGATGAAGAACATGGGCCTCGCCTCGCTCACGCTCGTCCGTCCCGTGGAATACGACCCCTCGCGGATCCACTTCGTGGCGCACGACAGCGACGACATCGTCGCCGCGATTCGACACTGCGAAACCATAGACGACGCGCTCGAGGGCTGTCTCCACGTGGCCGCGTACACCGCGCGCCAGCGCGCGGCGAAGCGACGCGTCGCCGATCCTCGGGCAGCCGCCGAGGCGCTGGTGGGTTTCGCCGCCGAGGGGAGTGTGGCGCTCCTGTTCGGGCGGGAAGATCGCGGGCTCGATAACGAGGCGCTCGACCGGGCACATCTCGTGGTCACGATCCCGACCACCGACTATGCCTCTCTCAATCTGGCTCAGGCCGCCCTCATCGCGATGTACGAGCTGCGGCTCGCCGCTCCGGCGCACGCGCGCCCGCGGCGCCCTCCGCGAAAGGACGCGCCGCCGGCGACGAGCGAGCAGTTCGAACGACTTTTTGCGGACGTCGAGCGGGCACTCGTCGCCATAGACTTTTTCAAGACGCGGAATGAGGAGCTCGTATTGCGATCATTCCGCTCGCTCGCCTTTCGCGCGGCGCCCGACGCGCGCGAGATCGAGCTGCTGCGCGCAATGGCGATCGAGGTCTCGCGATCGCTGGAGCGCGCCCAGCGGCGACCTTGACGCTCGGTTCCGTCGCCGCGTTCTTGTAGACGCGATGGCCATTCTCGATTTCGATCGATCCGACGAGAACGTGTGGCGCCCGCGGGCCGCCGCCATTATCCCCGGCGGAGCCTCCACGGGCAGCAAGCGCCCCGAGGCGCTGTTCGGCGAGCGCGTCGGCGAGCTGCCGACCCATTTCACGCGGGCGAGCGGCTGTCGCATCCAGACGGCTGAGGGGCGCGAGCTCATCGACTGCACGATGGCCCTGGGCGCCGTCACGCTGGGGTATGCCGACGATGTCGTCACGCAGGCAGTGCTCGAAGCCGCCAGCAACGGCAACGTGTGCGGCCTGTCGCCGGCGATGGAAGTCGACGTTGCCGAGCGTCTCGCCGAGCTGATTCCGTGCGCGGAGCAGGTCCGTTTCCTCAAGACCGGCGCCGAAGGGGTGGCGGCGGCCGTGCGGATCGCGCGCGCCCATACCGGACGGGCCGTGGTCATCGCCTGTGGGTATTTCGGATGGCTCGACTGGTCGAGCGATGCCAGTGGCGTACCGGAGAGCGTCCGCGCCGACATCGTGCGCGTGCCTTACGATGACGTCGATGCCCTCGAGACCACCGCCAAACATCTCGGGGACCGGCTCGCGGCGATCGTTCTCGAGCCGGTGATCGAGCGCCTTCCGTCCGTCGAGTGGATCGCGGAGGCTCGCCGTGCCTGCGACGAGTCGGGCGCGGTGCTCATCTTCGACGAGATCAAAACCGGCTTCCGGCTCAAGCCGGGTGGCTATCAGGAGCTGGTGGACGTCGCGCCCGATCTCGCCGTGTTCGGAAAAGCGCTCGCCAACGGCTACCCGCTGTCGGCGGTGGTGGGACGCGAGTCCGTCATGCGCGCGGCCAGCGACACCTGGATCTCGTCGACGCTGGCGAGCGAGACCGTCTCGCTGGCGGCGGCGCGCGCGGTCATCGAATGGCACGCGCGCGCCGAGGTGTGCGAATCGCTGGGCGACATTGGTGCGGAAATGCGCTCGGCGGTCGATCGCGCGATCGTGGCGAGCCGCGTGGAAGGCGTTCGCGTCGATGGGCTCGATCACATGTGGCTCATTCGCTTCGATTCTCCCGCGCGCGAAAGCCGGTTCCTCGAGCTCGCCGTCGAGGCCGGTGTGCTGTTCAAGCGCGGCGCATACGATTTCCCATCGCTCGCGCACGACGAGGAAGCGATCGCGGAGATCGAGAGTGCGGCGAGCTCGGCCCTCGTCCGGCTGCGCGACGAGGAGTGATCGCTCGATTGACGAACGAGCCGCTGGGGGGGCGTGAGCCGCTCATCGAGGTGCATGCGCACTTTCTGCACGCGCGGTGTGGTCGCAAGGACTGGCGGGAGCGCAACGCGTCGCGACTCCGAGCGGGCGAGCGCATGGGGATCACCGTCCACATCGCCTCCATCCTTGGCACCTGGGGACGCACATCACCGGTCTATTTTCCGTCGCCGGACGACGTTTCGCTCGGCAACGATGAGATGCTGGCGCTGCAGGAGCAGGAAGGCGATCGGGTTCGGAGCTATGTGACCGTCAATCCCAACGATGGTGAGCACGCACTCGCGGAGATCGAGCGCTGCCTCGCCAGGGGCGCGGTGGGCATCAAGCTCGCGGCGAGTCGCCGTGCGGACGACCCGCTGCTCGACCCGATCGCGACCGAAGCCGCGCATCGCCGGGTCCCCATCCTTCAGCATGTCTGGCAGCACCGGCGCCGGGACTGGCCGGGACAGGAAGCATCCGATGGCGTCGAGCTGGCGCGGCTCGCGGCGCGGCACCCCGATGCGTCGTTCATCCTCGCGCACATCGGCGGGGGTGGAGACTGGCAGCACACCCTGCCGGCGATCGCCGGGGTGCCTAACGTCTACGTCGACCTGTCCGGGAGCGGCGTCGATCGGGGAATGCTGGATCGAACGGTGGCAGCGGTCGGCGCTTCCCGCATGCTCTGGGGGTCCGACCTCACGATGGAGACGGGCCTCGCCAAACTATGGGCGCTCGACGTCATCGGCCTTCCAGCGGAGGACATATCAGCGATCCGATGGGGGAATGCCGCGAGAATTTTCCCCGCCGGAAGCTTTCCGGGGATCGCGACGCGTGTGGCCGCCGAGCGGCAAGCGCCGGTGAGGGCGTCATGACGACCGACGTGCACACGTGGATCGGGCCGTACCCGTTCCGTGACGTGCCGCATCCCGATCCGGAGATCCTCGTGCGCGTGCTCGAGCGCGAAGGGGTACAGAGCGCCTGGGTTGGCCACCTGCCATCGGCGTTCTGGCGCGATCCATCGACTGGGAATGACGCGCTATTTCGCGCGCTCGAACGGTGGCCCGATGTGCTGCGCCCGCTGCCGTGCATCCGGCCCGACTGGCCGGAGTGGGAGCGATCCCTGCGCGCGATTGCCGACCGCCACGTGGCGGCCGTGCGCGCCTATCCTTCGCAGTGGGGCTTCGGCCCGCAGGAGCGCGCGATGCTGGACCTCGCCGTCGCCTGCGGCGAGATGCGACTCGTTCTGGTTCTGACGACGCGATTCGAGGATGCGCGCCAACGGCACTGGATGGACAGCGCCGGCGATCTGAGTGGAGCGGCGATCCGTTCGATCGTGCGCGCCAGCCAGCATGTCCACGTGCTGGTGTGTGCGGCGGGGCGTGCGCTCATCGAGGAAGTGCATTGGGGGCTCACGCCGGCGGAGCGCGCTCGCATTTGGTGGGATATCTCGTGGCTGTGGGGTCCCCCCGAGGATGATCTCGCGCATCTTCTGCGAACCTGCGGCGCGGACCGGTTCGTCTACGGCAGCGCCTGGCCCCTGCGCCTCACGCAGACGCCGCGCGCGAACCTCGCACTGCTTCCTGATGATGTCGCCACCGCCACCCTCGCGAGCGCAGAGGAGATTGCGAAGGCGGCGCAGTTGGCCGTGCAACGCTAGGTCGGTGCAGTTCCTGCAGTGGCCGCGCGCGTCATGAAGGTGCATGTCCGAGGGCGCGGTGTCGGGCGCAGAGCCACGGTCTCGGCACATTCTGCATTCGGAAATCTGAACTCCGAGCTCCGTCTTCCTTGCCGTTCACAGACCCTTGCGAAGCGCCGGGAGGTCAGAGCATTATACCCGCCGTTGAGTGGGCTTGTGAACAATTTCACAAGACGTCTGCCTCCGTCCACGCACCCTGCGCGCGATGACGAATAGGAAGAAGTGGGCGGTGTACCCGGGGCTTCTCGCCCTGGCCGCCGCCGCCATCCTCCTTTCCGCCGTCAGTGGCGGCTCCACGCCGCAAGGTCGCGCGCCCGAGCAGCCGATTCGCTTTCCCCACAATCCGCACGTCGTGGCGCTGCAGATGAATTGTCTGTACTGCCACAACTCCGCGAACAAATCGCCCGACCCCGGACTCCCGGCGGTGAACACCTGCATGGGATGCCACACCGTGATCGGACCGCGGCGCCCCGACGGTACCGAGCGACCCGAGCTCGCGAAGCTGCAGCAGTTCGCGACGAGAAATCAGCCGATTCCCTGGGTGCGCATTCACAAGGTGCCGGACTACGTGCAATTCCCGCACATGCGCCACGTCAATGCCGGCGTCACCTGCCAGACGTGTCACGGCCAGGTGCAGGAGATGCTGCCGGTGTATCAGCAGGAGTCGCTCAACATGGGCTGGTGCGTGAACTGCCACGTGCAGCGCCAGGTTCGGTACGACTGCAGCGTGTGTCACTACTGAGCCGATGAGCGATATCACTCAGCCGTCGGGCGTTCGGCGCCGCGAATTCCTCAAGATCCTCGGCGTCACCGGCGCCGGGGCGGCGGCGACGGGCTGCGGTCCGAGCGAGGCCGGTCGGCTCATCCCGTATCTGGTCAGCCCGGACCAGACGGTCCCCGGAGTCTCGACGTATTTCGCGACCACCTGTCGCGAGTGTGCGGCCGCCTGTGGGGTCATCGCCGAGACGCGCGATGGACGCGCCATCAAGCTCGAGGGAAATCCGGAGCATCCGCTGAATCGTGGCGCCCTGTGCGCACGCGGCCAGGCGGCACTCCAGGGACTGTACAATCCCGACCGCTACAACGGCCCGCGCGTTCGTCGTGACGGGCAGCTCGTGGAAACGACCTGGGAGGAAGCGATTCAGCTCTTCCGCCAGCGGATCGACGAGGCTCGCTCGAGCGGACGGGGAGGCGACGCGGTTTTCCTCAATCGCCACGAGACGGGGAGCTTCCCGTTCTTCCTCGACCAGTGGCTGAGCACGATGGGATTGGCTCCGCACCTTGCGATCGATCCCTCGATGGACCACGCCGTGATCGCCGCGAATCGTGAGGCATACGGGGTCGCGTGGCCCTCGCTCTCCTTTGCCGACGCGCGCCTCATCGTGTCGATCGGCGCCGACTTCCTCGACGGGTGGGGCGCGAGCGTTCCGCAGCAGCTCGATTTCGCCGAGGCGCGTGCGAAGATGGCCGGCGCGCCGCGGCTCGTGTACGTCGGCGCCCGCCGCTCCCTCACCGGGCTCAACGCCGACGAGTGGATCCCGGTGCGAAGCGGCAGCGAGCTCGTCGTGGCGAACGCGCTGCTGGCCGCGGTCCGCGGTGGGGGGCGGGCCGACCTGTCGACGGCCGCGAGCGCAGCCGATGTCCCCGTCGAGACGCTGCAGCGGTTAGGCACGGAGCTGGCCTCGGCGCGACCGAGCCTGGTGGTGTCCGGCGTGAGAACGGTCGACGCGCGCGAGGTCGCGCGCGTGGTGAACGCGATCAACCAGGCGTCGGGGAATGTCGGCCGCACGATCCGGCCCGCGATGCCGATCAGCGCGTTCGAGGGCGCGGCCATGTCCGCGGACACGAGCGCCGCCATCGAGCGGATGCGGGCCGGGCGCGTGCCGCTCCTGATGCTGCGCGGGGTGAACCCGGTCTTCACGATGCCGAAGTCGGCTCAGGTCGCCGAGGCGCTGGCGCGTGTCCCGTTCAAGGTCGCGTTCACCAGCTACCCCGACGAGACGGCCGAGCTCTGTGATCTCGTCCTTCCGGATCACCACCCGCTCGAGTCGTGGGGCGACGCGCAAGCCATGCCTAACGTCGTGTCGCTGCAGCAGCCGGCCATGGATCCGGTGTTCCGCACGCGGGCCACCGCCGATGTGCTGCTCGAGGTGGCGGCCGGGCCCCCGGCCGCCGGAGGGCCCGCCCCACCGACCTATCGCTCCTGGCTCATCAACCGGTTTCCCGGGGGGGGAGCCGCGTTCGCCACCGCACTGGCGCGCGGCATAACGAGCGGCTCGACGGCACGCGTCACGCCGCGGGCTCCGGCGCCAGCGGACGCGACGGCGGTTCCCGCGCCCGTCGAGGGGGACGGCGACTTCATCTTCGTCATCTATCCATCCGCCGTCCTCGGCCTCGATGGCGCGAACAAGCCATGGCTTCAGGAGCTGCCCGACCCGGTCAGCAAGATTTGCTGGCAGTCGTGGATCGAGATGCATCCCGAGACCGCCGCACGGCTCGACATCCAGCCCGGCGACGTGATCGAGGTGCAGGGCACCGGTGGCACCGTGCGCGCACCCGCGTATCTCTATCCCGGCATTCGACGGGACACCGTCGCGATGGCGTTCGGCCGCGGCCACACGGCCTATGGCCGCTTTGCGAAGGATGTCGGCGCCAATCCGCTCGATGCACTGAGCCCGGGCTTCGACCGCGCGGGAATGGCGGCGTGGAGCGGCTCGCGCGTGCGCGTTCGACGGGTCGGTGAGTACACACAGCTCGTCACCACCGAGGGTTCCGCGCGGCAGCACGGCCGCGGCATTGGACGCGCGCTCGCGGTGACGGAGTTGGGCGGTGCGGCGGCGGCCAGCGGCGAGGAGCACGCCGCCGACGTGGCGCCGCAGGGCACCGGCGAAGGCGGCGCCGCCGCGGCCGTGGGCCAACAGCCTGGCGCGCACGGGGGCGGTCACGCCCTCCCGGGCGACGCCTCGCACGAGCCGCTCCCCGGGCTGCGAGCCCCGATCGCCGCCGACGCCGAGGGGGCGCTGCGCAATCCGCGGACGAACGAAGTCGGGATGTACGATCCCGAGCATCCGACGGGAATGGCGAAGCGTCGCTGGGCGATGACCGTCGATCTCGCGCGATGCACGGGATGCTCGGCGTGCGTCACCGCCTGCTATGCGGAAAACAACATCCCCACTGTCGGTGCCGCCTACCAGAGCGGGCATACGCAAGGTCTGCCGCGCACGGCTGGCGCGAACATCCTTCGCTCGCGCGAGATGGCGTGGATCCGGCTCGAGCGCTACTGGGAAGGCGATGAAGCGTCGCCGGACTTCGAGACGCGATTCGTGCCGATGCTGTGCCAGCACTGCGGCAACGCGCCGTGCGAGCCGGTGTGTCCGGTGTTCGCGACGTACCACTCGCCCGATGGGCTGAACGTGCAGGTCTACAACCGCTGCGTCGGGACGCGGTACTGCTCCAACAACTGTCCGTACAAGGTGCGTTACTTCAACTGGTTCGGCTATGGCGAGACCGACCGGCCGCAGTACGCGTGGCCGGAGCCGCTCAACTGGCAGCTGAACCCCGACGTGACGGTTCGCGGCAAGGGCGTCATGGAGAAGTGCACCTTCTGCGTGCAGCGCATTCGCGAGGCGGAGAATCGCGCCCGGTCCGAAGGGCGGGACGTCGAGCCTGACGAGTTCACCGTCGCGTGCGCACAGGCCTGCCCGTCACGAGCGATCGTGTTCGGAGACGCTGCCGATGAGCGGTGGGCTGTCGCGCGCCAACTGCACGATGAGCGCGCCTATCACGTCTTCGAGGAGCTGAACACCTTCACCGCTGTGGTCTATTTGAAGAAGGTCACTCATCCGGCGCCCGCCCAGCTGGCGAGCGCGCCGGCGGGCGGGTAGGACGCGTATGGCCGTCGCCGCACGCCCGGTGGAGGAGATGCCGCGTCCGAACATCCCGTCGGCGAACATCCAGCTCCCCGCCGTTCGGAGCTACCAGCAGGTCAACGATGAGATCATCGCGACGCTCACGCCCACCGTCGCGTGGTTCATCGGCCTCGGGATCGCGATCACCGCGCTGCTGATCGGCATCGGCACCTGGATCTATCAGATCTACATGGGCCTCGGCGTCGCCGGCTACAACCCGCCGGTGATGTGGGGCGTGTACATCATCACGTTCGTCTTCTGGGTCGGTATCGGCCATGCGGGAACGCTGATCTCCGCCATTCTCTATCTGTTCCGGGCCGGGTTCCGCACGACGATTTACCGATGCGCCGAGGCGATGACGGTCTTCGCCGTGATGACGGCGGGACTCTTCCCGATCCTTCACCTCGGGCGGCCATGGAAGTTCTTCTGGCTGATTCCGTACCCGCACTGGCGGTTCATCTGGCCGAACTTCAAGAGTCCGCTCGTGTGGGACGTGTTCGCGATCCTCACGTATCTGACCGTCTCGACGACGTTCCTGTACGTCGGCCTCGTGCCGGACATCGCCGCGCTGCGCGATCGCGAGGTGAACCCCATTCGCAAGCGGATCTATTCGATTCTCTCGCTGGGATGGCGGAATAGCGACCGCGAGTGGCGGCACTTCACCCGGGCCTACCTGTTCCTCGCCGCGTTCTCGACACCCCTCGTGCTCTCCGTGCACTCCGTGGTGTCGTTCGACTTCGCGATGGCGCTCGTGCCCGGATGGCACGCGACGATCTTCCCTCCGTACTTCGTCGCGGGCGCCATCTTCTCCGGCATCGGGATGGTGTTCACCATCATCATCCCGCTCCGTCGGTGGTTTGGATTGCGTCACTACGTGACGATCAACCACCTCGATGCCGCGGCGAAGCTGTGCCTGTTCACGTCGCTCGTCGTCGGCCTCGCCTATCTCACCGAGTTCTGGGTGGCGTGGTACAGCGGGAACAAGGTCGAGCAGGAGTACTTCATGAACCGCGTCTTCGGCCAGTGGTGGTGGGCCGCGTGGATCATGCTCACCTGCAACATGATCCTACCGCTCACGCTGTTCTCGCAGCGCCTGCGCCGCAACACGACGTGGCTCTTCATCCTGAGCCTCTTTATCAATCTCGGGATGTGGTTCGAGCGGTTCGTGATCGTGGTCCCCTCGCTCTCGCACGAATTCGAGCCCTGGCAGTGGACGACGTACGCGCCGACGTGGGTGGACTGGTCGATCCTGATGGGCAGCTTCGGCTGGTTCTCGATGTGGTTCCTGCTCTTCATCAAGCAGTTCCCGGTGATCGCGATCGCCGAGGTCAAGGAGATCGTGCCGCCGCGTCTGCGGACGCACGCGGCGACGACCGACATCAACGTCTCGGGGCAGCACGTCGACTATTCGCCCGAGACGCCCGGAGAGCACGAGTAATGCGCGGCGTGCTTGGCGTCTTTCGCGAGCTCGATGCGGCGGTCGACGCGATCGCCGAGCTGCGGCGCTCGAAGGCGGGCGCGATCACCGTCTATTCGCCAACGCCCCGGCACGAGCTCGAGCATGCACTGGCGCACGGCCCGAGCATCGTCAGGCGCTTCACCCTCATTGGCGGCCTGCTCGGTGTGACGTTCGGCTACTGGATCGCGATCTGGGTGTCCGACTACTGGCCGATGGTCGTCGGCGGGAAGCCGATTCCCTCGTGGGTTCCGTACACGATCATCGGCTTCGAGGTGATGGTGCTCGTCGGCGCGCTGTCGACCGTGTTCGGCATGTTCGCCGTGGCGCGCGTTCCGCGGCTGATGATGACCGTGGGCTACGATCCGCGCTTCAGCGATGGCGACTACGGAATCTGGGTGGAGTGCCCGCCCGACCGCGAGGCGAAGGTCACGCAGGTGCTGCAGGAGAACGGGGCGGTGGAGGTGCGGCGTGAAAGGTAGATCGCGTAATCAGCAATCCGCAATCGTGCGGTCTCTGTCGGCAATCCTCCTCCTTCTAACGACTGCCTGTCCCTGGTTCACGACCTTCACCGACCAGCCGCGACAGGAGCCGTGGGAGCAGCAGTGGAGCGACACCGTCGCCTGGCTCGGGGTGCGCCCGGAGAGTCTTCCCTCGCGTGGGAATCCGCAGTTTTCCGTCCCCATCTACGGCACCACCGTCGCGGCGTTCGTGATCTCGAGCCAGCCCACACCGGCGGCCCTCGATTCGCTCGCTCTGCTTCCGAATCCCACGCCGGTGTCCGACAGCTCGCTCGCCAACGGACGGCGTCACTATCAGATCAATTGCGCGGTCTGCCACGGCGCGGCTGGAGCAGGGGACGGGCTCGTCACGACGTACGGGTTGCCGGCGCCCTCGCTGCTCACGGACATCACGAAGAACCGAAGTGATGGCTACATCTACGGCATCATACGTAACGGCCGCGGCCTCATGCCTCCTTACAACCGTATCGAGGACATGGATCGGTGGGACGTCGTCAACTATCTGCGCGGGCTGCAGGGCCGGCTCGGCGCCCCGGTCTCGACGGAGCCCGCTGGCCAACCCGGTGAGAACGGTCCCACGGTGCCGACGCATTCCCTGACGGCTCCGACGCGACCGGTGCCCTACGCGCGCCCGACCGTGGTGCCGACGGCCGTGCCCTCGGATACGACGCGTGCCGCCCCGCCGGCGGGGGAGCATCGATGAGCGCGCATCACGACGCCCACGTTCTCACGCGCGAAGAGATCCTCAGCGCGACCGATCGCCCGATCGGGCGCGGCGTGAAGCTGGCGAGCCTTATCTTCGCCATCCTCGGCGCGATCGTATTCCTGTTTGGAGCGATCCAGGGCGAGCATCGCGCGTGGCACGCGCTGCACGTCAACTGGCTGTTCTTCGTCTCGGTGTCGCAGGCCGCCGTCGTCTTCGTCGCGGTTCAGCGCATAACGACCGCGCGGTGGTCGCGCCCCATCGTGCGCCTGCTCGAGGGCTACGTCGCGTTTCTGCCCGTGGCGTTCCTCCTGCTGGTGCTGATCTTCCTCGGTCGGCACCACATTTTCCCCTGGACGCACGAGGCACCCCCCGTTCCCGAGAAGGTGCTCTGGTTCGATCCGGCGTTCGTCATTGGGCGCGACCTGGGGGTGTTCGCCATCCTCGTCCTGTTGAGCGTCTGGTACGTGTACACCTCCGTGCGTCTCGACGTGGGGCGGTCGCAGGAGGCGGGGGCGAAGTGGGCGCGCGGCCTCCGCGACCGCATGCGCCGCGGCTTTGGTGACGAGCGTCGAGAGATTCACACCACGCACTCCCGGCAGGGGCGGCTCGCCGTCTTCCTGTGTCTGGCGTTTGGCTTCTTCATGTCGCTCCTGTCATGGGACCTGTCCATGACGCTCGACATGCACTTCCAGAGCACCCTGTACTCCTGGTGGTTTTTCATGGGCGGCTGGCTCGGTGCGCTCATGAGCTGGGCACTGCTCACGATGTGGTGGCGCCGGCACCTGGACGCGTACGATCTCATCACCGATCACCATTTCCACGACCTCGGGAAGCTCTGCTTCGCCTTCACCGCGTTCTGGGGCTACCTCACCTTCGGCCAGTACCTGGTGATCTGGTACGGCAACATGGGCGAGGAGACGCATTGGGCGCGACTCCGCCTCATCGCGCCGTGGCTGAAGTTCACGCTGCCGGTCGTTTTCCTGGTGTTCGTACTGCCGTTCTTCGGACTGCTGTCGCGCGCGGCAAAGGTGTTTCTTCCGACACTGGCATTGTTCGCGATCTCGAGCCTCGTCGGCCTCTGGCTGCTTCGCTACATCGAGGTGTACCCCTCACTGCATTACGAGTCCGCCCACGCGCCGTTCGGCCTGTATGAGATCGGCGTGACGCTCGGCTACCTCGGGCTGTGGGGCCTGTGCTACGCGGCGTTCATGGATGCGTTCCCGCGCATGCGCGTCACGCTCATGACCTCTCCGTACCGTGACCAGGTGCAGGTGCCGTTCGATCCGGAGACGATGGAGACGATGCCGGCGCACGAGTAGGAGTCAGGAGTCAGGAGTCAGGAGTCAGGGGGTGTCAGGGTATGGGCTGCAGGAGAGAACAGCCTCATCTCTCCTGATCCCTTCTCCCTGGCACCCCCTGATCTTTGACTCCTGACTCCTCACCCCGGCCTAACGACCGACCCTCAGCCTGCGCCGAGCATTTTCTCCAGGGCAGACAGCGGCACCGCCCCCGCCTGCTGTGTGACCGCTTTTCCGCCTCGAAAGACGATCACCGTCGGGATCCCGCGGATATCGAACTTCTGCGCCGTGCGCGGCGAGGCATCCGTGTCGAGCTTGGCGATGAGCGCGCGCCCGGTCGTCTTCGATGCGAGCTGGTCGACGGAGGGCGCCATCACCTTGCATGGCCCGCACCAATCCGCGTAGAAGTCCACCAGCACCGGAAGCTCGGCGCTCTCGATCGTGCGGTCGAACGTGTCGTCGGTGAGCTTCACCGGTCGGTCGAGCAGAATCGGGCGGGCGCACTTTCCACACTTCGGCCGGTCGGCTGCGCGTGCGGCATCGATGCGATTCCACGTCTGGCAGAACTGGCACTGGATCGTGAGGGTGGGACTCTGTTGTTCAGTCGTTGTCGCGGTCATGGATCACTCCGGGAGAACGGCGGATACGACGGTTGCCAGACGAACCCCGACACCGCCATTCGTGTGCCGCACCTGCTGGAACGCCCCGGGCGCACCGCTTATCTTTCTGCGAGGGGGCGTTAGCTCAGCTGGGAGAGCATTCGGTTTGCAACCGAAAGGTCGCGAGTTCGAGCCTCGCACGCTCCATCAGTACACCGGCCCGCGATCAGCGGGCCGTTTGCATGGGCGGATCTTTCGGCACCGGAATGACCATGCGCACCGATGTGCCGGAGTCGGCGGGAACGACGTCGAGGGTGCCGCGCAGCTCGTTGCGCACCACGGTGCGCGCGATGATGAGACCACCGCCGGTGGAGTCCGGAGCCGCGATCCCCCGACCGTCATCGATTACGTGCACGACGACTTCGCCGTTCGTGCCCTCGATCGCGACGCGAACGTTCCGCGCCTCCGCATGGCGGACGGCATTCATCACGAGCTCGTTGAGTGCCACCGCCAGCGAGCTCCCCACGTTCGGCGGAACCTCCGCGTCTCCCTGGACCTCGCACTTGGGAACGCGCGAAGATCCGAATACGTCGACCATGTTGCGGGTGATCGCGCGTGCGAGCGTCGCCAGCGTGATGCCGCCGGCGTCCGTCGAAACCGCATCCTGAAGGGCGGCCATACCGCGGATGCGCGCGATCGCCACGTCGATCGCCTCATCGAGCGAGCGACGCGGCGAACGGTGCCGCTCGAGCACCAGTAGCGCCTGAATCGCCGCGAGGTTGTTCCGGACGCGGTGCTGGAGCTCGCGGAGCAGCCCGAGCGTGCGCGACGCATCGAGACGGGCGCGCTCGTAGAGCTGCCCGTTCTCCGCCGCGAGCGCTACGAGCGTCTCGTTGAGGCGCGCCAAATCCCGCTCCGCGCGTCGAATCCGAACCAGCTCCTCGACGCGGGCGAGGACCTCTCGACCGCGTGTCGTCTGACGCAGCCATGCATCCGGAGCAATGGCGCCGAGGGTCCTGTGCGGCCGCCGGCGCAGAATAATGACCGGGAGCAGCGGAACCTGGAATCGCGTCTTCAACCGCTGGCACAGCGTGAGCGCGCCCGGCCCGCGCGCGGTGATGATGACCGCTTCGACTCGATCGTCGACGCGCTCGAGCGCGTCCTCGAGGCGGGTCGTCGTCACCTCGTAGCCCCCGCGCGTGAGCACGCGAGCCAGTCGCGGAGCGGCGCCGACGATGAGAACGTGCGCAGGCTCCTGGGCGGGGCGCCCAGAGTCCGTTACGCTCCCGGAAGAGATCATCCGATCGATCGAGGGCACGTTCCGTTCCCGGGCCGGGACCCCCGGTCCATCTCTTGCAGCCGCAAGGTGACTTCTGCTACTCCTTGGAGTTTCTGGTGCCCGGATCCTCCCTGCGTATCCTCATCGGGGAAGATGAGAGCGTCACCGCGCTTGGCCTCGAGCAGGATCTTCGTTCCCTCGGCCACACCGTCGTAGGTATTGCTGGCGATGGAGCCAGCGCCGTCGCGATGGCACGGACGATGGGTCCCGATCTCGTGCTCCTCGACGTGCGTATGCCGCACCTCGACGGGTTGACGGCCGCTCAGCAGATCCATGAGGAGCGGCCGGTGCCGATCATTGCCGTCACCGCGTACAGCGACGCCGAGACGGTGACGCAGGCGACGCGCGCGCCCATTTTTCATTATCTGGTCAAGCCCGTCACCGCGGCGCAGCTCGATGCAGCCATCCAGGTGGCATTCGCGCGCCACGAGGATTGGCTGTCGTCTCAGCGCGAAAGCGACGACCTGCGCCGCAAGCTGGATGATCGCAAAGTCATCGAGCGCGCCAAGGGAATTCTGATGGAGCGCGAGAACATCACCGAAAGCGCCGCGTATCGCATTCTCCAGCGCACCAGCCAGAGCCGCAACATGTCGATGGCCGACCTCGCGCGCAGCCTCCTCGCGGCCGAGGATCTCATTCGCCCCCCGCAGCCACGCGTGGAGCGCACGACGCGCGGCGCGCGTCCCGGGGATCGAGCGCAGCGCCAGGAAGGCTGATCGCGTTCATCGCTTGCCGCCTTCCGCCGCCGCCGGTTACGTTGCCGGCGGCGTTCGCACACCGACTCCCCGGCGTCCCACCATGGCCACCACCGTCTCGTCGACCCCCCCGCGCATCGGGGAGCTCGCGCCCGATTTCTCGCTCGACTCCACCGCGGGTACTCCGGTACGCCTCTCCGAGTACCGCGGACAGCGCACCGTGCTGCTCGCGTTCTTTCCGCTCGCCTTCACGAGCACGTGCACCGCAGAAGTCTGCGAGTTCAGCAACGACTTCGATCGGTATGCGGGAGCGAACGGCGCCGTGCTCCCGATTTCCGTGGACTCCGTTCCGACCTTGCGCGAGTTCAAGGCACGACACTCGATCCGCGTCGAGATGCTCAGTGACTTCCGCCGGGAGGTCTCCCGACTCTATGGCGTGCTCGATGACGAGCGGTTCTTCGCGCGTCGCGCCTACGTGCTGATCGATCGACGCGGAGTCCTCCGGTGGTACCACATCGAGGATCAGCTCGGGCATCGCCGGACGACAGACGAGCTTCTCGCGCGGATCGCCGAGCTGGACTAGGCGCTGCCCGTGGATCCGATCGAGCTGCTCGCCCGCGAGGACAGGTGGCAGCTGTCAGCGGGGGAGGGGCTCATCTTCGCGCCTCCGCACCCGCTGTGGCTCGCCGCACCGGCGTTCTGGGATCCCGCCAGTCATTTCGGTGACGAGATCGGCCCGCTCTTTACCGTCGCCTTTCTCGACGATGATGGCGTGGAGGTCCCCGCACACCTAACGATGCGCCGGTGGAGTCCCGCCGAGATCGCGGTGGAGTATCGGCTGGCCAACGGCGCCAAGGCCGCTGAGGTGCGCACCGTGCAGCCGGGTGGCGTCTTCGCGTCGGAGTGGCGGCTGGAGGCGCCGCGGCCGACGCGGATACACCTGGTGGCCTGGACCGCCCAGCCCCACGGAGCGCTCGATGGGCCCATGCGATACGACGGCACCGTCGTGTTCCGTCGCCGCGCATCGGGCAGCGCCGAGCCGTACGAGATCGCGCTGGCGTGTGTGGGCGGAACGACGAGCTGGGCGCTCGCGGGCAGCGAGGCCGCGCCGCTGTACCCGCGGTGGGGCTACACGCCGTTCGCCGGCCAATGGACGAGCGACGGACTTCCCCCCGGCGAGGCGCAGATCGAGGGCGGGGAGGTGATGTATGCGGCGGTGCACCGATCGCTCTTCGTCGCGAGCGAAGGCACGTCGACCGTCTTCGCCATGCGCGTCGTCGCCACCGAGCCGGTCCGAAATGCCCCGGCCGCCCCCGCCGGGCACGGCAGCGCCCACTCGGCCACGTTAGGCGGCGCCAGCCGCCGGCGCTGGCGCGACTACCTGGCTCGGGTCCCGGGATTCCGCTGTTCGGACCCCTACGTGGAGCACTGCTACTGGTATCGCTGGAGCTGCCTCGAGATGCTGGCCGCCGGCCCGCTGGGCGTGTGTGAGGGTGCCGGCCGGCTGCACCGCCTGACGAGTGACGCCGCCGCCTGCCACGTGCGTGAGCTGCGCTGGATGCGAGAGCCGGACGTCGCGCGGGAGGCGGTTCGCGCGGTGTTCTCGCGCGTGCGCGACGACGGCAGCATCCCCTGGCAGCTGCGCGGCGCGCACGCGCCGCCGGCGACCAATGCGTTCTCCGATTGGGGCGGTGCGGTGCTCGCGCTGGAAGCCGCACATCCCGACGATGCTTTCGTCGCCGAGACGTACGAGGTGCTTGCCCGCCACGCGCGATGGATCGTGAAGCACCGGATGAGTGGCACGGGGCTCATCGAGGTCCTGCGCGGCGAAGTCGCGTTCGACGACCCCGATCGGTGGCGGCGGAACAGCCGCCTCTGCGCGATCGATGCCGCCGTATCGACGTACGGGCTGCTCATCGCGCTGGGACGGCTGGCGCTCCGCGCGCAGTCGCCGCAGGACGCCCCCGAGTGGGACCAGGCGGCAACCGGGCTCGCTGTCGCGGTGCGTGAGCACATGTGGGACGCCGAGTGGAAGCTCTTCCGCGACGTCCATCCGAAGACGGGGAAGCGGGTGGGTCCGCGATCGGCGGTGTGCTTCTATCCCTATCGCACCGATCTGGCTGACGCACGTCACCTCGCCGGGCTCGAGACGTCACTGCTCGATCCCGACGCGTTCTGGACGGCCTTCCCCGTCGCAACCGCACCGGCGAACGACGTGCGCTTCTCGCGCGTCGGCGCGCGGGCGGGCGTTCGCGGCGCGGCGCCATTCAGCGGTCCGGTGGTGCCGCTCGTGAACTCGCACCTCATCGATGCCCTGGCCCGTGTGGCACGTGCCTACGCGCCCCACTTGCGGCCACACGTCGCGCACCTCGTCAGTCGAACGATCCGGATGTTCTTCGACGGCGCCGACCCGGTGCGGATCGGGTCGCACGAGTACTACGATCCACTCGAAGGCCGGGCCTCGGCGCACCGCTGGGCGAGCGATAGCACGCATTCGTGGGTCATCGACGCCGTGGTGCAATACGTCGCCGGGGTTCGCCCGCATGACGGCGGGCTCACCATCGATCCGATGCCTTTCGGGCTGGAGCTCGTGGACCTCAGCGGGGTACGCGTTCGCGGTCACACGGTGGACGTCCGCATCGAAGGGGACCGCGTGATGGCGACGATCGACGGCTCGGCGCGCGCCGGCCGGCTGGGCGTGCCGATGGAGATTTCGATGTAGCGAGGCCGGACGGTCTCGCCCGGCCTCGCCCTCGCCGCCTAACGGTTCGTCTGGTCGGTGCTCCCCGGCTCCGCGACCATCCGCTCGCGGCCGGCCTCCTTCTGCGTATTCCCCTGTCCGCGCTTCGACCCGCGGTCATCACGCCGCTGCGAGGAGACGTCGCCGCCCGGCGCTCGCTGACCGCCCGTACCCCCGATCTGAATCCGCCTCGGCTGGGGCAGCGCCGCCTTGGGAATGCTGATGTGCAGGACCCCCTTGTCGAAGTCGGCGTGGATCTGCTTTTCATCGACGCCCTGCGGAAGCTGGAACGAGCGGAAGAAGCTGCCATAGGTGCGCTCCACGAGGTGGTAGCGACCCTCCTCGTCCTCCTCCTTCCGTTCCGCCGACTTCTGGCCGCGAATCGAGAGCATCCCGTTCTCGACCTCGACGTCCACGTCCTCCTCGCGAATGCCGGGAAGCTCCACGTCGAGGCGGATCTCCCTGGAGGTCTCGTGAATGTCCACCGCGGGCTGCCAGCTCGTCCCGCCACGACTGCTGAACGTGTCGTCGAAGAGGCGATCGATCTCACGCCGCAGGCTGAAAACGGGGCTCAGGCCGAAAGATCGCTCGAATGTCATCGTGTCCTCCTTACTCGGGTTACTGGGTTCGAATTTTCAGTACGCCCTGTCCTCGCTGGGTTAAGCCGGAAGAATCCTGCCATTGAGGGCGTAACCCGTTGAAATATTTTGGCATTGCCGAGCGGAAAACGTGACGTTGGAGGGGGGCTATCGGTCATATTGTCCGGGGGGCGGCACGACCTGTCCCCCCAGGGCTTTCCCCCACGCCGAGGTCGATTGGCTCCCGTCGCACGCCTCACCCCGACCAGTCTTCAGCCGGTTTCGCCGGCGCTGGCGCTTCTATCCGACGTCGCCGCTCACCTGGCGGCGGGCGGACCGATCGAAGACGCCCTTCACAAGGTCCTGGAGCTCCTGCGGCGGGCGTTGACCGCTGGCGACTGTGCGATTTGGGCGCTCGCGCCCGCCGGCCTAACGCGCGCCTGGGGGGTCGGCGATGGCGCCACGACCGATACCGAGATCTCCGCCCTCCTCGAGGCCGGCGAGCTCTCGAACAATCGCATCGTCCTCGCCCGCCTCATCGCCGGCGAGCGACTCCTTGGCGTCCTGGTGATGCGCGTCGACCGCTCGCTGGATTCGGAGGAGCGCATCGTCCTGGCCACGATCGCGGACCTGCTCGCGCCGGCCATCGCGAACGCCGAGCATGCGCAGCAAATGGCGGTCGAGGTGCGCCTGCGCACGCAGCAGATCGAGGAGCAGCGCCGGTTCACCGAGAAGATCATCGACTCGCTGCCCGTGGGCCTCTACGTGATCGACCGCGAATACCGCATTCACGCCTGGAATCGCAAGCGCGAGACGGGAATTCAGGGCGTGTCGCGCGAGGAGGCGATCGGGCGGACGATCTTCGAGATCCTCCATCGCCAACCCGCCGAGCTGCTCCGCGGCGAGTTCGATGAGGTGTTTGCTACCGGGAAGATCTCGACGTTCCAGATGGAGTCGAGCGCCACCGGCGACCTCCGAACCTTCCGCATCTCGAAGATTCCGATGCGGGTCGATGACATGAACGTCACGCACGTCATCACGATCGGCGAAGACATGACCGATTGGCGGCAGGCGCAGGACCGCATCGCGCAGGCCGAGAAGCTCGCCGCGATCGGGCAGCTGGCGGCGGGCGTCATGCACGAGGTCAACAACCCGCTGGCCACGATTGGCGCCTGCGCCGAAAGCATGTCGCTGCGCCTCGAGGAACGCGGCGCGGACGAGACGCTGCGGCAGGGCTTCACCGACTATCTGCGCATCATCGACACCGAGGTGCATCGGTGCAAGCGGATCATCGATGGACTGCTCGATTTCAGTCGTCCCAAGGCGGCGACCAAGGTTGCCGTCGACGTCAATGCGGTGCTCGAGGAAACCCTTTTCCTGCTGAAGCACCACGAGCGGTTCAAGCGCATGAGCATCGTGCGCGAGCTCGATCGGGAGACGACACCGCTCGCCCACGGCAATGCCGAGCAGCTCATCCAGGTCTTCATGGCGCTGCTGCTCAACGCCATGGACGCCCTGAACGGTCGCGGCGCCATTCTCGTGCGGACGCGCCGCGGACGGCCCGGGGAGGAGCCGGTAGTCGTGGAGATCGCCGATGAAGGTCACGGAATCCCGCGGGCCGAGATGACGAAGATCTTCGAGCCATTCTACACATCGAAGCCGCCCGGCCGTGGCACGGGGCTGGGCTTGTCGATCTGCTATTCGATCGTCGCCGATCACGACGGGCGCATCGAGGTCGACAGCCATTTGGGGAAAGGAACCACGTTTCGTGTGTTGCTCCCCGCCGCACACACCGAGGGGACGGCATGAGAGACGAATCGCGCATCCGGGTCCTGATCGCAGAGGATGAGGCACACCTCGGAACGCTGCTCGAGAACTACCTCACCGGACGCGGCTTTCAGGTGACCACGCGGCGCGACGGACGCGCCGCGCTCGACGCCATGAAAGCGGAGGCGTACGACGTCGCGCTCCTCGACATCGTGATGCCGGAGCTCGACGGTCTGGAAGTGCTTCGCCAGGTCCGCGAAGAGCCGTCGCCCCCGGAAGTCATCATCATCACCGGGAACGGCACCATCGAGACGGCGATCAGCGCCATGAAGCTCGGGGCGTACGACTATCTCTCCAAGCCGTATCGCATGGCGGAGATCGACGTGCTGGTGCGGCGGGCGTGGGAAAAGCGCCAGCTGGCGCGCGAGAACGTACTCTTGCAGAAACGGCTGTCGAAATTCGATGGCTTGCCCGAGATCGTGACGCACTACGCACCGATGCAAGCAGTGCTCTCCCTCGTCGAGCGCGTCGCGAAGAGTGATTCGACGGTGCTCATCTCGGGCGAATCCGGAACGGGGAAGGAGCTCATCGCGCGAGCGCTGCATCGGCTGTCCTACCGGGCCAATGGCGCGCTCGTGGACATCAACTGTGCGGCGATCGCGGAAAATCTGCTGGAGAGCGAGCTCTTCGGGCACGAGAAGGGTGCGTTCACCGGCGCGCTCTCGCGCAAGCTCGGCCTGTTCGAGCTCGCCGCCGGTGGCACGATGTTCATGGATGAGATCGGTGAGCTCGATCCGCGCCTCCAGGGAAAGCTGCTGCGCGCGCTCGAGCTCGGGACCTTCTTTCGCGTCGGCGGCACGCAGAAGGTACAGGCCGACCTGCGGATCATCGCGGCCACCAACCAGGATCTGCAGGCGAAGGTGCAGGACGGAAACTTCCGCGGCGATCTGTACTACCGCATCAACACGATCAGCATCACGCTGCCTCCGCTGCGTGAGCGAGCCGTCGATATCCCGCTCCTCGCCGAGCATTTCCTGCAGACGTACGGCGGCTCGACGCCGCCGCGCCTCACCGAGGAAGCGCTCGCCGCACTCCAGGCGTACTCGTGGCCGGGCAACATCCGCGAGCTGCGCAACGTGATCGAGCGCGCCGTACTGCTCGCGACCGGGGGAATCATTCGCGTGTCGGATCTTCCGGTGTTGAACGCGCCGCCGAGCGCCAACGACACCAAGCGCGTCG
This sequence comes from Gemmatimonadaceae bacterium, assembly GCA_025930755.1. Lineage (GTDB taxonomy): Bacteria > Gemmatimonadota > Gemmatimonadetes > Gemmatimonadales > Gemmatimonadaceae > JAICNG01. The sequence continues at coordinate 27,102 of JAICOJ010000033.1, forward strand.
CGCCCGATGGGCGTCCGCTCTCCCTCGCTGACCTCGAGCGCGATCATATCGCCACGGTGCTGCGGCAGACCAGCTGGCATCAGGGGCGCGCGGCCGAGATGCTAGGGATCTCGCCGAAGACGTTGTACCGGAAGATTCGAGAGTACGGATTCAAGAGGAGCTAGGAGTCAGGAGTCAGGGGTCAGGAGTCAGGAGTCAGGGGTCAGGGAAGGAAAGGGGGCCGCCGCGCTTCGCGCGTGCGGCCCCTCATCAGATGAGCGCGGCAGCGTCGCTGCCGCGCCTTTCCTTCCCTGACCACTGACCCCTGACTCCTGACCCCCATTTGCCCCACAGGCCGCTCGCCGCGTACGATTACCCACCATGAAGATCCTCGTGATCGAAGACGATCCCACGGTCGGCCAGTACGTCAAGCGCGGGCTGGAGGAGCAGCGCTGGGGCGTCGACCTCGTGACCAACGGCGAGGATGGCGAGCAGCGCGCCTCCTCCGAGACGTACGATCTCGTGGTGCTCGACATGCGGCTTCCGGGCCGGTCGGGAATGGAGGTGCTGGAGCGACTGCGGGCGCGTGGCTTCGAGCGGCCCGTGCTCGTCCTCACGGCCCAGGACGCCATCGATGCGAAGGTGTCGGCGCTTCGCGCCGGCGCCGATGACTACGTCACCAAGCCGTTCGCCTTCGAAGAGCTGCTCGCACGCGTCGAGGCTCTCTCCCGTCGCCCCCGTGCGCTCGCCGCGCCGGTGCTTCGCGTCGCCGACCTCGAGCTCGACAAGGGAACGCGACGGGTGACGCGGGCGGGCCAGGAGATCGAGCTCACGCCCAAGGAATACGCCGTGCTCGAGTACCTCATGCGCCACGCGGGCCGAGTGATGAGCCGCACGCTGATCACCGAGTACGCTTGGGGGTACCACTTCGATCCCGGCACCAACATCGTGGACGTCGTGATCAACCATTTGCGCAAGAAGATCGACTCGAACAGCGACGTGAAGCTCATCCACACCGTCCGCGGTGTGGGGTACGTCGTCCGCCCCTGAGCATGCTCGGGAGGCACGCCGGGTGAGTACCCTTCGATCGCGCCTGACGGCCATTTACGCGACAGCGCTGGTCGCCACGCTGTTCGTCTTCGCGATCGCGCTGTGGGGCGCTCGACGCGCTGCGTCACTCCAGGAGCTCCAGCGGTACGTCTTCACCGAGGCGAACCTCGCCCTCAGTCTGGTGCGCAACGCGGAGCTTGCGGGGCAGCCGGTGACGGAGGTGCGGGACTCCATCGTCGGTCCGGCCATTACGCCGCAGCTGCGCACGTTGCTCGAGGGCATTCCGGACTACGTCCTCGTCCTCGATTCCAACGGCCGCAGCCTCTACGTCTCATTCGCCGCGCGCCAGCTCAGCGCCGATGAGCTCGCGTCGCTCCAGCAGCACGCCATCAACGCTCCGACCAGCGGACTCGCCGTCATCGTGCCGTTCGGGGGCGAGCGTCTGCTCATGGCCGCCCGGGCGCCGGTGCGCGAATCGCAGATCTCGCGTGTCGTGGTGGCCTCCTCCACACGATCGGCCGAGCTGGCCGTTGGGGAGCTCGTCGGCACCATGCTGGTGATCGCGCCGCTCCTCCTCCTCATCTCCATCGGCGGGGCGTACGTCATCGCGGGACGGGCGTTGCGTCCCATTGACGGCATCATCAACGAGGTCCAGGCGATCACCGACGGACGCAGCCTCCATCGCCGCCTGCCGGCCGGGGGAGCGGGGGATGAGCTGGAGCGCCTAACGACGACGCTGAACGAGATGATGGAGCGCCTGGAGCGCTCCTTCGCCGCCCTCCGGCGCTTCACCGCCGACGCGAGCCATGAGCTCAAGACGCCGCTGGCGGTGCTTCGGGCCGACGTCGAGCGCGCGATGACGCCGAACGTGCCCCCGGCCGAACGACTCGTCGCACTCGAGGAGGCGTTGCACGAGACGACCCGTATGGCCGACCTCGTCGAATCGCTGCTCACGCTCGCACGGGCCGACGAGCGACGGTTCGATCTCCACCTGGAGCCGGTGCCCCTCGAGGCGCTCGTCCGCGAGGTATTCGAGACCGCCGTCATCCTCGGCGAAGCGGGCGGCCTCACGGTAACGATGCCTGTGGTCGAGCCGGTCACGGTGGCCGGCGACCCGACGCGCCTGCGACAGCTCTTTCTGAATCTCATCACCAACGCGATCAAGTACACGCCACGCGGTGGCAGCGTCGAGCTCACCCTGGAATCGTTTGGAAAGACGGTCGCGTTCTCGGTGCGTGATACCGGGGTGGGGATCTCCGCGGCTGATCTGACGCACATCTTCGAGCGATTCTGGCGCGCCGACCGCGCGCGGTCCCGTCCGCTGCTGACGGGCGACCGGCCCTGGATGGCCGAGCGCGGCGGATTCGGACTCGGGCTGGCGATCGGCCAATGGATCGCCGAGGCGCACGGCGGCTCCATCTCGGTGCGATCGCGGCTGGGGCGGGGAAGCACCTTTACGGTGACTCTGCCGGTGGCCGACCCCGCAAGGCGCGACGCTGGTGTCGAGGAGCTTCCCGAGGGCAAAGCGACCCAGTCGGCGCGCAGCGCATAAGTATGCGACGCTATGCAACCACCTGCGTTACCTCAAAATAACCACGCCTTCATGAATTCTTAATGTTGGCAACGTTCCTGTTGTAATCTTCGCCCGGTAGCATTACACCCGCACGGCAATTGCGTTGAGCCACGCTCACCCACAGACCGGGCCAGGTTGGCATGTTCAACGAGCTGATCGAGTCGAAGCCCAAGAAAGTGCGTAGCACCGGCGGAACCGTGTTCAGCGTCATCATGCACGCGGTCCTCGCCGGGCTCCTGATCTACGCCACGGCGAACGCCGGCCAGGAGCTGACGAAGGAAAAAACGGAAGAGGTGAAGTTCGTCGAAGTCCCCAAGGACGAACCGCCTCCGCCGGAGGAGAAGGCGCCTCCGCCGCCGGACATCGTCGCGGCTCCGCCTCCGCCCAAGGGATTCCAGGTGCTCACCGCACCCATCGAGATCCCCGACAAGATCCCTGACGTCGACCTCACCAAGGCCGTGACGAACGAGGACGACTTCACCGGGAAGGGTGTCGCCGGCGGAACGGGCAAGGGTGTCGAAGGTGGCACAGGTCCCGTCAATCCCGACCAGGCCTACTTCGAGTTCCAGGTGGAGAAGCCCGCGCTCGCGGTTCCCGGTAATCCGAGTCCGCGCTATCCCGATGTGCTCCGCGAGAGCAACGTCGAGGGCGAAGTGCTCGCGCAATTCGTCGTCGACACGGAAGGCAGGGCCGACATGAAGACCTTCAAGGTCCTCAAGTCGTCGCACGATCTGTTCACGGCGTCGGTGCGGGCGGTGCTTCCCTCCATGAAGTTCTACGCCGCCGAAGTCGGCGGTCGAAAGGTGAAGCAGCTCGTCCAGCTGCCATTCGCGTTCAAGCTCAACAAGTAACTCCCCCCACGCCTGGAGTTTTGACTTATGAATGTCGATCTGATCGAGCTATGGGGTCACATGGGCTGGTTCGCCAAGGGCATCGTCTTCGTGCTGCTTGGCATGTCCATCTGGTCGCTCACTGTCACGATCCAGAAGTGGTGGGCGCTGCGGAAGGCACAGGCGGAGACCCGCAAGTTCGCCCCTGAGTTCTCGCAGTTCCTCGAGGAGGACAATCTCACCGAGGCGATCAAGCTGGCGGAGAGCTACAAGAAGTCGCACGTCGCGCGGGTGCTCGGCGGCGCGTTAGGCGAGGTCCGCCCGCTCATTCAGGACGGCTCGGTGACGGTCGCCGACATCAACTCGGCGGAGCGCGCGGTCGAGCGCAACATGATGATCATTCTCGCCGAGCTGAAGCGCGGCCTTGGCATTCTCGCCACGGTGGGCGCGACGGCCCCGTTCGTCGGCCTTCTCGGCACGACGATGGGTATCGTCAACTCGTTCCAGGGCATGGCGACCGCCGGCACCGCGGGACTCGGCGCGATCTCGGCCGGTATCGCCGAGGCGCTCATCACGACCGCGTTCGGACTGCTCGTCGCCATTCCGGCGGTGTGGGCGTACAACTACTTCACGACCAAGATCGAGAATCTCACCGTCGAGATGACGTACACCTCGAAGGAGATGATCGACTACCTGATCAAGGGCGTCGCCGGCGAGTTCGGCCGCTCCCGCTTCACCCGCGAGTTCAACACGTCGACGGCCAC
>JAICOJ010000038.1 GCA_025930755.1 Gemmatimonadaceae bacterium
GAGCGCGGCAGCAAAGCTGCCGCGCCTTTCCATCCCTGACCCCAGACCCCTGACTCCTGACCCCTCCCCCCTGTAAGTGCTCGGTAATATCCAAACCCTTCCTCTTCCGCCTCCGAGCCCGGGCGCCATCATAGACTCGCGTGGTTCTTCAGGACTCCGGTAGGCCGGGGGGATACCCGGAATCGCCCCCCGCCGCCGGGCTCCTTGCCCTGGACTCTCCTCCCTTGCCGCGCCCATGAAGCCACTCCGTTTCGTCCGACTCGCGGCACTTGCCGCCATCGCACTCCCGCTGGCCCGTCTCGTGGACGCGCAGAACACCCCGCCTTTGCCCGTCGTCGCGTTCGTCGACGTCAATGTCATCCCGATGGATCGCGAGCGCGTCCTCGAGGGACAGACGGTCATCGTGCGCGACGGGCGGATCGCGTCGATCGAGCCGTCGGCACGGGCGCGCATTCCCTCGGGAGCCGTGCGGGTCGATGGACGGGGCAAATACCTCATGCCCGGGCTGGCCGAGATGCACGCCCACATTCCTGGCGCGCAGGCTCCCGAGCAGGTCATCCGCGACATCTTCACCCTCTACGTGGCGAATGGCGTCACCACCATCCGCGGCATGCTCGGCGCTCCGAATCAGCTCACCCTTCGCGCCAAGACCGCGAGTGGAGAGATGCTCGGGCCCACGATCTACGTCGGCGCGCCGTCGCTCAACGGGAATAGCGCCAGCGATCCGGCCACCGCGGCCCGACTCGTTCGCGAGCACAAGGCCGCCGGCTACGATTTCCTCAAGCTGCACCCCGGCATCCCGCGGACGTCGTACGATTCGATCGTCGCCGCGGCGCGCGCCGTCGGTATCACCTACGCGGGTCACATCTCGCAAGCGGTCGGGCTCGAGCACACGCTCGCGAGTCGGCAATCGACCATCGATCACCTCGATGGCTATCTCGAGGCGGCAGTCCCCGAGGCGGTGCGCATGCGGGTGATGGCCGACCAGGCCAACCTCGGCGAGATGGTCAACGCCGTCGACGCATCACGCTTCGCGGCACTGGCCGCGGATACTCGTAAGGCCGGCACGTGGAACGTCCCGACGGCGTTTCTCTGGGAGAGCTTCTTCTCGCCCGAGGCGCCCGAAGACATGGCCAAGCGCGCGGAGATGAAGTACGCCCAGCCCCAGTGGATCACGGGCTGGTCGAACCAGAAGCGCAACCGTATTCAGCAGGATCAGATGAACGGCGTGAGCGCGGAGGTCTCGGCGCGATATCTCTCGCTGCGCCGGACGCTGCTCAAGACGCTGGCGGACTCGGGCGCGAAGCTGCTCATGGGAACCGACTCGCCGCAGATGTTCAACGTTCCCGGCTTCGCGCTGCACCACGAGATCGAGCTCATGCAGGAAGCGGGGCTCACGCCCTATCAGGTCCTCGAGTCGGGGACGCGAAACGTCGCCGAGTACGCCGCGAACGATCTGAAGCTCGACGGCCAGTTCGGGACGGTGGCGGTGGGGAATCGCGCCGATCTCATCCTGCTCGAGGCGAACCCCCTGACCGATGTTCGCAACGTTGCGCGGCGCGCAGGCGTGATGGTTCGCGGACGGTGGCTGCCGTCCGCGGAGCTCGATCGCCTGCTCGCCGAGATGGCGGCGCGTAATTCGGGCGCACCGCGGGGATGAGTGGGAACGAAGAACGAGGAATGAGGAAGCGCACAATGAGATCACTTCGCGTCACACTGATCGCTCTCCTGCTCGGGCTCTCAACGGCTGTGGAAGCGCAATCAACCGCCGCGCCTGACGAGCGCGCGGAGGTGCTCGCCGTCGTCCAGCGGCTCTGGGATGCCATGAAGGCGCGCGATACCGTGATGGCGCGCTCGGTGTTCGACTCGTCGGCGACGCTCGCGCGGGTCGTGACTCGCAACGGCGAATCCCGCGTCCAACTGACCCAGGTCTCGGAGTTCATCGAAGCGCTCAGCCACGCGACCGAGCCCTGGAACGAGCGCATGTTCTCGCCGGAGGTCCGCATCGACGGCCCACTCGCCTCGGTATGGACGGAATACGACTTCCACCTCGGCGACAAGTTCAGCCACTGTGGCGTCGACGCGTTTCAGCTGCTCAAGACGAGCGCGGGGTGGAAGATCGTCGCGCTGTCGGACACGGCGCGGCGAGAGGGGTGTCAGAAGCAGAGGTGATCGAGGTGGTCGAGGTGGTCGAGGTGATCGAGGCGACTTCAACGCGGTCACCTCGACGCCCTGCCTCGCTCACCTCGACCTCCTGGACGACACTGACTACCGCAGTCTCACCCGCGTCCAGGTATTCTTCCGGAACGTAAGCCGCTCGGGCGCGTACCCGCGGACGAGGCGCTCGTCGGCGCAGCCATCGCGTGCTGAGCGAGCGCCGGTGCGAGACCACACCGCGATCTCCTCGCCGCCGCCCGTGTCTTCCAGGAAATACGCGACCGAGATGCGCAGATCGCGTGGGTCGAGCTGATCGAGCGCGATCTGCATCTCCGCATGGCGAGGGTTGCCCATCGGCACGGTGCTTCCCAGCCAGCCACGCTCGGCGAGGAACCGCGCGCGCTGCGGGTCGCGGTCGCTCCCGACGGCGCGCGCCGGCGGCTCCCACTCGAATGGAGCACCCAGCCGCCACGTCGCGTTTCTTTTCGCGTACGTCACCTCACCGAGCGCGAAGGACGCGTGCATCACGCGAACGCTGCTGCCGCGCGAGAGGCATACGCTCGGGAAGCCCCGTCGCGTGGAGCGGATGCCGATGTAGAGGTATTTGCCGTCGTGACGCAGCAGCATCTCGCCGTCCCGTCGCTTCACGACCGCGCTTCCGCGCCACTCCGCCTCCTCGATGGTCCCGTCGACGACCACCGCGCGCGAGCGCGGCACGGACATCGGCATGTCACGAGGCGAGCCGTCCTCCTCGACGACGACGACAGCGGCCAGCGCGATGACGGTCAGGATGGCCATGTGCATCTCCGGTGAGACGGGGACGACGCGTGCACCAGCCCCGATAATGCGGCCCGGTTTGGATACCGGGGGTGGGGAGCGCGTCGGAGGAATGTACGGGTTCCGTAAAGGAGGGACCCTCGCCTAACGTCCCCTCGTCACCGGCACGACTCCGCATCCGAATAGCGGGCCGTCATCCGCGCGTACATGCGCCTCGTCCCCAGGACGATGTGCGGTTGTATGTGAGTCGTCATCTTCCCGCCCGTGCGTTTCCCGATGACGGATGCCTGAGGCTCACTCACGCGGTGAAGGCGAACGGACGCCCTCGTACGACGGGCGCCGCTTTCGGTTGACGCTCACCGGAGGCGTCCCGACATCACAGCACGTCGTGCTCGAATGCCGGCAATCCGGTGACATCGTCATCGGCACGTACAGGGGAGAGAACCTCGAGCACGGGTCGCTGGTCGCGATCGTTCGTGCCATGGGATGTCTCGAGGGTCGCTTCCAGCACGTGACCGGGAACCTCCGCATGGAGACCGGTCGTTGCTGGGCGACCCCGCAGCATACCGCGGGCGGTCAGGTGCGCCTGTACGTCGAGTGGCAGATGAGCGGGAGGGAGGGGGTGTCGGTGATGGAAGAGACTTAAGAGCTGGGGATCAGGGGTCAGGGGTCAGGGGGTTCAGGGAACGGGTTTCAGGAGAGAACGGCAAGGCATCTTCTGACGCCCTTCACCCTGTCACCCCCTGACCCCTGATCCCTGACTCCTGATCCCTGTCAGCATCGTCGATCTCCACCCTCTTCAACGTGCGTTTCATCCGCACCTGCACGCGGATGAGCAGCGCCAGACCAACCACGGCCAGCCCCACGACCAGCCCCCACCAGAGACCCGCCGGACCATGGCCCAACCGCATCCCGAGCCACACGCCTAACGGGAGGCCGAGCACCCAGAATCCGACGATGTTGGCGACGAGTGGGGAGTGGGTGTCGCCGAGGCCGCGCAGGATGCCGCCGCAGACGACCTGCATTCCGTCGAAGACCTGAAAGAAGCCGGCGAGCGGAATGAGGATGAGCGCGATGCCGATGACGGCCGCGTCACTCGTGTAGATGCGCGCGATCACTCCCGGGGCCACCAGCAGCACGATCGCCATGAGCCCCATGAACCCGACCCCGACGACCAGCGCCGCACGCGCTGCCCGCCGCGCCTCGATCGCATCGCCGCGCCCGACCGCATGCCCGACCAGGACCGCGACGGCAGCAGCGACCCCCATCGGCACCATGAAGGTGAACGACGCGATGTTGAGCGCGACCTGGTGCGCGGCGAGCGGCACCGTCCCAATGGTTCCCATCAGCAACCCGACCACGGCGAAGATGCCGTACTCCAGCTGGAACTGGAGCCCGATTGGCGCGCCGAGCGCGAGCATCCGTCCCAGTGGCGCGAGCGCGAAGGTGTCGGCGCGCACCGGCATGAGGTACCCGCGCAGTGGGCGCCAGGCGACCGCGAACAGGATGAGGACCATCAACCATCGCGCGGCGCTCGTCGCCCACGCGGCACCGGCGACGCCGAGCGCGGGGGCGCCGAGCTTTCCGAAGATCAACACCCAGTTGAGGAGGATGTTCGCGACGTTCGAGACGATCATCGTCACCACGATGGGGCGCACCAGCTCCATCGCCTGGAGGGTCTGCCGGAGCACCGTGAAGGCGAGAAATGGCAGGACGCCGGGGATGCAGAGCAGCGCATACGACACGGCCAGCGGAACGACGTCGTCAGCCTGCCCCAGCGCGCGCAGAACCGGCTCGGCGAAGAGCAGCGCGATCGATATCGGGGCGGTAAGGAGTAGCGCGAGCAGGAAGCCGCGCTGGAAGCCACGCGCGACGGCGACTTCGTCCCTGGCGCCGACGGCCTGCGCAATCACGGGATCGAGCGCCATGATCACGCCCATGCCGAAGATGCCGCACGCCCAGAAGTAGAGATTGCCGAGCGCGACCGCCGCCAGCGCGCGCGCCGAGAGATGACCGACCATGATGGTATCGATCACTCCCATGAACATGATGCCGACCTGCACGATGACGATCGGCAATGCGAGACGCAGAAGGGCGGCGAAGGAATTCATCTCTATGAAATAATGCTCAGCCGAGGCGCGGCGTGCCGTGTGCAGCCCCTATATTGACTCGTCCCGAAAGGAGCTACCGTGTCTGCACGCTCTTCACTGGTCGCCGCTGTCCTGCTCTCCGCATGTGCGTCGGCGCGCGTGTCCGAATCCGATCCGAACATGAACGCGATCGCCGAATCGTACGTCAAGCTCGTGCTGGCCGTGGGTCAGCACGACGCCAACTACGTCGATGCCTACTACGGCCCACCAGCATGGAAAGCGTCAGCCGACTCGGCGAAGCTGTCGCTGGACGAGATCCTGCGCCGTGCGGACGCCGCCATCGCGCAGCTCGGGCCCACGCCGGCCGGCGAGGATCTTCCGGCGCTGCGCAACCGCTACCTCAGGACGCAGCTCAACTCGCTCCGCGCCCGTGTCCGGATGCTTCAGGGGGAGCGGTTCACCTTCGATGAAGAATCGAAGGCACTCTACGATGCCGTCGCCCCGACGCACGACGAAGCGCATTTCCAACGGGTGATCGATACGCTCTCGCGGGTACTCCCGGGCACCGGTCCGGTGCCCCAGCGGATGGAGGATTTCCGCCGCGCGTTCGTGATTCCGCGTGAGAAGCTCGACACCGTGTTCGCGACGGCGATCGCCGAGTGCAAGGCGCGCACATCGCGCCACCTGGTCATGCCGCCTGGGGAGCGCTTTACCGTCGAGCAGGTCGTCGACAAGCCGTGGAGCGGCTACAACTGGTATCAGGGCAGCTACCGCTCGCTCATTCAAGTGAACGTCGAGCTGCCGATCTACATCGACCGCGCGGTCGATCTCGCCTGTCACGAGGGCTATCCCGGCCATCATATGTACAACGCGCTGCTCGAGCATCATCTCGTGCGTGGACGCGGCTGGCAGGAGTACTCGGTCTATCCGTTGTTCTCGCCGCAGTCGCTGATCGCCGAGGGGAGCGCGAACTACGGGATCGAGATGGCGTTTCCAGGCGAGGAGCGCGTGGCGTACGAGAAGGCTGTGCTGTTTCCGCTCGCCGGGCTGGATGCCTCACGAGCCGACGCCTACTATGCCGTGCAGGCCCTGATGCGCGAGCTCACCTACGCCGGGAACGAGGCGGCGCGCCGCTATCTCAATGGACAGATTACCGCCGAGCAGGCGGCCGACTGGCTCGTGCGGTACTCGTTGTCTTCACCGGAGCGTGCGCGCCAACGCGTCCGCTTCTTCGACACGTACCGCAGCTACGTCATCAATTACAACCTCGGCCAGGATCTCGTGAAAGCGTACGTGGAGCGCGGTGCGACGCCGGCCGACCGGTGGCGGCGATTCGGTGAGCTATTGAGCACTCCTCGATTGCCGGGGGATCTGAAGTAACGACTGCGAACTGCGAGCTGCGAACTGCGAAGAACCCATTACACGCCGGCCGAGTTCGCTGCGGGCCCTGAGTCCAAAGCCGTGTTCGCAGTTCGCAGTTCGCAGTCCGCAGTTCGCAGTCCGCAGTTCGCAGTTCGCAGTATAGCACTTTTCATAATCCTTACGACTTGCAGACGCTTTACCTCCGAGGGGGTGCCAACCTTCTAGCACCCCCGGTTGTCGCATCCCCGGATCAGCCGGGGCCGCGCGACGATACACCCATCGTCCGCGGCCACGAACCACTCGGGGAATTCTCCATGCTTCGTTTTGTTCTGTTCGCGCTCGCCGCTACCCCCTCCCTGGCGATTGCGCAAACCCTGGCGTCGAACGGCGCACCACCGACCGACGTTCCCATTACCGCCCGTGCCGACGCACGCATCGCCAGCGCCAGCCGCGCCGCGATCGCCCCGGTGCTCGATGGACGCACCGACGATCCGGCCTGGGCTCAAGCGCAGGTGATCGATCAGTTCCTCGAGTACGAGCCCACCGAGGGCGCCGAAACGCGCTTCAAGACCGAGGCGCGCGTGACCTTCGATGACAAGAACCTCTATGTCCTGGTGCGCATGTACGACCCCGCGCCCGACAGCATCATCTCCCTCCTGTCGCGGCGCGACGTGCGCACGCAGTCGGAGCAGGTGAAGCTCGTCATCGATTCCTATCACGACAAGCGCACCGCCTATCAGTTCTGCGTCAATCCCGCCGGTGTGAAGCGCGACTTCTACGTGTACAACGACAACGTCGAAGACGCGTCGTGGGACGCGGTGTGGGACGTCGCCACCGCGATCGACAGCGTGGGCTGGGTCGCCGAGTTCCGCATTCCCTTCAGCCAGCTGCGCTTCGCGAACAAGCCGGAGCACACCTTCGGCCTCATGATCGTGCGCGACATCGCTCGCACCAACGCGCGCATCAGCTGGCCGCTCTTCAGCCGATCGAAGCAGGGGTACGTGTCGCAGTCGGGCGAGATCGGCGGGATCACGAACATCCCGACTCCGCGCCGTCTGGAGATCGCGCCCTACGTCGTCGCCAAGAGCGTGACGAACGAAGCGACGGACGCCAACGATCGCACGACCTACAGCCACCCGACGCTCGGCTCCTACGGCGCCGACATCAAGTACGGCCTGTCGTCGAACCTGACGCTCGACGCGACGATCAATCCCGACTTCGGTCAGGTCGAAGCCGATCCGGCGACGCTCAACCTCACCGCGTTCGAGACGTTCTTCGAGGAGCGGCGCCCCTTCTTCCTCGAAGGCATGGGGATCTTCACCTTCCGCACGAACTGTCAGGACATCGACACGGGATGCCGCGGCCTCTTCTATTCTCGGCGCATTGGACGCGCGCCGCGTCTCGGCGGTGAGTCCGGCGATCCGCTCTCGACGACGATCCTGGGCGCCACGAAGATCACCGGACGGTTAGGCAGCGGCCTGTCCGTCGGCTTCCTGAACGCGCTCACGCAGCATGAAGTGGGTGCCGAGGGGACGACGATCGAGCCCCAAACGAACTATGCGGTCGCCCGCCTGCGGCAGGACCTGAACAAGGGGCAGAGCGACGTTGGCCTCATGATGACGGCCGTCAACCGCCGGCTCGATGACGTCACCCGGTCGGAGATGCCTCGTGAGGCGTACGCGATCGGCATTGACGGCCGGCACCGGTTCTGGAGCAACAATTACGAAGTGGCGGCGATGTTGTCCGGAAGCACGGTGCGAGGCGAGCCCTCGGCGATCGCCGCGATCCAGACGAACGCCGCCCATTACTACCAGCGTCCCGACGACGACGTCGAGTACGACCCGACGGCGGAGAACCTCATCGGCGACGCACAGCGCATCTCGATGAGCAAGTTCGGCGGGGGCATCACGCGGTTCCAGAGCGTACTCCAGCGCTACTCGACCGGGTATGAGCTCAACGATCTCGGCTGGCTCCAGCGCGCCGATGAGATCATGTTCCGCAACTGGTTCGCGCTGCAGTTCACCAAGCCCAACAAGTATTGGCGTCGCGCGAACTTCAACAGCAATTACTGGCGCTACTGGTCGTCGGAGGGGTTGCCGACGCGCGAAGGGGTGAACACCAACTGGCACGTCCAGCTCCAGAATCAGTGGTGGCTGAACTGGGGGATCACGGTGAGCGATTTCGCCGGTCGCAGCTACGATGACCGGGCGTCTCGCGGCGGTCCCGCGGTGCGCCGCGACGCCAGCTACGACGTCTGGGCCGGGGTCGAGGGCGATTCGCGGTGGCGCATCACGCCATTTTTCTTCAGCGGAACCTGGCGGAACAACGAGGGCAACAGCCGCGGCCACTGGTTCGATCCATGGCTGAACTACCGCTTCTCGACGCGCTTCAACGGATCACTGTCCTTCTACTACGAGTGGCAGCACGAGGACGATCAGTTCTTCCAGCGCTTCGGCGAGCCGGGTCACGACAGCACGCACTATGCGTTCGCGGAGCTCGACCAGACGACGGTCAACATCACGACTCGCATCAACTTCACGGCGACGCCGACTCTGTCGCTGCAGTTCTACGCGCAGCCGTACATCTCGAAGGGAACGTTCCGCAACCTGCGGGGACTCACCAATCCGCAGAGCGTGTCGTACGAGGGTCGCTTCCAGCCCTTTGCACGCGACTGCGAGGGCGAGGCCGGCGGCACCTGCGATCCGGGCGGCTTCGACTTCAAGCAGCTGAACACGAACGCCGTCGTGCGGTGGGAGTACCGCCCAGGCTCATCGATCTTCTTCGTCTGGCAGCAGGGCCGCTTCCGCGACATTGGCCGCCCGTCGACGTTCGATGGAATGAGGGATTACGAGGATCTGTTCTCGCTGCATCCGAACAACACGTTCCTCATCAAGGCGTCGTACTGGTTTAACTACTAGGGATCAGGAGTCAGGAGTCAGGGATCAGGGGGTGTCGGGGAAAACGAAGGGGAAAGGAGAACGGCTTACGCTCGTCTCCTTTCCCCTTTCGCATTCCCTGACACCCCTGATCCCTGACTCCTGACCCCTGATCCCTATTTCCGAGCTGCCAGCCTCCTCAACCAGTCTTTCCACTCCTTCTCCATCCCCGCGAGATCGTCAGGCAACGTCGTCGCGGCGGTGAGCGCGGTCTCGGCGGACTCGCCCGAGAGCAAGCGGTCGGTCACGGTGCCAAGGAACTCACGGCCTTCGTGCTCGGCGAGAAAGATCGCGAACGCGACCGCCTGCGCGCGGAAGAGCTCCGCGCCCTCCAGCTTCCCGCGGTCGCGGCTCGGTGGGCCGCCCATGAAGACGCCGCCGGCGGGTCGTGTCGCGGACGTCGGCGGAAGTTGCGCGCGCCGTTGTGCGTCCTTCGTCGGCTCCGGCCGCGTCGCGTCGAGCACATCCCGTAGCGATACCGTTTCCGCGCGTTCCGCCAGGCGCGCCACGTACATCTCCTGCGCCGGCGATCCGCCGATCAGATCGGTGAGTGCGTCCTCCACCCAGTCGGGGATACGCGCGTCGTCGCCGAAGCGCACCTGTGCGGTGGGCGCCGAGGGCGAGCGGCCAACGCGATAATCGGCGCGGGCGAGGAGCCAGGCGCGGGCGGCACGCATCATCAGGAATCCCGCAGGCGCCACGGGCGCGCGCGATGAGCGCTTCTCGGGGACGATCGCGGGGGCGACGGCACGGCGCGGGCCGTCGTTTGGCTCCACCGTGTCGGGAATCCATCCGTCGGCAACGCGATCGCGCGATACCGCGCGCAGCTCGACCACGATCTTCTGCGGATCGTCGCCGAACACGCGCCGGTACTCACGAGCGGTGTGATCGAGAGCCTTGCGCGCATCGGGCAGGAGCTCGCGCATTGGTGCGACGAGCTCGTATTCCGGCGACTCGAGCACGTAGAGGGTGTCCTCGCCAATGACGCGCACGTCGCCGATCGTCACAGGGATCGGCTTGAAGACTTCCTCGCGCGACGGGAACATCTCCCGCATGGTGCTGCAGGCCGAGAGCGCCGGAAGCGCAAGAACGACGGCGATGGTGCGGTAGAGTACGGTTGTCATTGAGTACGCTCAGGGACGTCAGGACTCAGACGTCGGCAGTCGAATGTCATCGGAGGGATTGCGCCAGAGGGCGGGCCCTCTATCATGTCGGGGTTCCGCGACGCCGCGGACCCCCACGCAACTTACCGCATCGGAGACCCCATGCGCATCACGTACGTCACGTTACTGGCGCTGCTTGCGCTGCCGCTAGCCTCTACCCCGGCCTCGGCGCAGTTCTGCCTGGGCCTCGACCAGGAAAACCCCGATTTCAACGAGGCCGCAGCGTGCGGCGCCGCTACCATCACGCCCTTCGGCGCCCTGCCAACGCAGCTGCCCGCGAGCTGGCTCGGACGCTCGGTCACCGGAATCGGCTTCAACTTTCGATTCGGCAGCATGGACGAGGAAGGCGACGCGGGCCGCCGGAATTTCGGCGTCGGCATCGACATCCCAATGGGGACGGCCAGCCTCGGCCTCACCGGTGGCTATGCGGACTTCACCTGCGACGTTCCGGAGGCGGAGGTCAACTGCGAGAGTGCCTTCATGCTCGGCGGACGGTTCGCGGCACCGCTCCTCATCAATCCCATTGGGACAGGTGACTCCGGGCAATCCTTCGTGCTCGGATTGAACGCGTCTGTCGGCTTTGGAACCGGGGACGTGATCGATGCCAACCTCGGAGGCGAGTCGATCCAGATCGCCGCACGCGGGATCTCCGTGGGCCTGGGAGTTCCTTTTGCCCTCGTCGCCAGGAGCGGCAACATTTCCATCACGCCGTTCATTGAGCCGGCATTCTTCTGGGGGCAGACCAGGTTCGATGTCGAGAGCAGCTTCGGATCGGGTGAGGAGACCGAGTCGGGAACGGCCTTCTCGCTGGGCGGGGGCGTCTCGTTCGGCTTCGCGTCGGGTCTGTCGCTCGACGTCGGCTTCAAGAAAGTGATGCTGGATGACGCCAAGTCGCTGATCGGCCTCGGAATCAGCTTCCAGCGGTAAGCGGTGTCCGAGCGCTGGGACGTCATCGTCACCGGCCTCGGCGCGATGGGAAGTGCCGCGGCGCGCGAGCTCGCGCGCCGCGGCCTTCGTGTTCTGGGACTCGATCGTTATGCGCCGCCGCACGCGCACGGCTCGACGCACGGTCGGACGCGGATCATCCGCGAGGCGTACTTCGAGGATCCCGCGTACGTGCCGCTCGTACAGCGTGCCGGCCGGCTGTGGCAGGAGCTCGGCCGCGAGGTCGGTGAGCCGCTGCAGGTCCGTACGGGTGGTTTGATGATCGGTCCCGAGGATGGTGAGCTCGTTCGCGGCGCGCGGGCGTCGGCGGAGCAACACGGACTGCCTCACGAGCTGCTGACGTCGGCCGAAGTGCGCCGTCGCTTCCCGGTGCTCGTTCCGGATCCCGGGGCCGTCGGGCTGCTCGAGCCTCATGCGGGCGTCCTCTTTCCGGAAGCGTGCGTCCGCGCCCTGCTCGCGTGCGCCACGCGCGACGGCGCGGTGCTGCGGACGGGTGAGCCGATGTTGACGTGGCGCGCCGAGGGAGGCGTGGTCCGCGTCGCGACGGCCATTGGGGAGTATGTCGCCGATCGGCTCGTTCTCGCGCTGGGCCCGTGGCTTCCCGATTTTCTCAACGGGGCGCAGATTCAGCTCTCAGTCGAACGCCAGATGCAGCACTGGTTTGCGCCACGAGCGCAGCCTGAACGATTTGCACCGGACGCGCTGCCGATCACGCTGTGGGAGACGTCGGACCGGATGTTCTACACGATTCCGGATTTCGGCGACGGCGTCAAAGTCGCGGTCCATCACGATGGAGAGATCAGCGATCCGCAGCGTCTCCGGCGCACGATCAGCGACCAGGAGGACGCGAACGCCCGTGCAATCGTCGAACGGTTTCTGCCCAACGCCGCGGGCGATCTGCGCGATCGCGCGGTGTGTCTGTACACGAACACGGCGGATGGGCACTTCGTGATCGATCATCATCCGCTACACCCGGAGGTCGTGATCGCGAGTCCGTGCTCGGGGCACGGCTTCAAGTTCGCGACCGTCATCGGGGAGATGGTGGCGAAGCTGACCGTCGGCGAGCCCGTCGACGGGATATCGCTCTTTCACTGCCGAGGCTGAGGATGATGAACCGCCGGCGTTGCCTGGCGACCGCTCTCGTGATCGCGGTGAGCGCCTGCGCTTCACGCGGGACGCCAGCACCCGCGGTCGCCGATGTGTCGATCGTGAGTCGGACGGAATGGGGCGCGAAGGATCCGGTACTGCCGATGCGCGAGCATCGCATCGAGCGGATCACCATCCACCACACGGCGACGCGCCAGAACGGGGAGCGCTCGCTCGCGGACAAGCTGCGTGGATTGCAGGCGTTCTCGCAGCGGGATGACAGCCTGGGCGACGGGCGCAGGAAGCCGGCGTGGGCCGACATTCCCTATCATTACTACATCGCGGTCGACGGAACGGTCGGGGAAGCCCGGTCGTGGCGTTACGTCGGCGATAGCAACACGCCGTACGATCCCACCGGCCACCTTCTCATCGTCGTCGAAGGCAACTTCGAGGACGAACAGCTGACCGACGGCCAGATGCGGGCATTGGCGTCGCTGGTTACGTCGTTTGCGCGGCAGTTCGGCGTCCCCAGCGAACGGTTGGGCGCGCACAAGGACTACGCGTCGACGCGGTGCCCCGGCAGAAATCTCTACGCCGAGCTGCCGCGGCTTCGCGCACTCATCGACCGTTCCGGGTGAGCATCCGCGGGAGAGCCGCGGACAACGAACGGCTTTTTTTACCGCGGAGGACGCGGAGGGCGCAGAGGAACCTCAACTGCAATAGCGTTTGGAAAGGCTCCTGCCGTTGAAGTCCCTCTGCGCCCTCCGCGTCCTCCGCGGTAAAAATGCCGTCAGCAGTTGCGTCGTGATCATCCGCCATGCTGGAAGCGCGTCGCACACCTCGAACCCCTCGCGTCCGGACGACCCATGCTTCACGCGCTGCTCCTCTCGCTACTCCTTGCCCAGAACGCTCCCCTCAAGGCGCTCGTCGGCGGGACGCTGATCGACGGGCACGGCGGCCCGCCGCTGCGAAAGTCGGTCATCATCGTGCGAGGCGAGCGCATCGAGGCGGTGGGGCAGGTGGGACGCCTCACCATACCGGCCGGCGCCGAAGTGATTTCCACCGAGGGGATGAGCGTGCTTCCGGGTCTCTGGGACATGCACGTTCATCTCATGATCAACGGGCATGCCGACTACGCGCACTGGGACCGCACGTACCCGTCGCTCTTCGCGAGCGTCATCATGCCGGCGTCGGCGAAGCAGCTCCTGCTCGCCGGAGTGACCAGCGCGCGCGACCTTGGCGCGCCACTCGAGGCGAGCATCAGCGTACGCGAGGCGATCAACGCCGGCAGGATTCCGGGTCCAACGCTCTACGTCTCCGGTCCCTTTATCCAGCACGCGCCATATCCGGGAACCGAGGCGTTCCGCTGGGGGGTGAAGGGCCCTAACGACGCACGGGCCAAGGTGAAGCGGCTGGCCGAGGCGGGCGTCGACGTCATCAAGCTCATCGACCAGGACCAGATGACGATGGAGGAAGTGCGCGCGGTCGTGGAGGAGGCGCATGCGCGCGGGCTCCCGGTCGTCGCGCACTCCCATCGCCCGGAGGAGATTCGCCGCGGTCTCGCCGCTGGCGTCGACAACTTCGAGCACACCGGGCTCGCGACGGCGGCCGAGTATCCGGCGGATATCGTGACCATGATCCGGGAGCGGACGGCGCGCGGCAACGCCGGACCCCTCTTCTGGACTCCAACCATCGAAGGGCTCTTCAACTACGAGTACGTTCGCGACAACCCGGAGAAGCTCGACGATCCCTCGTGGCAGGAAGGGCTGCCGGACTCGATCGTGGCCGACATTCGGCGCTCGATCGAGCATCCGGAGCGATTACCGTACTTTCAGATGACGCCGAGCCGGCGGCCGACACTGGCGAGAAAGTTCGCGCAGCTGCGGGAGTCCGGGGTGGTTCTCCTCATTGGGACCGACGCCGGCATTCCCATGAAGTTCCATTCGATGGCGACGTGGAATGAGCTCGATGTGTGGGTGAACCGGCTGGGCGTCGACCCGATGACGGCGATTCGCGCCGCAACCTACTGGCCCGCGGTCGCGATGAAGGTGGAGCGGGACGTCGGCACGATCACCGAAGGGAAGTACGCGGACATCATCGCGGTGAGAGGCGACGTGTTGCGGTATATCAATCTGTTGCAGCGGGTGGACCTGGTGATGAAGCACGGAGTCCGGTACAAGTGACGCGAGTTCGGGAGGTCAGCTACCGGCCGCATCTTCTGCAGCCGCGTCACGCTCACGCCGAGACGACGGTGACCCTCGTCGTCGCCGGGTCGCTGCGGGAGACGGTGGGCCGCGCCCAGGAGACGGCGCGTGCGCTGAGTATCGTCGTCAAGCCCGGCGACACCGAACATGCCGATCAATTCGGGCCGCGAGGCACGCGCACGGTGCAGATCGGCCTAACGTCCGCAGAAGGGAAATCGCTTCGGGAGTGGGAGCCGGCAGCGCGGCAGTGGCGATGGACCCACGCCGGGCCGGCGGTGCCCGCCTTTCTTCGGCTGCTGGCATTCCTGCGCACGAGCCCGAACGACGAGGTCCTCCTCGAGCGCGCCGTGACGGACGTACTTTCTTCGCTGCGCGAGCTGCGGAGCGAGCCCCGCGGCGATCCCCCGGGGTGGCTCGCGCAGGTGCGTGAGGAGATGGACGACCTGGGCGCCGGCGTGCGCGTGCGCGATGTCGCCGCGCGAGCGGGAGTTCATCCGGTTTATCTCGCGCGCCAATTTCGTCGATACTTCGGCTCCTCGGTGGTGTCCTACCTCCAACGTCGGCGTGTGACGCGCGCCGCCGATCTCATCGCCTCGTCATCCCTGCCGCTGTCGATGGTCGCCTTTCAGGCGGGCTTCGCCGATCAGAGCCACTTGAACCGCTCCTTCCGGAGCGGGACCGGGTTCACTCCGGGTGGGTACGCCGGTTTCATCCGTTCAAGACCCGGCCAGGGCTGATCGCCAGCTTGTAGCCTCCCTCTCCCGATTCTCCGATGACTCGCCTCGCTCTGCTCGCGCTGGTGGCCGGCTGCGCCACGCAATATCCGCCGACGACCTCGACATCCTCGACCTCCTCGACCACCTCCGGTCTGGACTCCACCCTCGCCGACATCTTCGCCCTCGACCTTGCACCCGGGATGTCGATCGCGGTGGTGCGCGATACGCAGGTCATTTACGCGAAGGGATTCGGGTGGGCCGACGTCGAAGCGCAGCGCCCGGTGACGCCCGAGACGATCTTCTATATCGCCTCGACGACGAAATCGTTCACCGGCCTCGCCGCCGTGCTGCTCGATGAGCAGGGTCGTCTCGACCTCGATGCTCCGCTCAGCCGCTACCTCCCGACGGCGAAGCTTCAGGCGCCGCTCGATCCGGATTCCATCACGCTGCGCGCTCTGCTCTCGCACACGCACGGCATCGACAACGACGGGCCGATCGTATTTCGTACGGCCTTCAGCGGCGAGCACACGAACGATCGCCTGATTGCGCTCCTTGCGTCGCATCCGCCGGCGAAAACGGGACGCGGCTACGAATACGGCAACATCGGCTACAACGTCGCCGCGCTGGCCATGGACGCGACCACCGGGGAGAGCTGGAGAGACGTCCTTCAGCGCACGATCTTTGAGCCGTTAGGCATGACGAGCACGAGCGCCTACGTCTCCCGCATGCCGCGCGAGCGGCTGGCGCAGCCCTATCGCCGCGAGCCGACCGGCTTCGCGCGCGCGCCCTACAACAAGGGCGATGCGAACATGCAGGCGGCGGGCGGTCTCGTCTCCAGCGCCGTCGACATGGCCCGCTGGCTGGAGGCGCACATCAACGGCGGGGTTGTCGACGGCCGCCGCGTCTTCCCGGCGACCGCGATCGCTGAGACGCATCGCCGCCAGGCGACACTGAGTCACACCGCGCGAGGGTTCGCGGTGAACGGGTACGGCTTCGGGTGGCAGATCGGAACGCTCGGCGCCGACACGCTGCTCATGCACGGCGGCGGCTTTCTCGGATTCACGACCAGCATGTCGTTCATGCCGCAGCGTCGCATCGGGGTGATCGTCATGACGAACGAGAACGGCACGGGGTTCCTCCTGGCCGAGCTGGCCTCGCGCGCCGTGTACTCGCGCCTGATCAATGGCGAGGGAGTCTCCGCGGACTCGCTCGCTCGCCTCCGAACCGAAGCCGAGGGCTTCCGTGAGCGTGTTGCCGCCGACCGTGCGCGCCGAGCGGCACGTCCGCAGACATTGCCATTCCCGCTCGAGGCATACGCGGGCACGTACGAGAACGAGCTCTACGGTCGTCTCGTGTTCAGCGTCGTCAACGGAAAGCTCGAAGCGCGCGCCGGTCAGGCGTGGAGCGCGGTAGAGGTTTTTGACGGTGCACAGAATGCGCTCCGTGTGGAGCTCACGGGGTCAGGGACGGTGGCGCGGTTTACGTTCGCGGGAGATCGCGCGGTTGCGGTGGAGGTGTCGGGGGTGAGGTATCGGCGCGTTTGACTGGGGGTCAGGAGTCAGGAGTCAGGGATCAGGGGGTTGTAGGGGAACGGCTGGGAGCTGGTGATTCGAGGCGTTTGGCGAGGCGTGTCAGCATGCGGCCGAGCTCGTCACATAACCCTCGCACCCTCTCGAGTGATTTTTCGTCGACGTATTTCAGCACGGTGAGGATCTCGAAGAGTGTCTCCAGTTCGCGCAGTGAACCGGCGGCGATCCACACGTGATGGCGATAGTCACCGCGCGATGAGCGTCCATGGCCTTCGGCGATGTTTGCCGGCACGGAAACGGCTGCGCGGCGAATTTGGGCCGTGAGACCGAATCGCTCATCCGATGGCAGCTGCTGTCCCACCTTGTAGGACTCGATGACCAGGCGAATACCGAGCTGCCAGACGTGAAGGTCACGATAGCTACGTATCATGAGGGGGGATCAGGGAAGGGTTCAGGGTAGGCGATCGCTCCCCAGTCACCGTGATCGATCCCCTTCACCTCTAACCCCCTGATCCCTGACTCCTGACTCCTGACCCCCAATCGGCTTACAGAACTCTTACTTGACTAGGAATCCGGGCCCTGCTAGATAGCTAGCAGCCTGCTAGATATCTAGCATTTCCACAGCCCCGGATTCCTCATGGTCCTGCCTCAAACCAAGCTGCCCCGCCGGGAGCGCGAAATCATGGACGCGCTCTACCAGAGCGGTGAAGCCACCGTCAACGAAGTCATCGAGCGCATGCCGGACCCGCCCAGCTACTCGGCGGTCCGCGCCACGCTCCGTGTCCTCGAGGACAAGGGCCTCGTGAAGCACAAGCAGGACGGGCCCCGTTATGTCTACCTGCCGGCGATCCCGACCCAGAAAGCCGGGTTCGCCGCGCTCAAGCACCTCGTCCATACGTTCTTCGACGGATCTGCCGAGCAGGCGCTCGTGGCACTCGTGCAGATGTCGGACGCGAATCTCACCCCCGCCGAGCTCGAGCGGCTCTCGGATCGGATCGGCAAGGCCAAGAAGGAGGGACGGTAACATGGAGCGCTTCGTGAGCTGGATCCCGACGATGATCGACGCCGGCGCGAAGGGCGCGCTGCTCCTCATCGCCATCTTCGTCGTCACGCGACTCATGCGTGGCGCCTCGGCCGCGACGCGACATGTCGCCTGGGCCGTGGGCATCGTGGTGCTCATCGCGCTTCCCGTCCTGTCGGCCGTGCTGCCTCGTCTCGAGGTCGTCCCGGTGCCCGCGCCGGCCGTGGAGCAGGTGACGCCGCCGCCCGCACCGGCGGCATCTCCCGAGGAGAACACCGAGACGCGACGGCCGAAGCGCGCCGTCTTCGCCAGCAACGATGCGGCGCTTCCCGATGCGCAGGAGCTCGCCGCCCGCCTGGTGTCGGGTACGAGCGATCCGGCGGTTTCCGAGGCTGAGGCCTGTCCGGTGTTCTCGCGGTGCACCGTCGCAACGATGACGGCGATCACTCCGGCGGAAGGCTTCGTCGCGCTCTGGATCGTGATTGCCGTCGCCCTGTTGGTCCGTCTCGCGATCGGGGCGATCGCGGCGCGCAGGCTCGTCAGCCGCGCGATTCCCGTGCGCGATCCCTCGTGGCGTCAGCTCCTTCAGGATGCGCAGGAGATGGCGGGCGTCGGCGGTGTCGTGCGTCTCTACGAAAGCACCGACGTCGGAATGCCGGTGACGCTTGGCATCCTGCGCCCGACGATCGTCATGCCACCGGTCGCGACATCCTGGAGCGAAGAGCGGCGACTGACGGTCCTCGTCCACGAGCTCGCGCACGTGCGTCGCAACGACGTTGCGACGTGCCTCGTGGCGCGCGTTGCGTGCGCATTGCACTGGATGAACCCGCTCGTGTGGCGCGCCGCACGCAAGCTGCGCGATGAGTGCGAGCGTGCGTGTGATGATCTCGTGATTCGCTCCGGCATGACGGCGTCGACGTACGCCGATGACCTGCTCGACATCGTGCGGAATGCGGGCACGTCGCGGTCTCCCGCGGTCGCATTGCCGATGGCGCAGCGTTCCGACTTCGAGGGACGCCTGCTCGCGATCCTCGATCCGATCGGCCCGCGCCGTGCGCCCTCACGCGCTCGCTCGTTCGCCGTCGCGGTGTTCGTGGCAGCGATCGCGATGCCACTGGCGGCCATGGCGCCGGCTCCGACCAGCGACGCCGGCGAAGAGACAGAGGAGACGGTCGCCTACGACAAGAAAGCGACTCACGAAGAAGGGTCGGCGATCCGCGTCGGCGAAGGTGCCGGCGAAGGATCTGGTCTTGGTGAGGTGACGGCGGCATTCGAGACTCTCGGTAGCGAGCTCGGGCTGCTGAAGGACGAAGTCCTCAGCAACGTTGCGCTGAGTCTCGAGACCGCGAAGGACGTGGCGGCGGACTACGCGAGCGACGTGGCGTTCCGGTTCGACATTCAGATGCCGGACCCACCCCCCCAACCCTCGCAGCCGTTCCAACCGCTGAGCGACCCGCAGTCGAAGCAGGCGAGGCAGCATGACAAACACGAGCAGGATTCGAAGGCGAACGAGCGGGCGGTGGCCGGACTATCGGCGGCGCTGACGGACGGCGACCCACTGGTGCGCCTCGCGGCCGCGGAAGGGCTCGGTGGCATGGAGGATCCCCGTGCGGTCGAAGCGCTCAGCCGGGCGCTGCGGTCGGACGAGAGCGTCGAAGTGCGCCGGATGTCGGCATGGGCGCTTGGTGAGATCGAGGACGCGGCAGGCGTGCCGGCGCTGTCGGACGCCTTGCGCTCGGACCGGGATGATGAGGTTCGCCGGATGGCCGCGTGGGCGTTAGGCGAGATCGAAAGCGCCAACGCGGTCGACGCGCTGGGCGCCGCCCTCAAGGATTCGAGCCCCGAGGTCCGCAAGACCGCCGTATGGGCGCTCGGCGAGATCGAGTCACCCAAGGGTGTGCCGCACCTTCTGCCGTTCCTCAAGGATGAGAACGCCGAGATACGCTCGCAGGCCGCGTGGGCGTTGGGTGAGATCGAGAGCCCGCACGCGGTCGAGGCGCTGTCGGCCGCCATTGGGGATCGCGAGCCCAAGGTGCGCGAGATGGTGGTATGGGCGCTGGGCGAGATCGAGGACGCGAGCGCGGTGGCGGCGCTCTCGCGGGCGCTGTCGGATGCGAACGTCGGCGTGCGCCGGAAGGCGGCGTGGGCGCTTGGCGAGATCGACCTCACCGGTGAGGCGCCGCCGGCGCTGATCGAAGCCACGCGTGATCAGGACCGCGAGGTTCGCAAGATCGCGGCGCACGCACTCGGCGAGATCGGTGACCCGGCGTCGGTGGGCGCACTCGCTGTGCTCGCGCGTGGGCAGGACAACGCCCTCCGTTACGCCGCGGTACACGCCCTGTCGGAGATCGAGGACTCGGCCGCCGTCGAGGTACTCGTGGAGCTGCTCAAGGACGCAGATCCCGAAGTGCGGAAGATCGCGGCTCAGGCATTGGGGAAACGGTAAATGAGAACGAGATCTGGAGCGGCCACCCCGCTGGTGATCGCGGCGATGGTCATCGGCGCGGGAGCCATTGCCGTCGCGGTGGCTCCGCGAGCGGCCCGGTCGGTGGTCATGGGCGAAGCACTCGTCGTCATGGATGAGGTCGTCACGCCCGATCAGGGCACGCCAATGCGTGACGCGCCCTCGGCATCGCGAGATGACGCACAGAACGTAGCGGCGCTCATTGCGGCGGTGCGCAACGCGAACCCAATCCTCTGCGAGCTCGCCTCGCGCGGAGCGATGTGGAGCGGCAACTGGCAGTACGTCGGGCCGGCGACGCCGCTGCGGGCGCGCACCGGGGACATGGAGCTCGTGCGTTTCGCGGCGAGCTCGCCGAAGGGACGGGACGTCATCGCGCCCTTGCGTGCGGCACTCGGCGACCCCGATCCGTGCGTGCGCCGTTTCGTCGCGCCCCTTCTCGGGCGGACCCAGCAGGACGCGGCCGTCGAGACCCTGGTGACGGCGCTCCGCGACGAGAACCCGGTGACTCGTGAGGCGGCGGCGGTCGGGCTGCGCTTCGCCGACAATCCGAGCACGATCGATCCACTCACGCGCGCGCTGGAGGACCGGGAGGCGTCGGTCCGCGCCGCGGCCGCGTGGGCGCTCGGGGAAGTCGAGGACTCCCGCGCGATCCCCGCGCTCGAGCGCACGTTGAAGGACGCGGAGCCGCTCGTCCGCATCAATGCGGCGTGGGCCCTCGGCGAGATCGAGGACCCCGCCGCGATCCCGGCACTCACGGCGCTGCTGCGTGAGGACCGGGATCCCGAGGTCCGTCGGATGGCGGCGTGGGCGTTGGGGAACATCGAGTAGAGTTTTTAGCGCAACGAGCCAGACTGCTATTACCACAGAGGCACAGAGGGCACAGAGAAGGGCGAGCTGCTTATTGGCAGTTCGCCCTTCTCTGTGCCCTCTATGCCTCTGTGGTAATGCAGTCGGCTGGTCATCCCCGGAATTCCTCCGCCTCATACCGCGAGCCGGTCAACTCCATGCCGGCCTTCCGCGCGAGCCACAGGAACACGCCGGTGCGCTGCTCGGGGGCGGGGACGGACTTCGGGTCCTCGCTCGGGAATGCATCGGCGCGCATCTCGGTCCGAAGGGGCCCCGGGTTCACGACAAAGATCCGAATACCCTTCGGCTCTAGCTCCACGGCATAGGTCGCCGCAATCGCATCCACCGCGACCTTCGAGACGTAATACGCGCCCCAGCGCGGGCGGGCCTGCTCGACAATGCCGCTCGACACGAAAATCACGGCCGCATTCGGCGCGAGCCTGGGCAACAGCCGCTGGGTGAGGAGGAAGGGACCGCGGACGTTGGTCGCCATCACATCGTCCCACGTCTTGATCGGATACGTCGCGAGCTCCACGCGTTCGCCGAGCGCGCCGGCGTTGTGAACGACCACGTCGAGAGGCGATGTGTCGGCATCGAGACGGGTGATGATCGCATCGGCTCCCGCCTCGGTCGCGACGTCGGAGCGAACGGGACGGATGTTGAGCTTCGCCCCATTCGCCTCCGTGGCGAGCGCGTCGATCGATTCCTCGCTTCGTCCCGTGCCGTAGACGACGTATCCCGCCCGCGCGAAGTCGAACGCGAGCGCCCGGCCGAGGCCGCGAGTGGCACCCGTAATAAGAGCTATTGGCATGTGGGAGGATCCGTTGAATAGACTGCGAACTGCGAACTGCGAACTGCGAACTGCGAACTGCGAACACAGCCCTCGAGGTCAGCCTTTTGGTTCGCAGTTCGCAGTTCGTAGTTCGCAGTTCGTAGTTCAGTTGACCGTCGCCGCCGTTCAGTCGTCGAATCCTAGATGACCTCACCCTCGTTTCGAAAGGCTCTCGGCCTGGTATTCCTCCTCGCGTGCGCGGAGGACACGAGCAAGTACGCGCGCGGCCGCGGTCTCGAGGTCGCGCAGCTGCCGGCGGCGGAGCGGGCAAAGATCTACGCCGCGGCGCTGGGCGGGGCCTTCGATCTCGATCCCGGCCTGTCGCTCCTCGTCGATACGACAATGCTCACCCGCGTGGGCGGCGAGCGACCGGGTGGCGCGTTAGGCGCCGACGTGCGCTCAGCGCTGCGCGAGACCGGCGTCACGAAGGGCGAGTGTCAACCCGAGCGCCGGGCGCCCACCCGAACCCCCGTCTGCCGGGCGGATGTGCCCGGCTACGTGGTGCGCTTCTCCGACGTGTTCGCCATGGCCGGTGACTCCGTGCAAACGCACTTGCTTGCTGACCGGTACGACACGCCGGCGACCGGCGAGCACAACCGGTTTCGGATCGAGCAGGCGTACCAGCTCGTGAGGCGGGACGGTGGATGGAGCGTCGTAAGGAAAGCACGCATTGACTAGGAGTCAGGAGTCAGGAGTCAGGAGTCAGGAGTCAGGGATCAGGGGTGTCAGGGTGGGGGTTGTAGGAGCTGCGCGAGCTGTTCTCCTCGAACCTTCCCCTGGCCCCCCTGATCCCTGACTCCCGACTCCTGACCCCTATGTCTCAAAGAACGCCACCATGAACCACTGCCGGTGGTCGCACCACATTCGTCGCAGCACCAGGCCCGCCTCGCGGGCACAGCCCTCGAGCTCGGTCGGCGAGTACTTGTAGGACGACTCCGTCCAGATCGGCTCCCCCTGTTCGAACACGATGCGCTCGCCATCGACGACGACCTCGTGCGTCTCCAGGCTGACGAGATGCATCTCGACACGGTTCGCGACCGGGTTGTAATACGCGTAGTGCCGAAAGCGATCGACGTCGAAGGTGGCGGCGAACTCGCGGTTGAGCCGTACGAGCGCGTTCTTGTTGAATGCGGCGGTCACGCGACGGGCGTCGTTGTATGCTGCGTGCAGGATGGTGGGGTCCTTACGCAGGTCGACGCCGAGGAGCAGTCCGCCGCGCGTGCCAACGATGCGCGCGATCTCGCGAAGCAGGGCAACGGCCTGCGGCGGATGGAGATTTCCGATCGTCGAGCCGGGGAAGAACGCGACGCGTCGTGCGTTGCGGGTCGTGTCAGGCAACTCCGGGAGACATAGTCCGCGCGTAAAGTCGGCCTCGAGGGGAATGACGTCGAGCGTTTGGTACTCCTCGGTGAGCTCGCGCGCGATGCGGGCCAGCTGCTCGGCCGAGATGTCGATTGGGACGTACGCGGCTGGGTTCTCGAGATGGTCGAGCAGGACGCGCACCTTGATCGCCTCACCGCTTCCCGGCTCGATCACCACCGCATTCGGCCCAATGAGCGCTGCCATCTCGGCCGCGTGCGCCTCCATGATCTCGTGCTCGGTGCGCGTGACGTAGTACTCGTCGAGCCTGGTGATCTCCTCGAAGAGCCGGGCACCGGTGTCATCGTAGAAGAGCTTCGGCGGCAGCGTCTTGGGATTGGCGCGAAGCCCGGCGTGAACTTCGCGCCGCAGCCGCTCCTGCGCTTCCTCCGGCGTCTCGATGTGCGGCCCACGGGCGACGGGACGAATGGCGGTCATGCGTTGCGATCTACGCATTCCTTGCACCGTCGGACTGGGAGCCAGGAGTCAGGAGTCAGGAGTCAGGGGTCAGGGAAGGAAAGGCGCGGCAGCGGAGCTGCCGCGCTCATCTGATGAGGGCCGCCGGCGCGAAGCGCCGCGGCCCCTTACCACCCCTGACCCCTGACCCCTGACCCCTGACCCCTGACTCCTGATTCCTAGTCGGCAATCGCGAACTTCCAGGTCCGCTCCGCGCCGGGCGGGAGCGGAGGAACGATGAAGCGCAGGGTACCGGCCTCCGACTTCAGCACGCGCGCTGAACCCGACGCTCGCGCGCCCCCGGCGAGTGCCACGCGCGCGACCAGGCCGCGCACCGTATCGCGACCGGTATTGTGAAGGGCGACTGTCAGCGTGCGGGCATCGAGGCGCGTCGCTCGCGTCGTCACCGCGGCGCGGGCGCGCCACCAGTCGACGACATCGCTCGCGGTGGTGAGCCAGACCACCGTGTCGGCACGGATGCGGCGCGCGATGCGCGCGAGCGCAGGCACCAGCTCCGGACGCGCGAGCAATTGCGAGTGATAGCTCAGCAGATAGAGCCCGCCGAGCGCCCGGATCTTCTGGTATTCCGCGAGATACTCCCTCACGATCTCATCCAGGCTCCCGCGCGAGGCGAGGCTCGCGGCGTCGAAGTCATCGACGTTGGCGCGACCGAGGAGTACGATCGTGTCCCCATCTACCTCGAGCAGCTCCGGAGCGGCCGCGCGCGAGTTGTTGGCCCCGAATACATACGTCCCGCCCGCCTCGATCCACGCGGCGAGCGTGGCCTTGTCGAACTGCTCCTCCGGGGGACGCAAACCGGCCACCGGTGCGCCCAGGAGATCACGCAGGTGAACTTGCGTCAGCGCGAGGCGGCGACGCTGAACGTCCGCTGGCTCGCCGCCCAGCAAGCGATGATTCTCGCTATGCGTCCCGATCTCATCCTCCTCCGCGATCGCTCTCGTCAGGCGCTCATGCCGGCGCGCGAGCTCCGACGTAAGGAAGTAGGTGCCTCGCACCCCAGCAGCGCGCAGTGAATCGAGGGCGTACTCCGCGTTCGCGAACTGGTCCTCGACATCCTGCGCCAGCACCGCGGCGGCGCGCCTGCCCTGCGGCCATGGCTCGAGCTCGACCGTCGGCAGACGTGCCGCCCAGGCGACCGCGTTGCGGACCAGCATCTGCGCGATCGTGCGATCCCAGGGCAGGTCGTTTACGCCGGTGAGCTCGAAGCTCCAGTATGCCACCGGCGCGCCCGCATATCGCGAGCGGACCACCGCGGCGTCGACGAGTCGGGTGCCGCGCGCCGGCTCGGGCCGGAGCGAAAACGAAGAGAAGAACCCATCGCGCCCGGCGCGCCGGAGCGCGACGTACGGCGCGGGGTCGAGCTCGAGACGCGTCCCCGGCGGAATGTGCGTCGCGAGCGCGCTGCCAGTCGGAAAGGTGACGTAGGCGATGTCGCGCTGTTCGATCGGCTCCACACGTGACGCGCCGGTGAGCGCAACGAGAAGCCCGTAGCCAATGGGACGGCAGCGCGCGTCCTTGGTGCCAATCGGGCCAGTGACGATCAGGCCTTGGCCGCGCACCCCGGCGCGATCGATCGCGTCGCGCGTTGCGACGCTGAGACAATGCGCCGAGGGAATCACGAGCACGCGAGCGCCGCTCCCCGCGATCTCGGCGGGCGCGACCACGCGCACGTCGGCGCCTGTCGCGCGCAAGGTCGCCGTCCAGCGATCGACGATCGAATCGTAGGAGGCGCTCCGCGTGAAATACGCCGCCGCCGCTGGGTCGCGGACGAGCGCGACTCGCACCGGCGATGCCAGCGTCGCTGGAGGAAGGACGGATGGCATCGGGATGACGGTCGTCGACCCCGCGAATCGCTTCGGTCCTTCACTGCGTGTCGGCTCGCGATCGCCGCGCGCCGCGAGCGCGACGGAAACGCCAATGACGGTGAGCCCGACGAGGACTACCCAGCGAACATTACCGCACCGGTTCGTCGTCATCGGCCCCCAGCGTGATGCGCTCGAAGTACACCGGCTCGTCGCTCGCCGCGTGCTCGTCGAGCTTCGGCCGACGCGACTCGCGCCATTTGTACGCCGCGTAGCTTCCCATCGCGAGAAAGATCGTGACGAGGAAGGCGACGAGGATGATGGTAGAGAAGAGTTTTTCGATGGTCATAGTGGACGGTAAAAAGGCGCTGTTCCAGCGCCCTTTCTCTCCAACTTCCCCCACGTCATGCGCACGTGCGCGAACTCTTCCACCGTCGCGAACATTTTCGCCACGTCGATCAACGTGATGAAGAAAAAGCGATAGGGGATCGCGAGGGGGACGAGTGTGATGTCTTCCTCCTCCATCGCCACCGTGTGAAGCGCGGCGGCGAGGTCGAGCATCGTCAGTAACAGCCACCAGTGCATCACCATCGAGGCGGCGCCGAGTGAGAGCGCCGCGACCGCGAACAGGAGGTTCCCGACGACGTTCACCACCGGCCACACGATCGCCTCGAAGAGAAGCGCCTGTAACGAGAGCCACACCGCGGTATCGCCGCGCGGGCGCGCCAGCCAATCGCGTCGCTTGCGAAGCGCCTGAAGAATGCCGCGCGTCCAGCGGTAGCGTTGCTTGAGCAGCTCGTGCACCGTCTCTGGCGCTTCGGTCCACGCGATCGCGCCATCCTCGTACACGATCTGCCAGCCGGCGCCGAGGATCTTGATGGTGACGTCGGCATCCTCGGCGAACGTGTCGGTGTCGTAGCCCCCGACGCGTGTCAGGACGCTGCGCCGGAAGACGCCAATCGGCCCGGGGATGATGTTGACGACGCGCATGAATCCCTGTGCGCGGCGCGGAAGGTTGAGGCCCTGGATGTACTCGAGCGCCTGCAGCCTCGTCCACAACGTCCCGCGATTGACGACTTTCACGTTTCCCGCGACGGCGCCGATGCGAGGATCGGAGAAGTGGCGCATCGCCCGCCGCAGCGTGTCCCGCGAGAGCCGGGAGTCGGCGTCCATGCAGAGCACGAAGGGCGATGACGCGACCGCCAGCCCGGTGTTGAGCGCACTCGCCTTGCCCGCATTCACCTTGCGGATGACACGCACCGTCGCGGCTCCGTGGGTCCCTTCGAGCGTGCAGGCGCGCTCGTAGGTGTCATCGGTCGAGCCGTCATCGATGACGATGATCTCGAACGACGGCCAATCGAGCTCGAGGAGGCTGCCGATCGCCGCCTCGATCACGGGCCCTTCATTGAATGCCGGGACCAGAATGGAGACGGCGGCATCCGAACGAGGAGCGAGGAACGACGGAGTCGGGTCGACGTGGTGCAAATAGCTGAGCCACAGCAGGATCACGTACCGGATGACCAGAAGAATCAGAAAGGCCAGCAGAAACGTGACGCCGATGCGGAGCACGACACTCTCCGCTTCGATCGCGAACCGCGCGTGGAGCCAGACCACCCCTGCCGCGATGACGAGCAGCACGATCGTGATCGGGGCGGCATGCGCGAGCCTGCGGCGCGTGATCATGGCGTGCTGAGGCGAATCCGGAAGCTTCCCCCCCAACGCTGGTAGTCGCCCTCGCGTCCTCGACCGTACCACGACGTCAGGCCAGCGTCCCATCCCGACGCGCGGTACGACAGCTCGCCTTCTGCCGTGGCGTGCAAGGCATAGCGGGTCGTGGTGGTGGTATCTGGCTGCGAACCGCGAACCGCGAATTGCGAGCTGCGAGCGAACCCCGTGAGCAGTCGACCGACATAGGACAGGCCGCGATCCCGCCGCGCCGAGGCTTCCAGCCCTAACGAGTGCGCCATGTAATGGTCGGGGTCCCAGTAGAAGGCGCTACGTTCCTCGAAGCGAAGGTCGCTGGCGACGTACAGCGCCGACATCGCGTCTCCGAGCGGATAGCGCACCGTCGTCGTCAACGCGGGGCGGGAATTGCCGTCCGTCAGACGCATGATGTCGGCGACGATCCCGAAATCCACGACGCCGATCGCGCCGGCGAGCCCGTAGATCTGGCGCGTCGCCATGATCGATGCGTCGACCGTCTCACCGGTCGGTATGTCGTCACTCGTGGCCAGGGCGCGTGCCGTCATCAGCAGTGGGAACGCCAGCTCCCGCTTGACCTCCGCCGACGCACGCCACGAGCGCCACCAACCGATCACTCCGACGCTGCCGTACCCGGTCTCCGTCGCACCGCCATGGCGAAGCAAGCCTCCGCGCGCGCTGAGGCGGGCAAAGGGCAGGCCGAACGTCGCCCCCAGGTCGGCACCGAATCCGTAACTCTCGCGTGTGTAGAGATCGTACTTCGCCGTGACCCGCCGCTGCTCGATCCCAACGCTGACTGCCGCGAGC
Source organism: Gemmatimonadaceae bacterium (assembly GCA_025930755.1). Classification (GTDB taxonomy): domain Bacteria; phylum Gemmatimonadota; class Gemmatimonadetes; order Gemmatimonadales; family Gemmatimonadaceae; genus JAICNG01. Next base: position 28,275 of record JAICOJ010000038.1, read on the forward strand.
CCCCCGAGCGGAATGCCGTAGCGCCCGCCGCCGCTGACGTATGAGAAGCCGGTGTTGTCAGCGGCGAGCTCCGCGCGTCCCACCCACCCGACGGCATCGCCTTCCGGGGCGGCCCCGAGCGAAGGCCGCGCCTCGCGCTCAATGAGCGCGATCAGCTGGCGGATCTCCCGTCCCGCCGAGTCGGTTCCGGCGAGCTGCAGGGCGCGCTCGTACTCGGCGCGCGCGGCTCCGAGCTGCCCATCCCATCGCCGCAGCTCGCCCCGCACGAAGTGCGCTTCGGCCGTCGGGCACATCGCGATCGCCGCCGCCAGATCCCGCTCGGCACCGTCGTGGTCACGCATGGCGACGCGAAGCTTCGCGCGCTCGACCAGCCACGCCGGAGACGGGAAGCGCAGGAGCAGCGTGTCATACTGTGCGAGGGAGGCCTGCCGTTCGCCCGCCGACCAGAGCGAACGCGCATAATCGTGGCGGAGCGCAGTGTCCGATGGCGCGCGCGCGATCGCGCGCCGGTACAGCGGCAGGGCGGTGGCGAAACGCTTTGCGTCGGCGTTCGCTGCTGCCGCTTCCTGCGCGAGATCATCCCGCGCCCCCTGGCGGAAGATCGTGTCGAACTGATCGGCCGCCTGACGAGACTTCCCTTCACGGGCATACGCGCGGGCGAGCTGAATGCGGTACGGTAGATGAGCCGGGTCGTGCACCACCCACGAACGCGCTTCGCCCGACGACGGATCGAGTCCGGCACGAACCGTTCGGGTGAGCTGCTCGACCTCGGCGTGCCCGGGCCTCAGCGCCCGCAGTCGCGCCAGCTCGCTCTCGGCGTCACGATGGCGCCTGGACCACGCCAGGGCGCGTGCCAGGCCCATGCGATACTCGAAGCGGGTCGGCTCGTCGGCGACGAGCCGCCGGTACTCGGCAATCGCCTGGTCGTATTTCTTCGATTGCAGCAAGACACCCGCATACTCGGCGCGAATGCGGCGCGTGTCGGTCTGACGCTGCGCGTCGAGTGCGGCTGGCAAGGTTGCCAGCAGCACGCC